>JBARUR010000199.1:0-6034 GCA_049645845.1 Desulforhopalus sp. | reverse complement strand
CGAATTATCATTGGCAGAGACATCAGCCTCACTGAAGAACAGAGCGTCGAGGTCATTGAAACAAATCTTGACGACTGGAGCCCCGAGGGTTTTCCCTATCTTTGCGAATTGTTGTTTGACAATGGAGCATTGGACGTAACCCTGTACCCTATCCACATGAAAAAAGGACGTGCGGGTTTCAGCCTGCAGGTTATCAGCTCTCCTGCTTCAGCTCACTTGCTTAAGGATATCGTTCTCTCCGAAACTACCGCATTAGGCTTACGGTTCAGAAAAGAATCCCGTAGGACACTGCAACGCGAAAAGGTTGAGGTGATGACTCAATGGGGAAATATTACGGCAAAAAAAGTGCGGACCCCGGCAGGTACGGTCATTTATCCGGAATATGAAGAGTGCCGTAAAATTGCTTTAGGGTTTAAGGTGCCGTTGCAGGAAGTCTACTCGGAGGTACGAAAAAACAGAAAAGAGGCACAATGACCCAACTGATTATGGCCCTGGCCACCGGCTTATATGTAGGAAAACTAAGGTTAATGCCTGAGACATGCGGTTCTTTAGTCGCTCTTCTCCCTTGGTTATTTATCAAGGACTTGCCTCTATCAAGCTACCTTCCGGTGTTGGGAGCTTTCTTTATTCTCGGCTTTTTTGTTTCCGGTTCGGCTGAGAAAATCCTCGACGACCCGGATTCCGAATGTATCGTTATCGATGAATTTCTAGGCATATTTATTACACTCACTGCAGCCCCACCACATCTTGCAGCCTGGTTTATCGGCCTCATCCTCTTTCGTATTTTTGATATTTTCAAGCCATTTCCCGTTTCCTGGATCCACAGGCGAATCCATGGCGGAATCGGTATAATGATGGACGATGTTATCGCAGGCATTTACGCCCTCATTTCTCTTCAGGTGATTTGGTGGGGAATCGTCAATCCATTTTTTCTAAGTTAAGCCCACTCCTCTTAATTATAATTCAATAGCTGCGAATCCGGAGAAAGCAATCCCCACCGGATTCGCAGACAGCTCTAAACGTTACACTATAGATGCTTCGTCTTTACAAGCATTATGATTGCCAGCCGATAAGACACGGCAATCAGGGCAACCCAGCTAATCAATAGTACTGGAATCATTATTTATTCCTCTTATTTTTTTTGATAAACTCGTAAAAACCTAAAATTCCAGATGGCTAAGTAAAAAAATTCATTTGCTAGGCGCGCAAAATTTCTATCATTACAGCGTACTAGAGTACGTCGTAATTATAGAAATTTTGCAGCAACGACGCAGATGAAGAGTTTTTACGACGCCATCATTTTTAATAAGCTTTCTTATCCTTTAGATCGGAACTGCCTATCTTTTTTGAATCCATCTGCCGCCAGACATAAGCAACATAAGCCAGCACCAAAGGAATAAACAAAGCGACATAAGACATTGCCGTCAAGGTATAATGACTTGAGGAGGCATTATAAATGGTCAGACTCGATTGCAGATCGACCTTTGATGGATAAAAAGGAGTTCCGTTGAAGCCGGCAGTAAAAAATACTGCAAGCCCTACCAGGACCGTACCGAGACCACCGAACCAGATCCCCGTAGTGGACCTTGCCAAACTTGTTCGGGTAACTCCCAAAAGCACCAGAAAGAGACCAATCAATAGGAGAGCGAGAACCCATGGCATCGCCAGGAGGTTGTTCAGGTACTTACCTTCTATAATACTGACAACACCCTGGGTATCGGTACCATAGCCATCGATCAACAATAGGCTGACGACCACATAAAGCAAAAAAGGTAGTGCGCAGAGAAAATTGATCAGACATGATTTTCTTACCCGTGCTTCAAACTCGGGAACTTTATTGAAATTAATATTATTTGCCAGATACATCGATCCCAGTACCCTGGCGTTAAACACGAGAAACAATCCAAGCGAAAGATTAAAGAAAGAAAAAGCGGCCTCAAGCCCTCTCAGTGGATGGGTCCAGGTCACTTGGTTGAAATCATTCAAAATGAAATTGGAACCGGTAAAAAATGTTCCGACAGCGGCACCGATTAAAAGAATCCCGACTGAACCATTGATAAAGAGAAATATTTCATAGGTCTTCGTTCCAAGCAGATTGTTCGGCTTCATTCGGTATTCATAACTAACCGCCTGAATGATGAAGGTGAAAAGAATCAACAGCCAGACCCAGTAAGCCCCACCAAAACTTGTTGCGTAAAATTTTGGAAAAGCGGCAAAAAGAGCTCCGCCGAAAAGAACCAGGGTGGTAAACGTCAGCTCCCACTTTCTGCCTAGGGAATTTATTACAAAAGATTTTTCCCGATCTGTCTTTGCCACCTGCCAGAGCAGGGTTTGTCCACCCTGCACAAAAGTAAGAAAAAGAAAGAGGGCTCCAACGATCGAGCATATTGTCCACCAGATATGCTGTAGGATCACTAAGTCTAAATTACCAATCATATCTCGCCCTCCGGTCCTATTTTTATCTGCTTGAGCATGATCATGATTTCAGCAATGAGCAGTATTGTAAAGATTGTAAAGAAAATAGCAAAAGATGTCTGTACATGGCCTGCTCCAATGTTGGTTGTCGCCATTTTTACCGGCAGCAGGTTTTGAATTGCCCATGGCTGACGACCTACTTCAGCGACAATCCAGCCCATCTGCGATGCAATCATTGCCAGAAAAAAAGAGCTTACACCCAAACACAACAGCCATTTTTTATCTTCCAAAGTATCCTTGTAGGAATAATAGAGATAGAGCAGGATGAGCAGGATAAAAAACGAGCCGAGATAAACCATGACATGAAAGGAGTAATACGTAGTTGCAACCGGAGGTACAGCTTCTTCAGGAGTATTAAGATAACCGAATCCAAGGTAGTCCTGATTAACTCTGAATCGATCTATGGCTGCACCTGTAGCCGCCTCATCTCCGGCCTTTTTTGCCGCATGCATGGACGCCAGATCGGCGATGGCCGCTTTGCCTTTCTCCATCTTTTCGGCAACAGACATGATCCCTTCCTCTTCATTGCCGTAAATAAGATCCTCTATACCGGGGACATAGGCGTTCAGCTCACGTTTTGCCAGGAGTGAGAGACCCTTTGGTACAGATATTTCAAAGGCGAACGGATCCTGACCATCACCAACTTTCTTCCCACTGGTCAAAAGACCCAGAGCGACAAGATCAGCACCCTTAGATCCTTCATAGAGTCCTTCATATGCGGCAAGCTTCATAGGTTGATACTGACTATTGGAATAGGCGGATTCATCCCCGGTAAATGCAGTAAATATTGAAGAAAGCAGACCAAAAACCGAAGCCACGATTATTGATTTCTTCGCCATATCCACGTGACGCTTCTTAAGCAGATAGTACGAGGAAATTGTTATCACAAAAAGAGCACCAACGACAAAGCTTGAACCGGTAGCGTGGGTAAATTTGGAGATTGCAACAGGTGAAAAAAGTACCTCCCAGAAATTCTGCATCTCAAACCGGGCGTTTTCAGGATTAAAAGCCATTCCAACCGGGTATTGCATCCAACCGTTAGCTACAAGAATCCAGAGCGCGGAAAGATTTGCCCCAATGGCCACCATCCAGGTTGAAAAAAGATGAAACCTTTTTGTAGTCCGCTCCCAGCCAAAAAACATTACGACAAAAAAGGTTGCTTCGAGGAAGAAGGCGAAAATTCCTTCAATCGCCAATGGAGCCCCGAAAATATCACCAACCATCCATGAATAATTAGACCAGTTTGTACCGAACTGAAATTCCATGATGATACCTGTAGCAACACCGATGGCGAAGTTAATGCCGAAAAGAGTCATCCAGAACTTCGTGATCCGCTTCCATTCTTCGTTCCCCGTACGAACGTAGAGCGATTCAAAAAACGCCAGTAGTACCGACAGCCCCAAGGTGATCGGGACAAAAATCCAGTGATACATCGCAGTCAAAATGAACTGTGCCCTCGCCCAGTTCACCATGACCAGATCCATTTCACCCATTACAACCTCCTCCGTAGTTAATTATCTTGTATCGAGTCAGTCAACTGATGGGTAACATGGTCCGCCCCTTGTTGATCTGTCGAAAAGTTGGTGTACAACTGATTAGAAAAAAAGCACAGCTTTAAAACAGCAAACATAAAAGACATAAGTATAACAGCTCGTCGGAGCGATATCCACATATACCTGCATCACACCAGATTTGCAAAGAATAATTATCATTAGCAAAGGACGAACGCAACAAAAAAAGCCTTCTTTCCGCATTATTGATGCAGAAAGAAGGCTTCTTTTCAAGACGCACTTCATACTAACCCCGGCATGGCAGATGACCGGGTATCATTTCTAAATTGCGTCTTTTCCTCTTTCTCCCGTCCTCACTCTCAAAACATCTTCGACCGGCAGAACAAAGATTTTTCCATCACCTATTTTTTCAGTGTTGGCAGCTTTCCGAATAGCTTCGACAACTTTCTCGACCATATCGGCAGACAACACCAGTTCTATTTTGATTTTAGGGTTAAAATCTACATTATATTCTGCACCGCGGTACATCTCTTTATGTCCCTTCTGGCGTCCATATCCTTTCACTTCCGATACAGTCATACCGGTGATACCGATGTCAGTCAGTGCATCCTTTACCGCTTCAAGCTTAAAAGGTTTTATGATTGCTTCTATTTTTTTCACGAGGACTCTCCCTTCTTATTCTTTAGTAAATTCAGGATATGCAGCCAGTCCGCATTCCGCAGCGTCGACACCTTCCATCTCTTCCTCTTCACTGACGCGAATACCCATAACTGCCTTAATGATGAGCCAGGTAACAAAACTTGTTCCGAAAACCCAGGCAAAGATAACGACTATACCAATTAACTGGGCGACAAGCGATCCTTCGGGATTTGTAAAGGCAACGGCCAGCAATCCCCAGACTCCGCAGACTCCATGGACCGAAATAGCGCCGACCGGATCATCAATCTTAGCCTTGTCGATAAAAATAATTGCAGCGACAACCAGTAATCCGCCAATTACTCCGACAATTGTAGCAACCAAAGGTGTAGGGGTTAAAGGCTCGGCTGTAATCGCTACCAGTCCAGCCAATGCGCCGTTCAAGGCCATTGTCAGATCAGCCTTGCCAAACCAGACTCTCGAAAGCATTAAAGCTGCAATAAGTCCACCGGCTGCGGCAGTGTTAGTATTGACAAAAACCATAGCAACTGCATTTGCCTCTGTGATATCGCTTATTTTCAACTCAGAACCACCGTTAAAACCGAACCAACCCAACCATAGAATCAATGTTCCCAGGGTAGCAAGCGGCAGGTTTGCACCGGGGATGGCTTTTATCTTGCCATTTACATATTTTCCTTTTCGCGCACCGAGCAGGAGAACACCCGCAATGGCTGCAGAAGCGCCACACAAATGCACAACCCCTGATCCGGCAAAGTCCAAAAAGCCAAGAGCATCAAGAAAACCACCACCCCATTTCCAAAAACCCTGTACAGGATATATAAAGCCTGTCATCACAACTGCAAAGGCCAAAAACGCCCAAAGTTTCATACGTTCAGCTACTGCACCCGAAACAATGGACATGGCGGTAGCAACAAATACCACTTGAAAAAAGAAGTCCGCCAGCGATGAATAATATACTTCTCCTCCACTTGCCAATACTTCATCAACTGTGTGGTCTGCACCCAGAAGGAAACTAAGTCCCGGAATAAAACTATTTACACTGTCACCATACATAATATTATAACCGACCAGCATATACATAACGCAGGCAATTGAATAGAGTGCAACATTCTTTGTCAATATTTCCACAGTATTCTTGCTTCGGACCAATCCTGATTCGAGCATAGTAAAGCCGGCCGCCATCCACATAACCAGTGCACCGGTCATCAGGAAGTAGAAGGTATCAACTGAATAAGCCAGCTGGACAACCGTATCTCCCAAACTTGCTTCTTCCGCCAGCGCCGGTACAGCTACTGCTGTTACCGCAAGAAACGCAGCAAGACCCCAATACTTTCGGTATTTCATTTTCTCGTTCACTTTACTCCTCCTTTTAATTACTCATCTCCCTTTGC
>JBARUR010000198.1:0-11560 GCA_049645845.1 Desulforhopalus sp. | reverse complement strand
TTTGGCTTGCAACTCTGTTGAGGATAATTCCTTTGGGAGCGGCTTTAGGTCGCAGGGTTTCAAAGCCCTTGACGATGGCTGCCGCACTTTCGGCCATGGAGCGGACATCAAGAACCAGAATTCCAGGTAAGCCGAGTGTTTCCGAAAGGACGCCACTCGATGAAATTCCTCCGTCAAACATGCCCATAACCCCTTCAATTATGGCTATATCAGCTTTTTGGCTATTTCGCGCCAGTGTCTCTTTGACGAATTTTTCGCCACTCATCCACAGATCAAGGTTGCGTGACACCTTGCCGGTAATGAGATGGTGCAAGCCCGGATCGATAAAATCCGGGCCGCATTTGAAGGGTTGTACCGAATATCCCCTCTGCCTGAACGCAGCCATTACCCCAAGGGCAACCGTGGTTTTACCGGAGCCGCTTGAGGTACCTGAGACAATAAATGCGGGGACAGTTTTGTTATTCATTGGCTATTTTGTGGCTGCAGTTCTTGGTTTTTAGAATGGAAGAACAGAGTATTAAGCTGTTCAATGCCATCAAGGATTCGTAAAGTAGGGCGGGACACCAGCGCTTCTTCGATGAGATATACCTGCCCATTGCGTATGGCTTTAATAGCCCCAAAACCAGGTTCTTTCATTATAATGTCCAGATTAACCGGATTCATAATGCCACGCTGGGCCAGAAAAATATCAATCTCCGCTCCAAGACTGAGCAGCTGTTCTTTACCAACGTAAGCGATATTTGTGCCTCGAACCTGCTCAGCACCGGCGGCGATATTGATTCCTCCAGCCTGTTCGAGAACAAATACTCCGATACTTTCCTTGGCAAACGTTTTCATTTTACTATGAATTGACTGAAAGTAAACTTTTGGACGCTGGTCTGCTTCTACATTTTTTAAGCTGTACTGAATCGATTGAAGGCGGGAATTGAAAGCAGCTATCATTTCTTTTGCCGCAGCTTCATTGCCGGTAAGAATCCCAAGATTCTCCCAGTAATCAAACATTTCGTCCACACCATTTGGCTGCAGTGAGACAACGACGATGCCGGCCCTTTTCAGTTTATCGATGAATTGTGGATAGGATCGTTCAATCATTGGCCGTACCAGCACCAGATCCGGCTGCAGGGCAATGAATTTTTCCGGATCCTCCCGATAAGAAAAACGGGGTTTATTTGTGATGGAAGGCGGGTAATCATCCGATCTGGAAATCCCCACCAGGAGTTCTTCTGCTCCGAGACTGCAAAGGTTTTCGGTGTGGGCGGAATAGAGGGAGATAATCCTGGTAAAGGGCTTCTCTACGCTGATGGTCTGCCCCGAACTGTCGATAATGTATTTTGCACTCTCTGCTCGGGGCGAGAGAGGCAGCGTCAGCCAGAAAAATAAGAATATAAGAAAACTGAGCCGTATGGAATCAGTTGCTTGAGCAGTTTTAATTAATACAGACATTGTTATTGTTCCCAATATTGAAAACTTACCTGCTGGGCCTGATTGAATGAATCGAAAGCAACCTTCGCCCGGACATCAAACACATCGGAAATGGTCTCTGCGGTCATAGTTTTAGCTGTCGGGCCGTGTTTGGCAATGCGACCATCTTTCATAAAAATACTATAGTCGCAGTAGGCTGCAGCCAGATTTAGATTGTGCATAACGGCAATCACTGTTCTTTTTTCTTTCCGGACAAGTTCGCGGGCAATATTGAAAATCTGCAAAGTGTATTTGATGTCAAGACTTGAAGTCGCTTCGTCAAAGAGCAGAACCGGTGCATTCTGAGCCAAAGCCCTGGCCACCACAGCTCGTTGTTTCTGACCTCCGGACAGATTATTTGTATAACGATCTCTCAGCTCTCCAATACCTATATATTCCATCGCCTGATCAACGATAAGCCAATCTTTGTGAGAAGGGGTTGAAAAACGATCGATATGCGGATGCCTGCCCATGAGAACAATCTCTTCAACGGTAAAACCAAAACCGGTGTCGAATTCCTGGGGAACGAGGGCTAGCTGTTGAGCAAGCTTGCGTTTCGAATAGCTGCCGATTTCCTTTCCTTTGTACAGGATGTTGCCAGTACGCTGGCTTTTGATACCGGTAAGAAGATCGAGAAAGGTTGTTTTGCCGCAGCCATTCGGGCCGATAACTCCATAAAATTTACCGGGTTGAAGGGTGAGGTTGACATCCTGCAGAACAGGTGCGGTGCCATAGGCAAAGGAAACTTCTTTCAAAGTATAAAGAGGAGCGGGGGAATCGTTGCTACTCATAGCTTTTGCCTTTTTGTTTCTGCCTGAAAATTACACAAAAAAACGGTCCGCCAATGAGTGCTGTCAGTACACCTATAGGAACTTCAATCGGCAGAACCGCCCGGGTCATCGTGTCGGCCAGCAACAGCAGAATGGCCCCGGCCAGGGCCGAGACCGGCAGGAGCTTGCGGTTATCGGGCCCAACCAGGTACCGCATCAAATGCGGTACAATCAGGCCAATAAAACCTATAATACCGGTCACAGCAACGCAAACCGCAGTCACCAGTGAAGCGGTAAGCAAAAGAATTTTCCTCACCTTGGCGGTTTCCACACCGAGGGTGTCGGATGATCGCCTGCCGAGGCTCATGATATTTAGATCCCTTGCAAAATAGAGCATCACCACGATGCCGAAAAGAAGAGTGGCACCGACCAACCCGACACCATTCCAGGTACTTGAAGCGAAACTGCCCATCAACCAGAAGATGATGATGGCCACCTGTTCGTCGGCAAGATATTTTAGAAAGCTAATACCCGCAGATAATATCGCCCCGACAATAACTCCGGAAAGAATAAGTGTCTGGGCTGAGATCTGTCCGTTAAAGGTAGAAAGACGCATGACGACAATCAGGGTAAGAATGGCACCGACAAAGGCAAAAACAGGGGTCGAAAAGTGTCCGAGCATAGTCACATTGGCAAGAAGTGCCAAAGATGCCCCAAAGGCAGCGCCGCTTGAAATACCAAGCGTATATGGAT
Source organism: Desulforhopalus sp. (assembly GCA_049645845.1). Taxonomy (GTDB): domain Bacteria; phylum Desulfobacterota; class Desulfobulbia; order Desulfobulbales; family Desulfocapsaceae; genus Desulforhopalus_A. The sequence continues at coordinate 8,576 of JBARUR010000198.1, read as the reverse complement.
CGGCGAGCGGGTTGAGTAGAATGCCCTGGTAAATAACCCCGGACAAGGCCAAACCGGCGCCAACTAAGGCTGCGGTCAGGATACGCGGCAACCGGACATCCATAACAACATAGGGGATGGTGACTTCAATGCCATCAGTAAAGGAGGGCTGGCCGAAAACAACTGCACCAATAACCCGGAAGATATTTTCGGGAGCTATCGCCATATACCCCATGCCCGTTGAAACGATAATGACAAGAGCGGTGCAGAACAGCAAAGCGCAGGTGAGAAGGACAAACCTTTTTTCTGAATGGCGATACATTGTTTTTCAGTCGGCGTTTTTCGTGAAGGGACTGTAAGGACGGGTTTTGAATCCCACTCCCTCAGACCAGAAAATAATAAACAACAGCAACCAGGATTACACAAAAAGCGCGTGTTACCTGGCTGATGCCAACGAGTTGCAGAGCTAGTTTAGGTGTATAGATACCCGTATAATATGGCAGCTGATGACGTATCGCCCTGATCGGAGTCGAGAGAATATTACCGACTAACAAGGCTAATACCACCTCTTTATAACTGAGACTGTTTTGGGCAAGCAGTACGCTCGCCGCGGCCAGCCCTGCGGAAAATTCTGTCGTGACGTGTAAAACAACAATTCCAAGACTCTGTGGATTCAACCACGACAGGAACCAGGCTTCGTTGGCAAGAAATTGTTCCATCTCGGCAAATAAACCATACCTGTTGAAAAGAAAAAAGAGCAGATATACTGGGACCATAAACATGAGGATTTTACCGATACGTTTTTTCAGCCGCTTAATACTTTTTGCAATGGCTTCCTTCCAGCCGGTTTTTTTACGTATCGGTAGGGGGATTTCACAGGCATCGTCATTTGCCGGGAGAAGTATTCTGCCCCAGAGGACAACGAAGACTGTCTGCAGGATGGCGGCACTGAAGGTAAGGCCGACATAAAGCAAAGCACCCATCTTGATAAGTGGTGCAGTGAGAAAAAAAGTTGTGGGCAGATGAAGAAAAAATCGCGGCAGAGAGTTAAACAGGTTAGCCAGGATCAATTCTTTTTTACTCATCTGTCCCTTATCGAAGGCTTCGGACAGCATAGTATTGGCCGAGACTCCTGAAAAAAAAGCCACCGAAAAACTCGCCCCGGTAATGGTTGATAACCTGCCAAGCCTGATGAGGGGCCGCGATAGGGTCGCCAGCCTATGAGTCCAGTTCATGCTTTCAATAAAATTGGCAAGAAAAAGACCGAGCGTAATAAAGAAGGTGAGTCTGATGAGCGGCAGGATGACCTGTGGCCATATGGTTGTAATGAGATCCTGTTCCATGAATTTTTAACGGTTACAGGGTAATGTTTGGCTCAATATTCCTGACACTGAGCATCAGAGGAGGTTCGCTTTTTTTATGGGCAATTCTTTACCCGCCAGATACTACACTTTACAGGCTGGAAAGAAAATAATTATAGTTGCTCTGATGATTAATAAGCTATTTTTACAGGAACATGAATACGGCATAAAAAAAGGAAAAGAAAACATTAAAAACGGCAATAAATGTCTGGTTTGGCGACTTTCCGAGGCAGCCGAGTTATCCAAACGCTACAGCGAATCGACCAAAACATTTTCTAACAGAAAGTCCGCAAAGACAACCGTATGAACGTTCATACAGGCTTGGCTCGTAAAATGGCAAGTGCCATCTTCAGTGCCAGGTCTTGAAAAATCACTTTTTGCAGTTTTTCAAAACCTTACTGACAGTTGTGTAGTGGATATGCAATTGATCCGCAATTTCCTTTAAAGTATATCCATACTGCATATGGGCCGTTTTAATCTGTATATTTCGGACTATTTTATCTTGTTTTATCTTGTTTGGAAAGAGGTCCTCAAGTGCCGGTCTGCCGGGAAATCTTTGTGCCCGTGGAATTTCACCAATTTCTCTGGCGTCACTCAGTCTGCACTGGATATCAGCAACAAAATCTGCGCCGCCGAAGACGATCTGTCCGACAAGTTTCTTCCAGGGATTAAGCTCTTGCTTGACTAAACCTTCGGCAACAAATTTTCGGTAAATCTTACGGGCATCATTTGTGTTTTTGGCAAACTGACCCAAAATCCAGGAAATCGACAGGAAATCTGCAGGTTTTATGGCATAAGCAGTTGCCGTGTAACTACTCCATTGCCATTGCCTTGGTTCATTTACCATACTGGCCCGCACCGGATTAAGGACAATATAACGGCAGAGTTCCAGTAAATGCACATTTTTTTCCACCAGGATTGCTTTATATCGCCCCTGGAAGAGATGGCCGACCCGATGATGCCGGATATTAATTCTCTGGGTGTACACACCATTCAATTGCCGCATTCCCAGGGAAAGATTTGGATCCTGTGTTTCCACCAGGATGTGGTAATGGTTGTCCAGCAGACAATAGGCATGACAAAGCCAATTGTATTTTTCAACGACATTGCCCAATACTTTTAGAAACACCTGTCGGTCGACATCATCAAAAAAGATATTCTGCCGGGCATTTCCTCGGGAAGTGACGTGATATACTGCACCCGGAAATTCTATTCTTAGTGGTCTTGCCATAAAAGTATAATAGCGAAATAAAAGTTATATTTCAAGACCTGACCCCAATTTTTTGACCCCCATTATTGACCACCTCAAATATTGCTGTTTGCAAAATATAAAGGGGATCATCATTCGACAATCCCCTTTGTAGTAAGAAAAAGTTGTTGGTAACTCTTATGGAGCAATTGTCGCGTAAGATTCAAATTGACCGTCTTCGGTAATATGGATAATTATCGCGCTTTTGGAAGGATCACCGCTATCGTTCATATTGAGAACACCGGAGACTCCATCGTAAGCCTTGATCGATGACAGTTGATTTTTCACATCTTCTCGGGCTACAAAAATATTCTTATTAATGGAATCGAGTTTGGCAATCGCGGTAATCAGAAGATTGGCTGCGTCATAACCAAGCGCGGAATATCCGTCCGGCATTTGTTGATATTTCGCCTTATACCTATCAATAAAGTCCTTGGACTTACCTTTGGCACCAATGGCCCCGAAATGGGCACTGAAGAACAGTCCCTTGCAGAGATCTCCACATTTTTCATTCAAGTCAGATGATTCCCAGGCATCCCCGCCAATGATCGGCTTCTCCCAGCCGGCCGCTTTGATCTGCTTTAAGATAGACGGCAACTCATGTGAGTACTGAGGAACAAAGAGAACATCAGCACCGGAAACCATGATTTTTTTCATGCTTGACGACAGATCGGAATAATCAGATTTGAAAAATTCATAAGCTACAACGGAACCAGCCCCTTTTTCTTTCTCAAAAGAACTTTTGAAAAACGCCGCCAACCCTTTTGGGTAGGTATTTTCCGAATCAAAAAGTACCGCCGCCTTTGAAGCCTTAAATTCAGACACTGCAAACCGGGCCATTACCTCTCCCTGGTAATCGTCGAGGAAACACGCCCGAAATACAAACGGCCTATTGGTGGTTGTTTTGGGATTAGTGGATGTGGGGGAAATCATCGGTGCTTTGAAAGACTGAGCAATCCCACCCGCAGGGATTGCCCGGGAACTGGAATTGGGACCAACAACACCGAGTACTCTATCCTTACTGATAAGTTGCAATGTACCGCTTACAGCTTTTTCAAGGCTGGTTTCGTTATCAGCATAGATGAATTTGAGCGGATAACGGGTTCCACCTACCAGAACTCCCCCCTCACCATTTATTTCTTCCTTAAGCAATTCTGCGCCCATCCGGGTTGATTTACCGGAGGTCTCACGCGGCCCGCTTAAAGGGAGGTTCAACCCAATTAAGATGGGCTCTGCGGCCAAAGCTACTACAACGCTCCCTACTGACAGCACAATAAGCACAGTCAGAAATTGACTAAAAAAAATACGAGACTTCATTTTGCTTCTCCATTGGAGTTTTTGATCTATTGCTTATTTCATTTTTTCATATAAAATTTCTCTCCCCCATGAGGGGGTGTCCACGAGACAAGCGGCCTAATAAACCTCATCAAGAATCGTTACGCAACCACATTTGCAACGTCCTATCGATGACATGCAGAATGTCTGCCATTTCTTTACTGTGAGATTATGCAGAGAAGATGGTGCAGGAATTGGAAATAACAAAATAAATGTAGAAGTGAAAACACAAGGGACGAGTATTGAAAAATAATACTCCTTTGCCAATTCAAAAGGGATCATTTAATCAAAGAGATCACGGCCAGGTAGTATTAAGGAAATGTGGTACTAAGGGAAATTTTCCTAAGAAATTCGCAAAGCTGGAGTGTGCAGTCGAATGAAGTTACAATTCCACTTATCAGGAAGCATCCAAAAGCATTCGTACCGTATTGGCAAGCTTCTGATTGTCAATCGGTTTCATGATAAATGCTTTGATGCCAATAACATTTCAATACCCCCTGCCAGGGTACCATCTCCGCCAAGATACATTCGGAAGGCTCCTGCTAAAGCAGCACTGAGAAAAGCGGCAAGAGGTCTGCCAAAAACGCCGTTCAAAACAATAATGGCGTTTCTCTGGTCGACGATCACGCCTTCAAAGACTGTAAATTTGGCATACATACAGCCAATGGCAAAGACACCGAAAGACACGCCAATTATAGTTTGACGGCTATACCAATTTGATTTATTAAATTTGACGAGCAGGTAACCGTAGATGGTCACCAGGGCAATAAAGATTGCCAGGTTGTTGAATAGAAAAAAAGAGATCTATTCCGGAAATCATAGAGATTCTCTAATAAGTTAGTTTGCTATTCCCAGCTAACTTCTGACTACGGAGATTAATCCAACATCAATTTCGTTGGTTATCTTCGTCGTGCCTTCGGCGGTCGAGATATCTGCCTGAATAAAATGATTGGCTGTCTCTACCGCCGGAGCGGAGCGTGTAGTTATAATGACAGTTGCGCCTCCACGCAGGAAGCGGTCTGCTGTCGTCTTACCGGCGCCTTTCGTCCCGACAGTCACTAAAACACGCTTGCCTGTGAATTCATTAGCGTCGAATGGAATGTTGGATGCACCTATTATCTCAATCTCCTCTGTTATTCAGATAAAAAAGTTTAGAACTAAGCTTATGCCGGAGGTTTGAATTCAAAGGCCTGCGCGGCTTTTTGCGCAGGCCTGGTGGAGTGATGGGTTAGCGAAGTAGTCGGGCTGAGGCTGCAAATCGCCCCGAAGAAACAGCACTTCCCCATTTGTTTCATGCGTCATGGCCAAAATTTACCCATATACAAATCAAAATGTATATCCATGGCCCGACAACCTTCAAGTTGTGTTGCTCAACCTCAGCCATGATCACGACACTAGATCAAGATATTACCGTGGTCTGACCCCATCTGGTACCGAACATTCCGGTAACTATGCCTAATCTACCAGACCTGTCTTAGTCTTCATTCATTATTTTGATTGTTCTCTCATTGAGGCATGATCGCAAAAAGCTGTTCATGGGTTTCTGTTGACCTGTCTGATAGAATTCCAACATGAGATTATTAAATTCCAACTGGCGTTTTGCAGGAAGATTGATGGCTGGGTATCCTTCGCTTAGCAAAAGTCCATTCATCATAAATCGTCCCATGCGTTTGTTGACATCATAAAAGAATTGACCTCTTGCCATGGTGAGGAAAACATGGATGGCCCGGTCATAAATGTCAGCAATTTGTTGTACTTCATTGACGAGAGACTCAAACAATAACGGAAGATCCTCGGAGCTCGGCGGCATATATTCGGTTCCGGCAATAGTAACCGATCCGGTGCGAAACTTGCCCCAGGCAAGTGCTTCGTTTTTACCGGCTATTGCGTGCAATTCACAGGCCCTCTGCGCAGATATGGAGAAAACCCCTTGCTCGACCCATCGAAAAAGAGTGCGCCAGGCATTTGCCTGATTCAAGGCTATTTCTTGATCGGTAACTTTATACCCCCCGACAGTTATGCCATCCAGCAACGTCTGAATTTCCGGCAGGGTGAAAGGTATGCCTTCAAGATTCACTGCATCGTAAACCAGCTCAGAGAGTTGACGTTTTGCCAACATTAATGATCGCGCTTTATTGGGTGGCATATGCCATACTGTATCTTGTGTCACTTGTATTTCTCCTTAAAGCGTTTCCCTTTTCCATTCTTGAATCAATTTATCAAAAACGACCATCTCGTAAAAAGCCCAAATAGCTGCATGAGCTACACTATAAAACAACAATTTACCAGGCTGAACCGTCAGCGATTGATGTTTTTAGTGCCTTACTCCTACAAAACTGTCAAAAAAAACAAGGAAACGAGAAATGTATTTGATAACTGTGAACTGTACTCTATATCCAAGGCACTTATATCCCCTTGTGGGGTGTTAGATGGGCAAAAAGGACTGAATTAATTCTTTACCTTCTTCGGCCTGCCTGGTCCTTTGTTGGACAAACGAATGCCAAGTTTTTTTGATATTTCCTGCTGGAATTTATCTCCACCGGTCACTTGGCCACGCTGCAAGGCATCACGAATCAATTTTAGCTCGTAATCAGCAATGGTATCATAAACATATGTCTTCCATGCCTTTTGTCTTTCAGGGCCATTTGTTCCAAGTGATTTATAACAAGGACGCTGATCGACAACGGGATCGATCTTGCCATTAGCTAGGCAATTGAAACTTGACCACTTGTAGTCCGCCGGATTTATCGCCACGCTTGCACGTACAGGATTTAGTTCGATATACCGACAGCAAGCCGGCAAATATTCTGCAGTAGAAACGATGCTTGATTTGAACCGACCTTCCCACAAACTGCCGGTACGCTTTTCAAGCTTGTTGACATATCTCGTTTGACGTCCTGCGACGCGCTTCATGAGTTGAGAAAGCATTTCAGGATTATCTCCCGGATCAATTATCAGGTGAACATGGTTTGTCATCAGGCAATAGGCGAATATTTTGCAATTAAACTCCTGTTTGAAGAAAATAAGATTTTCTCTGTAATAGTCGAAGTCGTCTTCTCCGACAAATACCGTTTGTCGATTGTGTCCTCTTTGGACAACGTGATGGGGAGTGTTTGGCATTAGTATTCGTGCTGATCTTGGCATAACTCTACAATACGATTAATTGTAGGAAAAACAAGAAAAATAAATCTGTCCCCTTTTTGTTGCTTTTTGTTAATATTTCACCTGACCCTATGTTTTTCACACAGCGCACATAAATAAAACTAAATGAAGAATCTATGAGAAAAAAGAACGCAAACTTGACGTGAACAGCAACTACAAGGTAAAGGACAAATAACAGCGTCGCTTCGCTCCGATTACCTGGCCGCGATCATCTGGAATGGGTGGCCGGAATCACGTGGAATCGGTGGCCGCCTTCGACTGGAATGAGTGGCCGGAATCAATGGAATACGCATGATCCCATTTTCGAATGTTTATTGCGGATTGATTTATCCAATTTTCCCTGCTTTACAAAAAGTTCCCCAAGTGTCGGTCTGCCAGGAAATCTTTGTGCTCTTGGGATTTCTCAAATTTCTCTGGCATTAGCGAAATTCTAAACAAGATAATTTTTATCATCAATATATTTTTTAACATTATTAATGATGGTGAATAGGTAAGCTGAGACCTCAGCGAAGGCTTCATTGATGTCGGTTACTGATATATCTTTGCCACATTCGGAAAATGACAAAATACCGTGAGCTAAGTCGTTTCGTTTATTTTTTACCTCCAGTAGCTTAGTACCATTTTTGCAGGTGTCGTACTCAGTGTCACATGAAAATCCGTACTGTTTAGCTATTCGACGTATCTCTTTCGCGTCAAGGTTGCCAGAAGCTATTTTTTCCGAGTCAAATGTTTTGTGTACAACATCAGTGGCTAAATTATTAATACCTTGAATAAATTTTGAAGAATTGTGTTGTTTTAGATTCTTTAGGATAATTTCTTTCAAACGATTGGGCAGATTGTCAAACGAGACGCTCTCTTGTTGGAAATGATCATATATTTCTTGAATCGAATTTCGAATTGAGGACTCTACTAAGTTGTACATCAATAAATATGTGTTGGCTAACAATACTTTTCTTAATAATTTAAGATTATTAACGTCTCTTGCCGCATTTTCAAAAATTTCCGGACTACTTTCGGTGAAATTGAGGAATTCAATATATACATGAATTTCCTGCTTTCTCTTTTCAAATTCTTCCATTTTCTTCTAGCCTTTACCAAGTATTTTATCTCTAACATATTCTACTCGGGCTACAACTTTAGGCTTTGAATTACTAGCATCTGATCGAGTGTGTCTCTGAAATTCAGGTGAATTTAGCCACGTCATATCATCTGGAATTGTTAGATCTGGTTTGGTTTTTAGCGCAAGATGAATACCGACAGATAAAGATTCAAATCTGACTCGTGGAGTTGTCAGGTGTGTAATTGATCTTGGAAATCCATGACCTAAAATTCTTTGCGCAAATTGAAGCATTTCGTGGAAATCCTGTTTTTCTTTTTTAAAATCAGTTCTTTTGTTCATCTCCTTCATATATTTACTAAGGAAATCAGCCACAGAATGATCGAAATTTTTATAATTATAGGCATAGGCAAAGAACCGTAGCACCAGCTCG
>JBARUR010000197.1:0-2389 GCA_049645845.1 Desulforhopalus sp. | reverse complement strand
CCGCTCTCATTGGGCGTCCTGTTTGTAAGGACATTAATCGCTTTTTTAACTGTACTTCATCTATGACATTTGCATAACTGTGCATAGAGTGACAAAAGGCTTTAACATTTGAACTCGAGCCGAATCGAGCGTACCTATCATATACCAATCCTTCTTTCAGTAAACAGAGATCAGCACTATGTATAGAGCGGCGCATAAAAAGGTCAAAAATCGAGCATAAAAATTTATTTTTTACACCGAGTTGAGTGACATGCGGATCCATATCCGGACCGAAAAAAACTGTGGTCACTCCTGAATTAACTGCTAACTGATGGGCAAAAAAACCGAGTGGTTGCAAAACATTTCCCGCTCCAGCATGGACCACATCAGCCAACGATATTTCTCTTCGTAGATCAGCAATCCATTGTTTACGTTGTTTAAGCCAGAAATGACGAGTTCGGCAACGAGGATCAAATGAAGGCACTACACGTATGCTATCAGTATGGCCAATGGGGACAAGCGATAGAATCTGGTTTTTATTAACTTCTCCTATTGGCATTGATGGGGCCAGCAATACTAATTTCTCAAATGGACAGGCCAGCCAATCTCTTGCAAGTATTAAATCACGTTGCCAGTTGATATCTGTATAGCAGCAGTTGCCTCCGACGAAAACGGGGATATGGATAACCAGTAAGTAATTTTTCATTTATAAGTAATACCGTTTCCTGGAAAAAATTAACGTGCGCCGGCTCTTATTCACCTTGATGAAACCGCAAGGAGAATTTGTTTATCACGTAAGTGAAATAATTTCAGCCTGTCTCAATACTCACAATCTACTTTTTCCATTTAATTTTTTTGATTACGACCAATCCTCAGCAAGCCTTAGTTGATGCTGCGGTATAGGTTTTGCTTTTGCCGAAAAGGTTATTAAAGCAGGAACCATTAGTTCCATGCGAAATCTTCGATTAAAGCGGAAGCTGAATTCAGCCAGATAACGAGACAAATGTTTTTTACTCACGCCATGGTAGGTACCTCGGATCGAGTTTTTTACATTGCCGATAATAGTATTAAGCCACCTGAAAGGTTTTATCTTTTCAGGGTCTTTGCTATCGCCAGTAATAATCGCACCGTGGATATGTCCACAAGTCTCAAAGGTTCTGAAACAGCCAGGACCGTCAGAAATCACAATTCTCAGAGGATGAAGATGCTGGTCGGCCCAATCTTTGATGGCTTCGGAGGAAAAGGCCTTTACCCTGCTCAGTCGTATATGAATCGGATGGCCCTTTGTGTTCCTGCTCAAAGCGGCAACAAAAGGCGATTTTCCCGGCGCTCCACGGCCACGTTTACCACCACTGCTTTTTCCACCCCAGTAGACATCATCGATCTGGATCAGGCCGTGAAGTTTCATGCTGTCGTCGGCGTTTTTCATGACCAATTGCAATTTATGTTTCAGCCGCAAGGCAGCATTGTCGGAGATACCAAGAAAACGACGGAGGTTTAAGGCGGCAATACCCTCTTTTGCCTGTGTAATAAAAAATATAGCAAGAAACCAGGTTGTTAATGGGAGTTTGGTGGCAGAAAAAATAGTCCCACTGATAAGGGAGGTTTGGCTACGGCAGTGTTTACATTGATAAAGCTGACGAACTTTGAGGGTGTAAAATTCTTTTGAGTCACAGCACTGGCAAGTCCAGCCGTTCGGCCACTTAGCACGGAATATTGCTTTTTGACATTGTTCTTCCTGCCCGTATTTGCTGAGAAATTGTTGCAAGCTAAGACCTTTTTGAAATTGAACCCGGCTTCTTTTCATGACACATCCTCCTCGTTGATTTGTTTTAGGAGGATTATGACATACCTGGGGTATCATATAGTGACTATCCTGTGATTTTATTTACGGTTAGCTGAAGATTAGTCGTAATCAAATTAATTTTTGAAATTTAATTTTTTCTGAAAAAATCAGGTTTTTTTCCTGGCCCAAGAATCCATTGATAAATTTCCATCACCTGCCGAGCCTTGACTTCCCAGGTGAAATATTCACACACACGAGCCCGAGCCGCCTGTCCAATAATTTCCAGCTTTGAACTACCCTCTGCCAACTCCCGCAGTTTTAAGCGGAACCCAGCTACAATGTCTGGCCTCTGTCCAAGCTGAACCTTAAATCCCGTACCCGCAGTCACCAACTCAGCAGGCCCAGCATAATCAACAACAAGCGGTACAAGCCCCAAGGCCATTGCCTCAAGCACTACCCCCCCACCAAATTCCCGTATACTTGGAAAAGCAAAAACTTGAGAACGACACATCTGCCATTGCAGTGCTGAATGCTCGACCCAACCGTGCAAGGTGACACCATTTTCTATCCCTTCCTGCTCGACCATGGTGCGCAGCGTCCCCATAAGCGGTCCATCTCCATACA
>JBARUR010000196.1:0-4959 GCA_049645845.1 Desulforhopalus sp. | reverse complement strand
AAGAGGATTGGTCCAGCCAAACTCGGTAATTGCGGCAGCCAGTTGCTGAACTTGTTTGTCGCTATGGGTCCTGGCGTTGTTTTTGTAGGGGGTGAGACTGGAAACCTTCCTATACTCAATCTGCATATATCCTCCTAAGACACCGCATAATTACCACGAGGGACCGTTGCCAGAACCAGCCGCCCGGGCTTGCCGGAAGGCTGGCATTCCACACACAGAAAACCGCCATCCCGAAGGGCCAGAAACCTGTCGCCGTGACAGATCGCACACCATCGCAGGTTTTTGATACCCTGCAGACCTGAACCATCACCGGCAATAGCCGGCATATCCTCTGTTCCCTCATCACCACTTTCCTCGATACATTCCGGCGTATCCTGAGCCAAAACAGGCTCCTCATGCGAAGGAGATGTTGTTACCTGGCCAGGCTCCTTAAAGCCGGCAACCCTCCAGGCCAGGCCGACCGGCAGCCCTTCGAGAATCCACCGGCGGATATCGACCCCGGCCTCGAACGCCTCGCCCGGATCCTTGCCAACCGGCGGCGGCCAGCGTTTATTGCGCCGGAAGGTTTCAGACCACCAGGTCTGCTCATTTCTTCCGGCGTCGTCAAAATCCAGGCAATTGAGGATACATTGGGATCGGTGCAAGATTGTTGTGCTCCTGGCGTCCGGCTTGGCCGAGCTGTTCCAGGTAGTGACCACCCCGATCAGGCCATCAAAATTGCTGGCTATCAGGATCGCGTCAAAACCAGATTCAACCACCGCATGGGCTTCGGCATCAGGGTGCAGTACCATGGTGCCGGGACAGGAGCCTTTGATCATCAGGTACTTGATGTTGTCCATAAAGGCAGCTATGTCCTCATCCAAACGGCGGATGCGCAGCTGGATAACGGCACCGTCGGCTGCGATAAGGGGAATTACCCAGCCACGGGGCAACCAAAGCCTGGCCGGTCTGCCTTTGCTATTTTTTTCTTCAGGCAGGCCCCACAGCCTGCGCGGCCGGTAGCGGTCCTTGCCTTTACTCGACTCGTTATATCCAAGCCGGTACCTGATCACAGCCTCGATATTAATTCCCCTGTCCGCCAACCACTGCAGTGCATCAGGTCGGTCGAGCAGACGACGATGGCAGTCATCTAGAAAGGCTGCAGCTTTTTTCGACCAGATCCCAGCGGGTAAATCGTACTCACGGGGCTGTTGTGAAAAACCCGGCTTTGAGGGGATGCGGGGAGTTACCGGCCGACGGACACCTGATGACTGGTTACCCTCAAGAACGATCCCCAGCTCGGCACAGGCCGCAGGAAAGGTCATATTCTCGAACCTGACCAGAAACTCAATGGTATCGCCGCTCACTCCGCACTGCCGGCACCAGAACCGGCCGACACCGATACCGCCGTTCGGTTTATCCGGCCAGATATGAAACCTGTCACTCTTCTTTCCTTTGCCACCATCACCACAAGCCGGGCATGCAGAATGATACTCCCCGCCATGGGCTACTGATGCACGACGGGGTTGCATTTCAAGATTTTCGAGTAAAGTAAGTAGGTTAGTCATTTTATTAACCTCTTTTTCTTTTTCTTTTTTTTATATAGGGAGGATGAGGGAGGATAAAAGTATATAAATACGCGCGCGCGTAATTACCCCCACACATTTAAAAGTTATGTCAACTACCATCCCTTCCTCCCCAATCGCCGGCAGACGACCCCCTGTCACTGTCCCCAAACGCTGCACTGACAACGGCCTGCTCATATTCTGCGTTGAGCAGTAGACCATTATATTTGGTCACCCCATTGGACTTCGATGGTGGAAATTCCTCCCTGGCTTTCAGTTTGGTACCGAACACCTTTTGTGACGGCGTGAATCGTTCCTTGGAATTGATGGCCATGCGGTACCAAATAGTAAAGGCAATGTAGAGATCGGTTGCCCCGACCTTGGCCCCAGCCTGGATAAGACAACAGGTTTCGATAAACTGGCCGATATAATCCTCTTCTTCCCGGTATTCCTTGGTGGAGGAGAGAACGGAATCCGGTGGATTGAGCCCACTCTTCTGCCAGTCCAGACAACCCTGAACCAACCAGGCCAGGATAGCCGCTCCGTTCTCTTTTAATTTTCCAGGCAGGTCCGGATCCGCCTCCCGCTCGAAACTCTTTTCCGGTTTACGACGGACGAAACTGAGCAGGAACCGTATGAGATGGCTACGCTCCCAGAAGGCCATATCCCCGACAGGGGCCCCGGGTTCATGATTGGTGAGCAGGACAAGAAGATGGGTTGGAACAAACTCAGTCGGATACTTATCGTAGAGTCCCCGAGCGGTGATGGTATCGCCACCGGTCAGCCACTTGACCCTGGCTGCAGAAAACTTTCGTCCTTCATCCGTTTCCGAGGCGATCGCCAGCCGGAGGCCTTTTAATGACATCAGAGTCGGATCCGACTGCGAGGCATTAACCGGCCGGTTGGTATCAAGAAGCATCTCCGAAGGAACAATTCCGGCATAGTCTCCCATAGCGTTGGAAATCGCCTCGACAAAAACAGACTTGCCGTTCCTCCCCCTGCCGATCAGCACCGGGAAGACATGCTCGACCGATAACCCGGTCAGGCCGTAACCAAACAACCGCTGCATAAAGCTGACCAGCTCGGTGTCATTATTGAAGATCGTGAGCAGGGTCTCTTTTAGAAAACTCTGATCGACATCGAGGCCGTGGAATTCCGCGCCGCATCGCTTCAGGATGTAATCCGATGGCCGGCCTTCTTCCAGTTCCCCGGTCTTGAGATTGACAACACCATTTTGCACCCCAAGCAACCCCGGGTTCATATCGAATTCCTGGCCGGTGATGGAAAGTTGATTGACTGGGTTGGTATGGGCGAACTTCAGGCAGTTATTTCGGCCCTGGTCTTTTCTGAGAGAGGATATCCGGCCCCGGATGAGATCAATCTTTCGATTCACCTGGCGGCTGACAACCTTATAGTCATCTGGATCCCCGTCTCTGGCCCTGGCTTTCTTTTCCTCGAGGATGTCAATTTCCTCCGCGTAACGCATAGCCACGGTCTCCACCGCCGATACCGCAAAATCCAGATCATCACGTCGCCAGGTATGCTCATCCCAGACGTACCATTGGGCGGAGTTCTTGGCGTAAACGATTTTATCCTTAAAAATTTCTGCATAGAGCATGCCGTTGCCCAGCTGTTCGGCATAGAGACAATCCATGACAAACTTGCTGGTGACGGTTCCATTTTTGGACGATCCGTTTTCAGGTTTTTTCTCGGCCGCTATTGCCGCCTTTTCCTCCTGAATCCTTTTCTCGACCTGGGTGCCGATGTCGTCGTGGCCACTCATAGTATCAATATTTTTGATGTAATTTTAAGGTCCATATCAAATCAACACCCCTCCCTTGATCCATTCTCCAGCTCCTGGAAAAAGTCCTGATTTGCCGGTTTTGCCAACTTGCCATTAAAATAAAAGTACCACAGCCGACCAAGGCCGTGGGGGGGCGAAACCGTTTGAGATCCCAGCTCCAGGAAGGACCCGTAATCGTTAAGAATAGCAGTAGGTGTATGTAGACCTTGCTTTGTTCCCCCTTGGGGGTAGGCGAAGGGGGCCGGGGCGGCAGGAGCTAATCTCACCCCCTTAACCGGGCAAGAAAAAAGGGCTACAACCCCTGTAAAAATGAGGATCTCGGCTATCATCTGTTCTATCCTTTACGATAAGAAAAGCGGGTTACGGTACAGGCATTGATGATGGCCTGAATCCTGGCGATACACTCGATACACAGTCGCCGCGGGCCGATCTGACCAAGGACATCTCGATCTGACGTGCCCACACCACAGCGGCTGCAGCAGATATTTTTGCCACTTTTGTCTGTTTTATTGTCACTCATCGCTGACTCCACAAAGGAAACCAGGTGCCGATCTGTTTGCGGCCGACAACGGGCATCTGGTTATAAGGACAGAGGAGGAGAGGTTTGGGTAAGGAGTGTCGGATGGATGTGAAGCACCAGGAGTCGCAACAGATCCCAACGGGCGCCTGGTAAGAAAAATCTTGTTGCCCCATGGCCTGCAGCTGTGGACAATGATGGTTAAACAGAGCTGCCATCATGACCACCCGTACTCAGCAAGGGTGATGTAGAACAGATAGAAACAAACGAGGAAAACAGCGCCAATGACCACTGCATGTGGAGCTTGTTCAAATGAAGACAAAAGCCATTCTTTTATTTTTTCCATGCGCTATCCTCTCTGCTCAAGGGAATTGTCTCAACCTGAGGATGGCTGGGATGTCCTCTCGTTCTTTCTTTGTGCTTCCACTCATCTGCTTCATAAAGAATGGAATGTGATGAGCAGTGCACTGGACACGGATAGACTCAGCCCAGTCCTGGTCCATTGGCCTGGCTTCTGTTCCTGATTCACCGCCAACAATTATCCAATGGATCCTCGGGCAGTCACAGTTGGCATAGTTATGGGCAATCTCTGCGTACTCGATCTGGTTCATACGCCAGAGCCTGTTGGCCCCCAAGTAATCATAGAGATCAATCGGACTCAGCATTGGTTCAATGGACAGAAAACGACGATCGCAAGGAATACTCAAAAGGAGAGGAATTCGCTGGTCGGCCATTGCCTGATTTTCTGCAGTCACCCCGAGCCATACGTTGTTGAACTGCAGCCAATCTTCAGGAAGCCTCGCCTTGATATTCTGAGGTCGTTTAGTAAGAATCTGGAAGGTCAGGTGAGGACACTGCCTCATTACCTCCCAGGCTTCATCACGCCACTCGTCGGCATCTTCAATGAAGAAATCGGACCATGAACAGACAAAGACCCTTGCCGGCTCATGCCAATGCAATGGCCTGTTGAACGTCCGGTCTTTTGATCTGATGACAATCGCCGGATCCTGTTTCCAGCGTTCGGTTTTTTCCCGGTACATATAGCAGTTGAGACAACCTGCACTTTCCTTTCTGCACCCCTGCCAGGGGTTCCA
>JBARUR010000195.1:0-6164 GCA_049645845.1 Desulforhopalus sp. | reverse complement strand
GTATTGGAGAACATGGTCGCGTCGATTCTAAACAGATGTCCGACTCTTTCCACCCGACGATCATCATAATTGAGAGAATCGATAAGTTCGAATCCAAGTTTATGGAGACATCGCTGCTGAGCACGGTTGTTGATGTCGGTATACATCTCCACACACTGGATTTTCATTCGTGTAAACAATTGAATTATAGCATATTTCTGTGCTTCCGTACCATATCCTTTATTACGCATTTCCTGTTCTGAAATTTTCAGCGCCATAACCGCACAGCCTTTCTGGCCGGATCGCAGCCAGTAATGCAGAGTGCCGATGGGCCTCTCATCGCGGACTTCTATGAAAAAGACACGGTTTTCTTCATTCCAGAAGGCTCCTGATTTGATATGAGCCAGTCCTGTTCGTTCATCTATCCGGTCGGGTGTGAGGTATTTCCCATGAGCTGTCTCACTATTACTCCAGGCAGCCAAAAGAGGCAGATCACTTTCGATAATCCGTCGTAATTTGAGACGCGGAGTCAATATTTTATCTCCAAAAATCATAGTCTGCTTACACCCCCGGACATTATCGGACTGAACCTGTCCGGGGGTTTTAAAGATTAAAGGTTCTGAACCGCTTCCTGCAAGCTTTTATTCGAGCTTACCAGCCGATCAAGCGCATTAACAGTCTCCGTCAATGATTTATTGACAACTCCTATCGACTGCTGATTTTCTTTGGAAGAAACTGTAACATTCTCAATTTCCGTCATGACGTTCTGGCCACTGGCACAGAGATCTTTTGATTTTTGACTGAGGTTATCAACGGACCTGGAAATAGTAACGATACCCTTTGATATCATATCCATCGAAACAAGAGCTGTATTGATAACCTTACCGCCATCATCGAGCATAGTCATGCCTGACTTCATGGCGTTGATAGTCTGCAATGAGTCTTTTTCCACCTGTTTTACGATATCGGAAATATCAATTGCCGACTTAGAACTATTTTCGGCAAGCTTACGTACCTCATCGGCTACGACTGCAAAACCACGCCCGGCATCACCTGCCCTTGCTGCTTCAATCGCTGCATTGAAGGCCAGAAGATTGGTTTTAGAAGCGATATCTTTAATGATATCAACGAATCCCGAAATTTTTTCCAGCTGATTGACAAGGCCGCTAACCATCTCGTTGTTTTTCTGCATAGTGCTGTTGATTTCGACCAGCTTCTGCTCGGCATTTTTTCCGGCCGCCTTTCCCGTCTCCGCTTCTTTTGACAGATCGGAGGAAAGTTGATTGGATTCAACCGACAGATTCAACATCTCTGAAGAATTTGCAACCATATCCTTGACCATTTTCAGCGAACCAACCAGCGTTTTTGCCTCTTCATCGATCAGTGCATTCATCTCATCGACCTTGAGATTCGCCTGAACCATCTGATTTTTGGATTCATTTACCAGATTATCCACATCACCTACGGCATCACTTATCAGTTTCTCGACCGCTTTTTCAGCGGTCACATCGGTAATATATTCGAGGGCGCCTTTAATATTTCCCTTAGCATCCTTGATTGGGGATGCAGTATATTTTATAGGCATTACTCTGCCATTTGGATTGGCAATTGCCTGTTCATGGACAACAGAGTCTGTTCGCATTGCCTGGCTGCAGGCACATTTATCTGTCCGGCAATGATCGGTTTTAAAGAGATCATAACACTTCTTGCCGATAGCCTGATCCGGAGTCGATCCTATTACAGATGCCCCTGCCGGGTTCATGAACGTGACATTATAATCGGTATCAATCGACATGATGGGCGTCGGAATGGTATTGAGGTTTTCTATCTTCTCATCAGCCGCTTGTTTCTGTTTTGCCTCCTCGGTCATATCAAGGACATACTCGAGGGCACCTTTAATATTACCTTTGGCATCTTTAATAGGTGCTCCGGTATATTTTATCGGGATAATCACCCCTTCCGCAGGCCGGGCTATGGTTGTTTCCGTCACCACCGAATCCGTCTTCATCGCTCGGGCACAGGCGCATTTCTCCGTCTTGCAATGGGGCGTCTTAAACAGGTCATAGCATTTTTTGCCAATTACCTCATCGGGGGTGGAACCTACAACACCGGCCCCGGCTGGATTCATGAAGGTGATAGTAAAATCAGTGTCAATTGACATGATCGGCGTCGGAATGGTATTGAGATTTTCTATCTTCTCATCCGCTGCCTGTTTCTGCTTAACCTCTTCTGTCATATCAAGAACATATTCGAGTGCACCCTTTATATTACCTTTAGCATCTTTAATAGGCGCTCCGGTATATTTGATCGGGATAATAACCCCTTCCGCAGGCCGGGCAATGGTTGTCTCAGTCACCACCGAATCCGTCTTCATTGCTCTGCCGCAAGCACACTTTTCTGTTTTACAATGCGGTGTTTTAAACAGATCGTAACACTTCTTGCCAATTACCTGATCCGGTGTGGAACCTACAACACCGGCTCCTGCTGGATTCATAAAGGTGATAGTAAAGTCAGTGTCGATTGACATGATCGGCGTCGGAATGGTATTGAGATTTTCTATCTTCTCGTCAGCAGCCTGCTTCTGCTTTACTTCATCAGTCATGTCTAATACATATTCGAGCGCACCCTTAATATTACCTTTGGCATCCTTGATCGGTGCTCCGGTATATTTGATCGGGATAATCACCCCTTCCGCAGGCCGGGCTATAGTAGTCTCCGTTACCACCGAACCAGTCTTCATCGCTCGAGCACAAGCACACTTATCTGTTTTACAATGCGGTGTTTTAAACAGATCGTAACATTTCTTGCCAATCACCTCATCCGGAGTAGAACCAACAACACTTGCCCCGGCTGGGTTCATGAAGGTAATAGTGAAATCGGTATCAATAGACAGAACCGGCGTAGGCAAAGTGTTGAGATTTTCTATCTTCTCATCAGCCATCTGTTTCTGCTTGTTTTCTTCCGTCATATCCAACACGTATTCAAGTGCACCCTTGATATTACCTTTGGCATCCTTAATAGGCGCTCCAGTGTACTTTATTGGAATGATGACCCCTTCAGCAGGCCGGGCTATGGTTGTCTCGGTCACCACCGAATCGGTTCTCATTGCTCTGCCGCAGGCACATTTTTCCGTCTTGCAATGTGGCGTTTTAAACAGATCATAGCATTTCTTGCCAACCACCTCATCAGGCGTAGAGCCAACTACCGAGGCCCCGGCAGGATTTATAAAGGTGATGTTGAAATCAGTATCAATTGACAGAACCGGCGTCGGCAGGGTGTTGAGGTTTTCTATCTTCTCATCAGCCATCTGCTTCTGCTTGGTTTCCTCAGTCATATCGAGAATATACTCAAGCGCCCCTTTAATATTGCCTTTGGCATCCTTAATAGGAGCACCGGTATATTTAATGGGGATAATCACGCCGTCCATCGGCCTGGCTATAGTCATCTCGGTCACCACCGAATCGGTTTTCATAGCGCGGGCACAGGCACATTTTTCCGTCTTGCAGTGTGGCGTTTTAAAAAGGTCGTAGCATTTTTTGCCAACAACTTCATCAACCGTCAATCCGGCAACAGCGGCTCCCGAAGGATTCATGAAGGTTATTGTAAATTTTGTGTCAATCTCCATAATAGGAGTAGGAATTACATCAAGATCGGTGGACAGCTGCCGCAGCCGCGCCTGGGTTTGCTTCATGTCGCTGATATCATCCATCTTGACAAAGGTATTGCCGCTGCCATTCATGGGGACCGCTTTGCTGGTAAAAAAAGCCAAGCCATTTTTACCGTCCTGATATATCACTTCGGCAGTAACAGGTTTGTTGATTCTTTTTGATTTATCGACGGGGCAATCTTTAGTCCCGCAGAGTTGCGTGGGACAGCTCTCCTCGCAGGTCATCTGGTTGATTACAGCATCGCGGGTAAGGTTAAAGCGATCTAAGAAGGGTTGATTTGCCCAGGTGATCATCTTTTTTTCATTCACGATATAGCTTGGTTCCATGAGTAAACTTAGACATGATACATCCTGCTCATTTGCTTTTGTTTTCGCTGCATTCTCCATCTTCTACCTCTTCCGATTTTATTATTGGCTATGACGATAATTCTAAATACTGTATATGTATTAATTCGCAGCCACATCCAGGTGGTTGCGAATAAGGTTATGAATATTGACGACCAGGACATGCTCTTTTTTTCCAACCCCGCCGTCAAAAACTATCAGTCTGTCAAGAGTATCCTCTTTTTTGGCAAGGTCGGGCTTGAGCGATGAGGTATTTTGATATTGTTCCTGTTTGTAAATCGTCACAATACTATCTACTTCAAGCGCCACTTTTCGGGATTCTGTCTTACATATTATAAGTTTTTGATCTCCCGACCTGGATTTGCCTTTCTTATAGCCGAAGAACTCTCTCAAATTCACAACCGGAACAACTGCCCCGCGAAGATTAATAACACCGCTGGAGAATCCACTGCCGCCGGGCATCCCCATAACGCCTTTTCTCTCTATAATTTCCTGAACATCTTTTAACTGAATTGCCATATTTTGACCGACACTGAAAAGAAGGTAGCAATTTTCTGTAAGAAGATGATGTGATCCAATACCAGATGAGCCGAGACCCGTTTCTTTTTTTTCAACTTCGCAACTTAATCGCCCCATGGCTTTCAGTTCTTCCATACGATCGCAAACAAGGTGTTCCATATTCAGCAGCATGATGTTATGGTCTTCCGTTTTCTGATAGATCCCCGAAACTGCAGAGTTTTTACAAGCACCCAAGGGCATAATTTCATCTTCAGGAATTGTTTCGATCATTGATACTTCCTCAACAACTATGCCTATTGAACATTCGTCGCTGGACAGGACCAGGATTCTGGATTTTTCTCCCCAGCAATCCTCACAGTTATGATCAATGCCGGTTAAGATCCTTCTTGCTCTCAATAAAGGAATAGTCCTGCCTCTGAGAGTAAGAGTTCCATCAATATCACCGTGTTTGAAAATATCTTCGAGAGAGGCACTAAAGGATGAATCGTCATCTTCTCTTTTATACAGATGTTTTGCCGCATCAAAAAAGGTGATTTCCTGAGTACATTCGACGGGTACACCAAATGATTGCCCTGCAAAACTAAAGACTACATACCGCAGGTAATGAGTTTCCTTTTTATTTTCTTTTTCATCCTGAAGCGCTTGGCCAATCTTTTCCAACTCAAGGGATTTCCCAAAGAAAAGACCATTAAGATCAAGGAGCTCTACCGTCCTTCTGTCTTTCTTGGTTTGAATGAGAGCTGATATGATTTTATCATCTGTCTGTAATGCACCATCGATCTGGCGGACATCAGCCACGTTTGCTGCAAATACTTCTTTTATTTCATCAAAAAGCAAACCATATCGACGATGAAAGAGTTTTACTACTGCCACCATAGCGCCCTTTTCATACTCCTGTTTGACAAGTCCAAGTCGTTTTTTCAGGTTAATGATCGGAATTGCATTTTCACGCAGGTGCATAATTCCTTCAACGAAATCTAAACTTGCAGGGAGCTGATGTATCGTGCCGGTTATAGGCGTTGCTTCGGTGATGCTTTCTGCCCGGAGTGCTATCTCGAGTCCCTCTGTTTTGTCGAGTATAAAAGATGCAAATAACTGATCCTGTGCCATGGCGATTCCCATTCTAAATTGATGTAAAACTAAAACATTAGCGTGGTTAACAGATGTGTTCTTTCATCTTCCTGATTACTGCATCCAATTCATCAATATTCCTCTGAGCCTGGGTGATAAACCTCGGAGCGAGCATATGATACCTGTCTCCGTCAACACCCGACGGATCAGCCACTACAAGAATTTTCTTTAAGCCGTCGAAACCATCCCTCATCGCAATTACCGCATCAAGGTCTTTCGAATTTTGGGCATAAAGGATTATAATATCGCCGTTTCTAGGAGTGGTATTCAGCGGTGGAGAAAAGAAGGATAGTTTTCCGGATATGGAGTGGATGTCCTGCAGCCCACTGTTTTTTCTCAATTTAGCCAGATACCTTTGCGGACATATCTGCCAATGGCAGTCGGAACAACTATCCGATGTATTTGCCGAGTAAAAAAATGTTTTCATGCTCTATACGATTCCTGAAAAAAGATCTGTAAACAATTTCAGACGTTGAAAATAATATTCGTTTGTTAGAGCATCAAACATGCCAGATTAACTGCA
>JBARUR010000194.1:0-2785 GCA_049645845.1 Desulforhopalus sp. | reverse complement strand
CTATTTGTATTTTTTAATCAAAGCTTCTTTGGAGTCTTTATATTCCTTCTCAGTAAGGACACCTTCTTTAAATGCTTTGTCGAGATCGATTAATTGCTGCCCCAAAGTTTGAGTACTTACATTACTTTCGACTTTAGCCCCGCCTCCACCGCAATTAGTGAGCGAAGTACAGAGAAACAAGGAACAAATCAGCACAACAATAATTTTCGTTTTCATTCTAACAATCCTTTTGGTTTACAGGTTTAATAAATAGTTCTTTCATAACAGCCATAAAGGTGAAACAATACCAAAGAGAGCCTTCAATTTTGCTCTACTAATGGCGCAATATTTTGGGCCTCAATTTTTTCTTGCATAATCCGGATATCAAGCGGCTTGTTCATGTCGAGATGAACATCGCGCTGCGGAAAGGATATGGAAATATCGGCCTCCCGAAATTTTTGGTCAATAACTTGATGCAGAACACTTTTGGTTAAAATACGCTGATCCACCGAATCGGTAAAACAATGCAGTGTCAGAAGCAGGCTATTATCACCGAAGCTGTCAAACGTGACCCTGGGTTTAGGATCATCAAGGACCAGCTCATTATCTTCTGCTGCTTTCTTCATCAAGTGCATGGCCATTTGAACATCACTGCCATAGGCAATACCAACCGGTACAAGAATGCGGAGCAGTGGATCGGAAAGCGACCAGTTGAGGAGACGGCCGGTAATAAATTCCTTATTCGGGACGAGCAGCTCTTTCCTGTCATAGTCACGTATGGTGGTAACACGCATACGAATACGGGTAACGACCCCATCCGTTTCACCGATGGTGACCACATCGCCTACCCTGATCGGTCGCTCTAACAGGATAATGAGACCACAGATAAAGTTGGCGACAATTTCCTGCAGGCCAAATCCTATTCCGACACCCAAGGCAGCAACAAGCCATTGGATCTGTGACCAACTGAATCCGAGGAGGCTGGCTATAATAATTAATCCTGTTCCACCTATCATATAACCGGACAAAGTGGTGATCGTATAACGAGCGCCAGGACTCATCTCCAGATGTTTAAGCAGAACAATCATAAGGAGCGAAGGGAAGTGCCGGCTTACCGCCAAGGTAATAGCTCCGATGAGGATTGCCAGACCGCCATCCGAAAAGGTAACGGGAACTATGGTCGTTTCACCGCTGACAACGGAGGAATATTTCCAAAGAGTAAAATCATCAAATATACGCAGGGCCGGCAACACATCAGCCCAAACCAGCCACAGACAGACACCACTTGCTATAAATATTATGGTATCAAGCAGTTTGCGGCTCTCTGCGTTGATTACAATGAGATCTTCCGCTGGTTCTAAGGTGTGGCGAATTTCCTTCTCAGTGACCGGGAGTTCCGAGTCCTGAGCAGCCTCCGTGGAGGTTGAAGCGGCGCGAAGGCTTAATACTTTCAGCCGGGCAAGTCTGCGACTGGATTGGATCAGCCACCGCTTTATCAACTGATGGCAGACAACAATGCCAAGGACAACCCAAAGACTATTGATAAGACACCGCAGCAGAGCACCGGCTGCAATCACATAACCTGCCACGGTCAAGCCCCCCAGCACCAGTGGAATGAGCAGGACAAGGACAAAAAAGAGCGGATAAAGCCGGACAAGACTCCGATGGGAATTCTCTTTTAAAAAGCGATGCCACACACTGGTCCTGGGATGCAGGACACGGTAAATGAAGAAGCAGATGATGCTCAAAGTTCCGATTAAAAAGATCCTCCCCAACAAATATTTCCCATCTCCATGATAATTGGCCTGAAAGATTACCTGGGTAATGAAACTGGCAGGCAGAAAGCTGAACATTAATAACCTCGCTTCAGTGCGAAGCAGACTGAGAGTCTCTTTTGACCAGTGAAAAAAACCAGCTGCCAGGCCTTTCGGCATGAGCAGGAAATACAATGACAGCAGAAAGAAAAACCGGAGGGATAAGTCGAACAGGCTCGTTGATACCGCTCTGGAAAAATCAGTTGTTTCGATCAAATTCTGCGTCTGCCAAGCAAGAGTCATAAGCAGCAGCGGAACCGGCAGGGCAAGCGTAAACGTCAAACCAACAGCCCGCAGAGGTATGACAAAGCGATAGGTTAAGGAATTCGCGGCAATATTGACCGTTTTTTCAAGGTGGAAAATGATGCTTCTTTTGAACCAAAGCAGAAGTACAACGAGCAAATATACGAGAATGAAGGGAGGCGATGATAACTGGGAGACCTGCTGTTTAACGGTTTCGTGCCATTTACTTGACGCTATGAAAGCAGCTGTTTCGTCTGGAAGATTCTGAAAGTCCTCAAGTTGCATCGCAGGTAAGGTTCGCAGCCAGAGCAGTCGCTCCTCTAGAAAAGCATCGAAATCCGTAACAGTGGTAAGAAGCTGACGATGGAGGACTTCGAGCTCGGCAAGCAAGCCAAGGTAAGACTGGTTTTCCGTAATAATTTTATCGAGGAGCTCTCGCTGACTGGTGAGGAGTTTTTGCAATTCCGGTTTAATGTTGCTGATTTGATCCGGTGGGGAGTCCGAGGCAAGTTCCACGATATATGCCTCGATATCGTCAAGACGTTTCCTTGCTTCAATGTGCTGCATCTGAAGCAAGCCAATCTCAGCGATTTTCGCGTCGTCAGCGGCGGCTTTTTTCTTCAGGAGCTCGATATTCGGGAGCGTCCGCCATTGTTCATGTAGCAATAGACCAACAGCCTGCCCTAATCCTGCCATTTCAGACCTCTGCCTGGCGTTTGTGAAAGTCGCTGCCAGTTTTTTCAATTCCT
>JBARUR010000193.1:0-2374 GCA_049645845.1 Desulforhopalus sp. | reverse complement strand
GCCAGAAAACTTCCAACGGAAGTACAACAGCACAACCGAAATCAGGCTATCCGACTATTTCAGCAAGGCAAATCTCGACAAGAGATAGCTGAAATCATCGGTGTACATTATGGAGTAGTTTGTAGGTGGATAAGAGCATGGAAGGACGGAGGCAAAAAGGGTCTTGAGATTAAGAAAAGAGGCCGAGAAGTAGGAGTACAAAGAGTTTTGACTGCAGCTCAAGAGAAAGAGCTTAAAAGACTTTTATGTGAAAAGAATCCAAGACAGCTGAAACTTCCTTTTGCTCTATGGAACCGAAAAGCCATCCAGTCAGCGATTTACCAACTTTGGCGAGTTCGTATAGCCATTAGAACGATTGGCGATTACATGAAGAGATGGGGATTTACGCCACAAAAGCCAATAAAGAAAGCCTACGAGCAAAGCCCTAAAGCTGTTCAGGAATGGCTCGATAACACATATCCAGAAATCAAGAAGCTTGCAAAGACAGAAGGTGCAGAGATTTATTGGGGTGACGAGACAGGAGTTCGAAATGATTGCCAACATAGCCGCGGATATGCACCACGCGGCCAAACGCCTGTAGTTGAGATCAATGCAAAAAGATTCTCTGTAAATATGGTTTCAGCGATCAATAACCAAGGTTTGCTGCGGTTTATGATTTATGAAAGCAGTATGAATGCCCGAGTGCTTATCAAGTTTATGCGAAGGCTGATAAAAGACGCAGGGCGAAAGGTCTTTCTGATATTGGACAATCTGAAAGTGCATCATGCTAAACTGGTAAAAGCATGGCTTGAAAAACATCAGGATAAAATCGAGATATTCTACTTGCCCTCGTATTCACCGGAACTCAACCCGGATGAGTATTTGAATTGTGATTTAAAGACTGGCCTCCGAAGCTCATCTCCAGCCCGCAGCCAAAAGGAACTTAAAAACAAAATCTTGGGGCACATGAGAATGCTTCAAAAGAGGTCTGATAGGATTCAGAAATATTTCAACCATCCTTCGATCCGGTATGCAGCATGAACCTATTTGTCCGCCGGATTAATATCTTGAATGTCGTGATACCAAATTTGAAGAAAAAATGATCGACATTCATGTATATAAAGATGTGGAAATGATAAATCAATAACCAGAAGAAGGAAGGGAAAGCGCAACAATATCATTCGATGAAAAACCCGGAATCCAGGCCATTCCAGTTTTTCTGGAGAACATTCTTCAATCGGGCCTTAGTTCGTGACCTGCATCGCAGTAGAGAG
Source organism: Desulforhopalus sp. (assembly GCA_049645845.1). GTDB lineage: Bacteria > Desulfobacterota > Desulfobulbia > Desulfobulbales > Desulfocapsaceae > Desulforhopalus_A. The sequence continues at coordinate 1,121 of JBARUR010000193.1, read as the reverse complement.
TTCATTGAGTTTCTCAAGATCATTGATGAAAAATATCCGTCTGACTGGATCATTAGAATAGTTTTAGATAATCATTCATCCCATAATTTTTTAGAAACACTAACTTTTTTGAAAACACAGCCTAATATTATTTTGTGTTCACCGCTTAATCATGGATCTTGGCTGAATCTCTGAACCAGTTTCAGCAAAATGGCCAGATCCTTTCTTCGTCATATATTGCTTAGGGCTCCGCCTCTATCCAGCGAACAATGTCTTTCGAAAGATATTCTTCCTTCCTGATTCGCCAGCCAGCCTCCAGAATGTTTTCGCTGGTTTTGCGATTGATATTCGCCCCCACCAATCGAACGAAAAGGGGATTTAAGAAATCAAAAAGTGGTCCGAGAAAAGAACCTCCGGGCCGCATATGCTCCAGCAAAATGAGATTCCCGCCCGGTTTGCAGACCCTTCTGAGTTCACGAAGTCCCTGCACTGGGTCCGGCACTGAGCAGAAAACAAATGTGGCAAAAACAGTGTCGAAGAATTGATCCGGAAAAGCGAGATCCTGAACGTCCATTTCGACAAGCATTGCGTTCAATCCAAGCATATTCTTTCTTTTCTTCGCCCCGGCCAGCATGCCGGGGCTGACATCGATGGCTATGATTTCGATATCTGAAGGATACCAGGTAAGGTTTTTTCCGGTGCCCACTCCCACCTCCAGTGCCCGCTCGCCTGTTATGTGATCCCGGAGTCTAGCACGCCACGAGGCGAATCCTAACCATTCCATAGGCGATTCCAAATAGTCATAAAAAGAGGCAATACGGTCATATCGCTTTCGAGTAAGTTCTGAATCACTATTGGAATATTTCATGCGAAAGCCTCAAAAAAATAGGGTTTATCATGTCAGATCTTTTTCAGGCATAAATGCTTGAGAGATTTGTGCAAGATAGTAACTATCATTTGCCTCGTAGTCGAGAACAGTGTTTGCAATTGTTGCAACTTGTAGTTAGGGTATTAGCAATAGAAAAGATAACTCTGCAACGGTTTCGAATTCGTTTATCGTGAATGAAATGATTTTGGTGCATTGCCGCCAATCGCAACATGCCGATGGCGATGACAGGGAGTGAATGGAGCCATGAACGACA
>JBARUR010000192.1:0-68199 GCA_049645845.1 Desulforhopalus sp. | reverse complement strand
AAAATTACTTGCTCATTAGATGCTGCACACCTTTCTCCAAACCATCCAAAGACAACTCAAACATCGGAAAAATGGATTGAATAACATTGATGGAATGGGTGTACGGCCAATGATTAGCAGGAATTGGATTGAGCCAGATGGATCGTCGAAAATATCCGGCAAGAAACTTCAGCTGTTCAATCGATGGCCTGCCGCTCCTTTCAAAGGCGTAGATCGAACCATCAGTCGACATCAATTCATAAGGCGCCATACTGGCATCCCCAACGATAATTAATCTAGTTTCGGGATCAAGTTTATCAAAACCCTTTATCTGGACTGGTTGCTTAAACCTGGCAGGGTCCTCCCAAAGGAGGTCATATATTGTATTGTGAAAAAAGTATGTCTTGAGATCTTTGAACTGAGCCTTCGAATAACTGAACAGAGTTTGGACAAGATCTACATGGGGTTCCATGGACCATCCCCCATTGTCGATCATCAGAATAATCTTCAGACGATCAACGATACCCCGTTCAAATACCAGTTCAATTTCACCGCCATTTCTCATCGTCTGGTATATGGTGGCATCTACGTTCAATTGATCTTTTGCCCCTTGGGGTACGAGATTGCGTAACCTTTTTAATGCCTCGCCCATGGAGTTTTTGGTCAAGACGCCATGAATTGAATATTCTTTATACCGGCGTTCGTTGGCAACTTTTACTGCAGACTTGTTTTTCGAATCCCCCCCCACCCGTAAACCTCCAGGATGAACCCCTGAATGTCCTACAGGAGAAGTGCCTCCTGTGCCGATCCATTTCGATCCTCCATCATGCCTTCCCTCTTGATCTTTAAGCCGCTCCTTAAAATATTCTAGCAGCTCCTCCGGAGTCATTTGACTGAGCTCTTTTTCGTCAACTCCTAAAGCGTCAGCAAGAGATTTGGGATCCTGCAGCCACTCATGCAACATGCTTTCAGCCAGCAGATGCAAAGCGAGTTCATCAACATCGGGCAGTTCCATTCCTTCAAAAATATGGGCAAAGACTTGATCATAAAGATCAAAATACTTCTCACTTTTTATCAGGATCGACCTGGCGGCGGTATAGAGATCATCAGTTGTGTTAATCAGCCCGCCGGCAATGGCTCTGTGCAGAGTTAGAAAGGAGGTTGGACTGACCGGTATTCCGACTTCTCTTAATTTGTAAAAGAATGGTATAAACATTTTCCCGGATAATCAGAAGAATCGTTTCTTCAATAAACTGCTTGATGTCCTTTGGTAATCTCCACTTTTTTTAAAGAGTACCCCGAGGTATGGAATCTCTTTTTTCAGCCGATCTCCATCACGAAAATCAGGATCGGCGGCGAGCGCCCGTATCCAGTTTATCAGTTCCCGTGTGGCAGGTTTCTTTTCAACCCCTTCGATATTTCTCAAATTATAAAAAGTATTGATCGCATTTTCGGCGAGTTTTTTATCAATTTCGGGAAAATGAACAGTAATTATATTTCTCATCATTTTGGGTTCAGGAAAAGCAATATGATGAAAATTACATCGGCCTAGAAAAGGATCGGAAAGATCCTTTTTAGCATTCGAGGTAATAATAATAACCGGCCTCTGGTTAGCTTTTATTGTTTCATCGGTTTCAATGATATCGAACTGCATCTGGTCGAGCACATCGAGCATATCATCCTGAAATTCGGTCTCCGCTTTGTCAATTTCGTCGATCAGCAAAACACAGCGCTCATCAGAGGTGAACGACTGACCAATTTTCCCCATTTTAATGTATTCATTTATATCACTAACATTTCTGCTGGAATCTCCAAACCGACTGTCATTTAATCGCGTCAGTGTATCGTACTGGTATAAAGCTTCGACGAGTTTCATGCTGGATTTTACGTTAAGAATAATAAGCTGCATTCTCAGCGTTTCAGCAATTGCATGAGCAAGCATTGTTTTGCCGGTGCCTGGTTCTCCTTTCAACAACAATGGCATTTCAAGAACCATTGAGATATTGACTATCTTGGCGAGCTCCTGATCCAACACGTACCTGACCGAACCGGTGAAGGGATTACATTCCATATTTATCCTTGATGGTCGTAAAAACCCTTCATCGGCGTCGTTGTGCGCTTGCATATGAAGTTTTTTACTTAGCCATCCAAAATTTTAGGTTTTAGAGTTTGTCATCCTTAGTTCATAATTTGGCTACCGGATGACCAATTTGATGTATCGATTCAACTGTATTTTTTCACGAATTTTGACGGTTAATTCCTAATAATTAACACTAATGAGAAATATTTTCGACCGTCTTTTCTTTATTCAAATATTCTATATATTCCATAAACTATTATTGATAAAGAACAAAGAGCTACTATTAACCGTTACCGACAAATACGCAAAAAGCTCTGAATCGCTTACATTACAAAGGTTACAGGACAGCAGCAGTAATTATTTTCTGTGGTTTCCGAAAAACCACGATCTGTCGCAGCTTTCTCGACTATTCCATAGGCATTGACTTTTAATTTCCCTATTTGTAGATTCATTGCCTGCTGGAGTTTGCAAGTGGGGGATTAAACAGCAGGGATATGGTTTATACAGCCATCGTCTGCTATCGCAATTCACTTGACTGATCGGAGAGCATAAGAAAGATGCCACACTTGAGTTCATCTAAAAGTATCATGTCTTCTTTTTCGTCCTCTATCATATCTTCTGCCGGTATTTACAAACAACTTCTTAATCAAATCTTTCGCCGCCGGACATATCCTCTCATTTTTTTCTTCACTACCTTTTCTTTTCTTTATTTAAAATTCCTTTCCGCAAAAATAAAGGCTTTTCCCAAATGCGCAATAGCTTTGGCGGCAACGCCTGATTTTCGTGGATTTGCAGTACTAAGATCTCACATTTTCCTGGCATCATTGAATATTTATCCGTCCCTGTTATTTATCTCGCCATCTTTTGAGAGATCATTTGTTCAGTATGAAAAGCTCAAAATTGTTCTTTGAACTTTTTATGAAACAACAATAGCAACCCAAATCCGCCAGACAACCAACGCCAAGAAGGAGGTCCACAGTAAGCATACAGGCTAACATACTGGCCTTAAAAACCATTTTCAAACCACAGTCGAATAGTGTTGGCGAGGCGTTTTTGCCGCGTCACCGACAATGTGAAATTTGATAGGAAAAAAGGAATAACTCAATGTCAGAAAGTACCATCAAAATCAAAGGAAAAAAGCAAAGCTCCTTTCTTGACAAGGTTAAGGAGATCATCCCGGACGGTGGAAATCTGAACCTCTGCCTCACTTGTGGCGCCTGTGCTTCAGGCTGTCCTGCAACAGGACTGGCAGATATGGATCCACGAAAATTCCTCCGCATGTGCGCCATGGGAATGGATGAAGAGGTGACAACGCACCCATGGGTTTGGATGTGCACCATGTGCCAGCGCTGCATCTACGTCTGTCCCATGAAAATCGACATTCCACAGCTCGTTTTTAATGCCAGGGCGGAATGGCCCCGGGAAGAACGTCCGTCTGGTATCATGAAGTCCTGTGACATGGCTCTTCGAAATGATTCTAACAGCGCCATGGGTACGGCTCCTGATGATTTTATCTTCGTCGTCGAAGACGTCCTCGCAGAATATAAAGAATCCCAGCCGGAATTTAAGGATATGGAAGCGCCTATCGATAAACCGGGAGCTTTCTTCTTCCTCAATCAAAATTCAAGAGAGCCGGTCACTGAGCCTGACGAAATGGTACCGCTCTGGAAGATCCTCCACCTCGCCGGCGTAGACTGGACCTATGGCAGTAAGGGTTGGGCCGCCGAAAACTACTGCCTGTTTCTGGCAGACAATGACTGCTGGGAAAGGGTTACGAGGGTGTCGGCTAATCAAGCCGATGAGCTTGGCTGCAAAGTCTTTCTCAATACGGAATGAGGACACATCACATTCTCAGTCCGGGCTGGACTGAAAAAATTCAATATCGACCATAAGTTTGAAGTTGCTTCTATCTATTCATATTACGCAAAATGGATCAGAGAAGGAAGATTGAAAGTGAATTCCGACTGGAACAAGGACCGAAAGGTCAAGTTCACCATTCAGGATCCCTGCCAGATTATCCGCAAAGGAGAAGGAGATAAGATTGCAGATGATTTGAGATTTGTCATTAAATCGGTAGTAGGAGAAGAAAACCTTATCGAGATGACACCGAATAAATCAAACAATTACTGTTGTGGTGGTGGCGGAGGATTCCTGCAATCGGGTTTCACTGAAGAACGCAGAACCTACGGCAAGGTTAAATTCGACCAGATAATGGCAACCGGGGCCGATTACTGTATTACCGGGTGCCACAACTGCCATGCTCAGGTGCACGATATAGGTCATCATTTTGGCGCTAGCTTCGGTACCGTTCACATCTGGACGCTGATCTGTCTGTCCCTTGGTATCCTTGGTCCCAATGAGCGGGCCTATCTCGGAGACGACCTTAAAGATGTAGACGTGTTTCACCCGGAAAGTTCCCTGTACTAACAATGTACAGCGTCTTCAGGGACAAAAAATAAACTGGTTTGCTCTGATTAGGAGGAAAAAAGCCTATGAGTTTTCAAAAAAGATTAGCGGCAAAAGAATTCGCAGTATTGGCCGAAATGCACACCCCTAAAGGAATCAATATTTCACGGTTTGTAAACGATGCCCGGCGTCTAAAAGGAAGGGTTGATGCCGTCGTCGTTCCTGATATGGACAACGGGATCATGCGTATGAGCGCCCTGGCAGGCGGAGTACTCCTGCAGCAGCAGGGTGTCGAAACCATAATGCATATGTACTGCCGGGACCGAAACAGAATGGCTCTGCAGGGAGATGCACTTGCTGCCCATGTACTTGGCATCCGGAACATCATTGTGGCCGGTAGCGAAGATATGGCTGAAAGTGACCACAGTGATGCCAAAACGGTTAATGACCTTGATGAAGTACAGCTTATAGAAGCGCTTATGACCTTGCAGACCGGGAAAGATATGAGCGGCTTTGATCTGGATGGAGCTCCCGATTTTTCAATTGGTTGCACAGTGGGCCCTTTTGCCGACGACAACGGTCGGGATGCTGCACTGCTCTCAGTCGAGAAGAAGATCAAAGCCGGAGCCACTTATGTCATCACTCCACCAATATATGATGTTGCCGGCAGCGCCGACTTTCTGTCCAGGATAAACGAGTTGGGTGTGCCGGTCATTGCTACTGTTTTTCTCCTGAAATCACTTGCTATTGCTCAGTATATTACCAACAGCGACCCCAGTGCACATATCAGCGACGACATGATACGACGCATCAGGAAGTCCTCAAACAGGGAACAGGAAGGTATTAAAATTGCCGGCGAAACTATCCAGGTACTCAAAGAGAATACCCAAGGGGTAATGATACAAACCCTGGGATGGGAACATAAGTTACCGGAGATTCTCGACGTCGCTAAAATTTGATTTTGAAACACCATAGCAATTTATCCAAGGATTGACCGAATAATTCGTTTAACCCTGCTAACCCCGGTAAACGGGAAATAAGCCGGGACTATTTTCAGTACCCCCTTGAGGGGTGTAAGTGCCTTAGAGGTACATTCAAATTTATAATTTCAGTATACTCTTCAGCTTTCTTGTTTTTATGACAGAAATTCTGGAGTAAGGCACTAAACCTGTGACAAGAAAAGGTAACAATGCAGAACTCAAATACAATCGAAACCCAAAATAACAAAGTACTCGTTGTGGGTGGTGGTCTCGGTGGGATACGAACGGCTCTGGATTTAGCTGAAGCAGAAAAAGATGTCGTTCTAGTCGATAAGGACTTCACCGTTGGTGGTCTTATGACCCAGCTGGATCGAACCTTTCCAACTAACAACTGTGATCTCTGCACCATTGCTCCCCACCTTTCGGAAAGTAACCGCCGCGAACATATCGAGCTCATGACCATGACGAGCGTCGAGAACGTGACCGGAGAAAAAGGCAACTTTTCGGTAACTCTTAAAACTCAACCAAGATTTATTAATCTTGATAAGTGTACTGCTTGCGGGGAATGCTTTAAACAATTCCCTGAATGTGTGCGTTTCAATCCTGGTCTTGACCACCGGGCACCAACCTGTATGCGCTATCCACAGGCTACTCCACAGGCTTTTTCCGTCGATCTGGATAAATGTACCGACGTACAGGCTCTGGTCAATATTTGTCCCGCCGGGGCAATTAATCCGGACGATATGCCGATAAAGCGTGAAATAAAATGCTCGTCGATCGTTTTGTCGCCGGGCGCATCAATCTTTGACCCGAGTCCGCTCGATTATCTTGGCTATGCTCAATTACCCGATGTGGTGACCAGCCTTGAGTATGAGCGTATCCTTTCCGCATCGGGACCTACCTCAGGCAAGCTGCTTTGTCCGTCAAATGGTAAACAACCCAAAAAAGTTGCCTGGATTCAATGTATCGGTTCCAGAGGACTGCAGAAAGGTGCCGGAGCTTATTGTTCCAATGCCTGCTGTATGTTTGCGTTGAAAGAAGCAATAGTAACCAAGGAGCGATTCCAGGAAGATATAGAAACTACTATCTTCTATATGGATATGCGGACCTTTGGTAAGGATTATGAATTGTATCTCAACAGAGCAAAAGATGAATACGGCATTCGCTTCCTGCGCAGCCGGCCTCACTCTGTCCTGCAGCAGGATGGGCAGGAAGACCTCACTCTTACTTACACCAAAGATGACAGCACCAAGCAATTTGAAGAAAAATTCGACATGGTTGTCTTGTCCACCGGTTTTAAAACATCTGATGAATCCCGCATGCTGGCCACCAAGATGGGAGTCGAGCTCAACAGCGATTTCTTTCCGGTAACCGACGGCTTCAATCCCGTCGCCACCACCAAACCTGGCGTCTATGTTGCCGGCACCTTTGGAAGTCCTAAAGATATTCCGGAAACGATGGCTCAGGCAAGTGCCGCAGCATGTATGGCCGGAGCTGACCTTCCAAAAAGCGTGAAGAAAACTGAAGATGTTGAAGGTGTGCGGGAAAGAGATATCAGCCAGGAAGAGCCCAAAGTTGGTGTCTTCATCTGTGACTGTGGTGAGAATATCGGTGGAGTCATCGATGTGGAAAACCTCGTACAGCATGCCGGCAACCTGCCTTATGTTGCCGTTGCCAAAGCAGAAGGTCATGGTTGCAGTCGATTGTCTATGGAGAATATCCGGCAAACCATCGAAGAGGAACAACTCAACCGTGTAGTTATCGGCGGTTGTTCACCACGTACCCATCTGGCTAAATTTCAGGATCTGCTTGGCAAGGCCGGTCTCAATAAATATCTGGTGGAAATTGCCAATATTAGAGATCAGGCAACCTGGGTCCATTCAGGCTCTCCAGGTGAGGTCACGACAAAGGCAAAAGATTTGATCAAAATGGCCGTGGGAAGTGCTGTCAAGGCACAACCACTCACAGATCAAAGTCTGCCAATGAACAAAAATGTTCTCGTCGTAGGCGGCGGTGTAACCGGAATGACCAGTGCTCTGCAACTTGCTGAGCAGGGTTTCCAGGTTTATCTGGCAGAAAAAAGTGACAAACTTGGCGGCTTAGCCAACAAACTTATAAAGACTCTCGAAGGTAATGACGTTCAGGCATTTGTCAGTGACCTGATAACAAAAGTTCAGAATCATTCGAATATTCAGGTTTTTACTCGAGCATTAATCGTTGATCACAGCGGCATGCCGGGAATGTTCAAGACCGGGATGCAAAGCGGACCACAGATGTTCTACAGGCAAATTGATCATGGAGTAACGATTTTAGCTACGGGTGCCCTGTCAAATCGACCGTCTCAATATCTGCTTGATCAGTCCCCCGCAGTCAGGACCCAGCTTGAGACGCAAAGATATCTTCATGATAATCCGGGAAAAGTGAAACAATGGGAAAATGTTGTGATGATTCAATGTGTTGGATCCCGCACGCCAGAAAATCCCAATTGCTCTCGTATTTGCTGTCAGAATGCTATTAAAAATGCACTCGCTATTCTTGAAATTAATCCTGAGGCCAGGATTTTTGTTCTGTACCGGGACATGAGAACATATGGTTTTCAGGAGGAGTACTACCAGAAAGCAAGAAGCAAAGGTGTCATCTTCGTCCGTTATGATGTTGATAATCCACCCGTTGTAGAAGCAGCCGGTGATCAGGTCGATGTAACGTATTTTGACGTTATTCTGGGCATGAAAATAACTGTTACTGCTGACAATCTCAGTCTGAGTACCGGAATGGCAGCTGATATCGATTCTAATGAGGAACTTGCGATGATCTTCAAACTGCCGCGCACCACCGATGGCTATTTCCTTGAAGACCATGTTAAACTCAGACCCGTTGACATGTCGGTTCCCGGCTTCTTTGTTGCAGGTACTGCGCATTCTCCTAAATTGATAAGAGAAAGCGTTACCCAGGCCAATGCGGTAGCCGCTCGAGCCCAGACACTGCTGGCCAGAGATGTTATTAATCTGGGTGCAGCTTCGGCTCGGGTCGACGGCAAATTATGTGCCGCCTGTTTGATTTGTGTCAGGGCATGCCCATTTGACGTTCCCTTCATCAATGCAGATGGATATTCCGAAATAGACCCCGCCAAATGTCACGGCTGCGGTATGTGTGTCTCCGAATGTCCGGCCAAGGCCATTCAACTGATGCAATTTGAAGATGACAGAATTCTTGCAAAGGTAGAACAACTTTTTGAAAGGATAAATGCATAATGGAAAATTTTGAACCGGTAATAGTAGCGTTCTGCTGCCACTACTGTGCCTATACTGCTGCGGATATGGCCGGCAGCCAACGCCTGCCCTATCCCCCAAACGTTAAAATTATTCAGGTACCCTGTTCAGGTAAAGTCGATGCTCAGCATATGGTCACCGCCTTTGAAAAAGGAGCAGATGGTGTCTATGTGGCAGGTTGCCTGGAAGGTGATTGCCATTTTAAAAACGGTAATGAAAGGGCCGCACGAAGAGTCGACTATGTCAAAAAGTATCTTGAAGAAATCGGTATCGAAAGCGAACGGCTTGAAATGGTCAATATGTCTGCCGGTATGGGTCATCGTTTTGCTCAGGTGGCGACGGAAATCACTGAGAAAATACGTAAACTTGGTCCCAGCCCTGTAAGGACAGCCCTAGCCCCGTAGCCGGCATCGTTTTTTAGTTGACGGTATAACAAAATAACCCCGCAAAGCACGGGGACTCATTTTAGTACCCATGCTTTGTGGGTATAAGGACCTTCAAGAAATTCATTTAAAAAAACAAGAAATGAATTTCTAAGGTACTAAGGAGAGTAAACCACCATGATCACTGCTGAACGAAAACCTTTAGAAGAACTTATCCAATACATTAAGCCTTTTAAGCGGATACTGCTGCTTGGCTGTAATGAGTGTGTAACTGTCTGCGCCGCCGGCGGAAGAAAAGAAGTGGGACTCCTCGCATCCGGCCTTCAAATGGCAATGCTGAAAAACGGCAGCAACATTGAAATTCGCCAGCATACCTTGGAGCGACAATGCGATCCTGAGTATGTGGAAGAAGTTGTGCCGATGATAGACAGCGCGGATGCTATTATGTCTATGGCCTGTGGCTGTGGTGTCCAGCAACTGGCTATGCGCTTCAAGGACATACCCGTTTTCCCAGCAGTCAACACACAATTCATGGGTGCTTCCGAGCGCCAGGGTGTGTGGGCTGAAAGATGCCAAGGCTGCGGAAATTGTATGCTTGGAATAACAGGCGGCATCTGTCCAATCGCCAGATGCGCCAAACAATTAATGAACGGTCCATGTGGAGGATCAACCGGCGGCAACTGCGAAATCAGTGAAGAAGTCGACTGTGCATGGCAGCTTATTTGGGATCGACTGAAGGCTCTTGGCCTGCAGGACATGTATTTGGAAAACATTCCCGCTAAAGACTGGCGGTCAGGTGCCGGTAGCGGGCCCAGAAAGATTATTAGAGAGGATTTGGCAGAATGAAAACTGAAAGCAGATTAGAAAAAATTTTAGCGGCAGGTCATCTGGCAGTTACCTCTGAATGCGGACCTCCACGGGGCGCAAAACCGGAAGAGGTCATTGCAAAATCAAAGTATCTCGCCGGTATTGTTGATGCGGTTAACGTAACTGACAACCAGACAGCCATGGTCCGGATGTCGAGTCTGGCTGCATCTATCCTCATTAAGCAAGAGGGACTGAATCCTTTGTTTCAGGTTACCTGTAGAGATCGAAACAGATTGGCTATGCAGGCTGATATAATTGGCGCCTACTCATTTGGTATCGACACCATGCTCTGCCTGTCCGGCGATCACACCAAGTTCGGCGACCACGCAATGGCCATGAACGTCCATGATATCGATTCCATCCAGATGATCCAGATGGTAAAAGATATGCGTGACAAAGGTCTTTTCCAAGGTGGCGCTGAAATTAAAGGACCTCCAAAAATGTTCATCGGTGCTGCAGCCAATCCTTTTGCCGATCCCTTTGAGTTGAGAGTTATGCGTTTGGCCAAAAAGATTGCAGCCGGCGCAGATTTCATTCAGACGCAATGCATTTTCAATGTAGATAAATTTGAAAGATGGATGGAAGGAGTTCGCGAAAAAGGTCTTCATAAAAAATGTTATATTCTTGCCGGTGTTACACCATGTAAATCACTCGGAGCTGCACGTTACATGGCAAACCGGGTTCCGGGCATGGATGTCCCAAAAGAGATTGTAGATCGGATGGCTTCAGTACCGAAGGAAAAACAGGCTGAAGAAGGAGTTACCATCTGTGTCGAAACCATCGAAAGGCTGAAAAAAGTTGAAGGAGTGGCCGGTTTTCATATCATGGCGATTGAGTGGGAAGAAAAAGTTGAAGAAATTTGTGAAAGAGCAGGACTTCTTCCTCGTCCTCAGGTATAACCAATAAAACGAGTTTTCAACCAATAAGCAGATGGGAGGAAAATTAAACATGAGCGACAGTAAACTTATTCTTGTGGTAGACGACGATACAGATCTCGTGGAAATGGTCTCCATGAAACTGGAAAGTGCCGGCTATCGAGTAGCCAAAGCATATGATGGGGTTGAAGCCATGGATCAAATCAAGGAAGTGCGCCCTGATCTGATCATTCTCGATGTCATGATGCCGCGAAAAGATGGTTATACTTTATGTGATGAGCTAAAAAACTCTGATGACTATAAAGACATTGTCATTGTTCTGCTCACTGCGGTTACGGAGGCAATCAAGTCAACGAATTATACTCACATGGGTGGTAAAACAACCCTTGCTGATGATTTTGTTCCTAAGCCTATCGATCTCGACAAGCTTATGGAAATAGTTCAAGACAATTTGTAGTTCTTCTCTTGTTCTCTCCTGTTTATCCTGTCATGACAGGAGAGAACAATTTTTAGGCGAGCTAATGGAAGATCGTCAGAAAGTTCACATTGGTGGTATCAAGTTTAGTGAAGAATTGATACAGGTCACTGTTGAATGCGAAACAGCTGATAATTGTTCCATTTACCAATTATTACAATTACTAGCCGAAAAGAGCATCAACATCCCTTTTCTGTGCCATTCCGGAGTGAACGGAATTCCCGAGAGCAGTTTTTGTGTCGCTCGTTCCGAACTTGGCAAAATTCAACAAATACTGAATTTTTCATCCTTCAAAAATGAGCATGTCAGCATCATACAATCTGTTGGTACTCTTACCCTGTTTCCACACAGAAACAGCTTTAAGCTTCTTGGGTTGATCCTCCATTTTTTTGGTATACATAAGTTTCCTGTTCACTCTCTCAGTACATCAATTTCTGCAATTGCTCTTAACACTGATTTTGTTCTGCTGGATGAAATTGCCTCCAAATTGCTGACCGTACTTAAACTTCCTGAAAATCACGCTCCTTTTCGATCGGGATTTCGATTGATGCAGATTGAGTTGTGATTTTATTGTTAGAGGAAAGGAACCATTGGAAACAATTGCGTTATACAAAGAAGAGCGAATTAAGGTCTATGGCATCACGAGAGAATCGGATCTTATCCTGATCGTTCTGTCTTTTCCCGCAAATCAACTTGAATTGTGGGGGCAGCGGATAGATGAAATCTCCAATCATACACAACGATTTGAACTTGTTACTTATCACGCTGCTAATAAAAGCAGGACCGAGTTACACGTTCTTATTGACCAGAAGACAGTTGATCCATTAAACAAACTGCTCATTCACTGGAAAGAAAATACCGCGCAGACAGGACTAAAATTCAAACAACCAGTAGATATTTTGTATTTGCATGGTCCTCATTTTCAGGATAGATATGGTATAGCAGATACTGCATTTAATGCACTTTTGCACAACAACATCGAAATCCTGGTTTCCGGTTGTGCGGGCACCAGCATGTATATGGTCACTCCGGCGCTCCAGGGGCAGCTCGCTTTAGAAATTCTTACCGAAACCTTTCTTATCCCGAATTCGGGCTAACCACAAGAAACCAGGCAGCTTTTATCACCGGATATTTGTCTCATCTCAGGTAAATTTTCATTTGAGTGCCGTGCTCCTTATAATCTGCAATAATAAATTAGATAAAAGCGAAGATAATATTAATAATTTAAAGATATCGCCAAGGCACTTTCCCTGGCTTATTTCCCGTTTACCGAGGCTGGACTTTATGCAGAACTTCATTCCATGAAAGATACAACCGATTTTGACATAAATGAAGCCGACTGGCGGCTTCGCGTATTTGATGCTCTCTCCTTCCCGACACTCATTCTTAAACCGGATGGTACGATATTAGCACTCAACAAGAAATTCCAGGAACGGAATGAGGCGGGAAACAAGGACGTAATTGGCAAAACCTGCAAGAATATTTTCTCTGAAAACAAATCCCTCAAATACCTCTTCTGTTCCGGTGCAAATTGTCCTCTTCAAAGGGTCCTGAAGTCAAAACAAAATCAGTCCGATGTACATAAAAATGTTGCTGAAAACGGTGAAATAAATTGGGAAGAGCGCGTTTTTTCTCCTATTTTGGGAAATGACGGAGAGGTAAAATATGTAATTGAGAGTCTGCGTGACATCACCAGAGTAAAGCACCTGGAAAAAAAATATAGTGATGTCCGGGAATTAATCGACAAAGTAGTTCAAAGCTCTGTCAGTGCCATCATGGCCGCCGATCGTAAAGGTGAAATTATCCTGATGAATAAAGCGGCGGAAGAACTATTCGAGTATTCGGTACATGATGCTAATTTAGTGAATATAGAAGATTTTTATCCCCCTGGAGTTGCTCGCGAAATCATGAAAAAACTTCGCGACGAGAATATAAGTGAGACAGGGAAACTCCCCAGTACCCAAGTTAATATCATTACAAAAAAGGGTAAGCAGATTCCCGTTGAAATGAACGCTGCAATCATTTATGAGGACGGAAAGGAAGCGGCAACTGCAGCAATTTTCAATGATTTACGAGAAAAGCAGGCCGTTCAAAAAAAGCTTGAAGAAGCGGAAAGCCAACTCTTTCAATCAGAAAAACTTGCATCTCTCGGTCGATTGGCTGCCGGGGTTGCCCATGAGATTAATAACCCGCTAACGAGTATCCTGCTCTATGGAAATTTAATGCGGGAAAAACTCGAACCAAACCATCCCCTGGCAGACAATCTCAATTATATTTTGGAAGATGCTGAACGATGCAAGGATATTGTTAAAAATCTTCTGGCTTACAGTCGCCAGACTCAACCCGCAAAAGAGGTCTTTTACCTCAACAATCTTGTTGGTGAAAGTCTGCGACTAATTCGTGACCAGAAGTTTTTCATGAATGTAAAGGTCGTTAAAGACCTGGATGACTGCCAGATTCTGGTGAATGCCGATAAAAACCAACTCTGTCAGGTATTGATAAATCTCATAATCAATGCCTTTGATGCCATGGATGGCAGTGGTATTCTCACCCTCAGAACCTATCGTGATCGAAAAGAAAATAAGGCTTTCATTGAAGTAGCCGATACCGGAAGCGGCATTCCCCCGGAAAACCTCTCAAAGATATTCGATCCTTTTTTCACAACTAAGGAAGTAGGCAAAGGAACCGGATTAGGTCTCAGTATGGCTTATGGTATTCTGGAGGAAAACCACGGTAAAATATCAATTAAGCAAACAGGCCCTGAGGGTACGACCATTCTTCTTGAGCTTCCGGAGGAACCGGTTTCAAACGAGTTCCAGTTTATGTCCATCGGCTGAATTTTTTATAATCGCGAAAATGACTACTCGACTCGTTCTACAAAAAACGGTATATTCTGCATTGGTGTTTCTCCCTACTTTGGCTAATTTAGATAGAATTGCACCACTGCCAACGATCCTTATTTACCGGATGCATTGTGTTAAGACAATAGAAGTGGTTTTCCTGCGTATTCGAGAAAAATTATTGTAAGATAGATAAATGAGGAGGGGCGACGAGCATCATTTTTGATTATCGCATTAACAAGTTTGCACAACAATGGATAATGGAAAAAATGATAAACCAACAATTCATTCCAATTAATGGAAAAAGACTGAGGGTATAGATACTTGCCATGGATTTTAATATACTACTGGTTTTAGCAATCGCTGTCTGCCTGGTTGGAATACTTATTCGATTGTCCATCTGGTTTTCCCAAGGTATACATCCCTCCACATTACCTCCTGCACCAAACCTTAGTGTCAGCAGTAGAATCAAGGCGGCCACTCAAGGTATTTTGGGTTCTATTTTCAGTACCAGGATTCTTCAAATCCCAAAATCCTTTATCGTTGATTTACTCTTTCAGAAGCGTATTTTTGATAAAAGCATTCTCCGCTGGACTGCCCATACACTTATCTTTGTTGGGTTTATCCTGCTGTTTTTAATGCATGCTCTCGACTCAACTGTGTCCGAAGCCCTTTTTAATGATTATCAACCTACTTTAAACCCATTTCTTTTCTTACGTAATCTCTTTGGAGTAATGGTACTCGTTGGTGTCGGGCTCGCCGTTTACAGAAGAATTTCTATGAAATCCCATCGGCTAAAGACCTCTGCCAGTGACTGGGCCGCACTTGTTTTTGTAGGAGTTATCATTTTTTCAGGAATGTTGCTTGAAGGATCAAAGATTTCATCTTTCACGACCTATCGGGATATGGTCGACGACTATGCTGCCTTTTCTGACGAGACCGAAGAAAAAGCTCTTGAAGCTTTCTGGGTAGCAGAAAACGGTCTCATATCTCCAAATGTAACTCAACCTGTTGATGCAGAAATGATTGCGCATGGTCGTGAAGTAAACAGTTACAGCTGTATCGAATGTCACGATTCGAATAAAGCCGCTTTTGCAAGTTTTGCTTTAGCAAAAACTAATAAACCTCTTTTTTCAGTTGTTGATGATTCGACAGTAGTGACAGCATTCTGGTATCTGCATATTCTTGCTTGCCTGTCCTTTTTAGCCTGGCTGCCATTCAGTAAAATGTTTCATATTTTGGCGGCTCCCTTGAGTCTCATCATCAAAAGAGTTACCGGCGATGAGGTGAAACAACCGGAAAATGTTCTGAATAGTCAGATGGTTGGTTTATCAGCCTGCACCCATTGCGGAACCTGCTCTGTAGAATGTTCCTCAGGTATGTTTTACGAAACATTCCAGAATGATTTCATTCTGCCTTCGGAAAAGGTACAGTACCTCAAAAAATTTGCAGCGGGCAAAGAGCATGACCCTAAAATTATCAAACGTATGCAGCAAGGCCTGTATGTCTGCACCAGTTGTGATCGTTGCACTAACGTCTGCCCGTCCGGTATCAATCTGAAAGAACTGTTTATCAGCTCAAGATACAGCCTGCTTGATACAGGTATTCCCGAAACAACAATGCTGAGCCACTTCTCATTTCCATTGGCTCTGGCACAAAATTTCGTAGACGATCACATTAAAGCCCTCAAAAAGGTTACTGTTCTTTTTAAGAATAATTTCAAACATCTATCTGACTTCTCTTCACCGATGACTCTCAGTAAAACAGAAGGTGTTGGTAACAATAGCTATAAGGGGTGCTTTTCATGTCAACGATGTACCAATATCTGTCCTGTGGTAAGGAGTTATGACAATCCCGCCGAGGCTTTGGGAATGCTGCCCCATCAGATAATATTTAGTTTAGGTATCGGCAATGTGGAACTGGCTACAGGTTCGCAAATGATATGGAGCTGCTCTACATGTTACCTATGCCAGGAACACTGCCCCAACCAGGTTGAACTTTGTGACATTTTCTATAATCTCAAAAACGGGGCTATTAACAAAATCGAGGCAGGAGCAAGCTCATGAAATACGCTTTTTTTCAGGGATGCAACATTCCTATACGTATCCAGCAGTACGCCACTTCCACCGAGGCTGTATTCAACAAATTCGGCATAGAATTTCAAGAAGTCCCGGACTTCAACTGCTGCGGTTATCCAGCGCGGAATGTTGATGAGAAAGCTTACCTGCTGCCTTCTGTTCGGAACATGGCAATCGCTGAAAAAATGGGGCTTGATATTATTGTTATCTGCAACTGTTGTTTTGCCAGTCTGCAGAAAGCCAAAAATGTAATGGCGAAAGACGGTCAGTTAAAAGATGAACTGAACGGATACCTTACAAAAGAAGGATTGCAGTATAATGGAAACGTGCAGATAAAACATTATCTGACCGTTCTTTATGAAGATGTCGGGACGAAAAAAATTAAAAGCCAGCTCGTCAACAAATTCAAGGATCTCAATATCTCGGTCATTCATGGCTGCCATGTGCTGAGACCAAGAGAAATTACTCACTTCGATGACTCCTTTGTCCCCAAAATCACCGAGGAGCTCCTGCAGGTCACCGGAGCAACAAGCCTGGATTGGCGCGGAAAACTTGAATGTTGCGGTGCTTCACTTGCAGGAATAAATAACGATCTCTCCAAAAAGCTGTTAAAAGAAAAAATCACCGGCGCCCAAACTGCCGGAGCAGACTATATCACTCCCGTCTGCGCATACTGCCATCTACAGTTTGACACTGCACAGATAAACATGAGGAATGAAAATCCTTCGGAAAAACTTCTTCCGGTACTGCTCTACCCGCAGCTTCTAGGCCTGTGTCTCGGCATTGATGAAAAGACTCTGGGAATAGAGCAAAACAGCACAATAAATGCTAATGATATAGAGCGAATTAATTCTCTTCTTGGGCCTCCAGTAGAAGAGAAGAAAAAGAAGAAACCAGTAGTTACCGCCAGATGAGTTATTTGCTCCTGAAAAACTTTCTCCATCTCACCATCTACGCCGGATGAGGAGGTTTTTTCTTTTTTTTTCCATGAAAATGTTTACTATTCATCAGGACTTAAGAAGAATAGCCAGGATATGGCAAAAGCGAATGATTTTCTTGTTTGCTTAGCATCTTTTATTTGGAGATTTGTATGAGTAAAATAATAGCATTTGCCGGAAAAGGCGGTGTAGGAAAAACTACAGTCGCATCACTCGTCCTCCGTTACATGGGAACATCAGGACTGTCTCCTGTTCTAGCGGTGGATGCAGATCCAAACAGCAATCTGGGTGAAACCATTGGGTTGGAAGTCTCCAGCACTATAGGTGATATTCGGGAATCATATATGAAGGATCCACAAGGTATCCCTTCCGGTATGGATAAAATCAATTATCTGGAACTTCTTATAGAACAGGCTCTGATTGAAAGACCAAGCTTCGACCTCCTTGTTATGGGGAGACAGGAAGGACAGGGATGCTATTGTATGGTCAACAATATCCTCAATAATTTTACAGATAAACTCAGCGCTCATTATAAATATATGATTGTTGACAATGAGGCCGGGATGGAGCATTTGAGCCGGCGCACCAGCGGCCATGTCGATATGCTTTATCTGGTGACAGATTATTCCTTGCGTGGCTTAAGAGCGGTTAAACGCATCAATTCAATGCTGCAGGGATTGAAGCTTGATGTCAAGAATCTGGCAATTGTGGTCACTCGGGGACCGGAAAACCTGAGCGAAGCATTTCTCGAAGAAGTAAAAGAAATTGGCCTGCCCATAGCCGGCGTCATTCCCAACGACCCTGCATTACTTGAATTCGATATGGAACGTCGTTCTCTTCTTGAATTACCTGATGATTCTCTCTCTGTTGTCGCAATTCAGAAACTTATGCAAGAGCAGTGTCCCGTTATTTGATTTCCGCACAAATTTATTTTACCAGGGGAAATTCAGTTTATACTGTCTTTCCCCTTTTTTATTGAGATCAAAAATTCATTTTTTGACCTAAATCAAAGGCATTCTTATGATTCATTGTATACTTAATGGACATCAGTACCAATCTTCCGGTTAAAAATATCGCAAACAATATTTTCAGGAGAATGCTTATGAAATGCCCAGGCCAGGATATGAAATATTGGAAAGATGACGCAATTTTTGATGTAGATTGTCCAAAATGCGGTAAGTCTATAGAATTTTACAAAGATGATACCACAAGAAAATGTGGCAGCTGCGGCCATCGGTTCGTAAATCCCAAAATGGATTTTGGTTGCGCCTCTTACTGCCAATTCGCCGAACAATGCATGGGAACCCTTCCTGAAGAATTTATGGGATCAAGAGAGGACCTGTTGAAAGACAAGGTCGCAGTAGAAATGAAACGGTACTTTCAAACTGATTTTAAAAGCATCCGTCAGGCAACAATTGCGGCCAGACATGCAGAAAATATTGGTAAAGGAGAAGGTAGCAATCTCGCTGTCATTTTATGTGCCGCATACCTTCACGGTACAGGGCCGGAATCTGCGCGATCAATTCTTCAAAAAGTGGGCGCAGGTGACCAGATGATCCTGGAGATTTGCGGAATCCTCGAAAATCAGGGAAATCTTCCTCAAGATGCTTCCTTGGAGGCAAAAATAGTTCATGATGCACTCACGATCAAACAACTCCAAGACGACCTCAAAGACAGCCAAGTCTCACCTGATACAGCACAACAGCGCATAGATCAGCTTCTCACGCAATCTGCTGCAGCCATAGCTGCTGCATTAATGCAATAGACTCAAGTCGGCCCAATCTACAGCTCTTCTGGAGCATTTCTTCTTCCGGATACGCAGGAAATCCCCAAAGAGACAATTTCGAGAAACATTCGATGTTACTTTTAATTTACGTTGTCACTTTTCTTTCCCTCACCTTGTCTCTTGCCTTTATTTAAGATATCATCAGATCATATCTGGTTTTAATCATTCGGCAGGGGACGGCCCTTTCGAAGTACCTGATCAATTTTACTCCGAACATTTCAAAGGTGGCCATGGCCTCAGTATTAATCGTCGATGATGAACGTAGTATGCGGGATTTCCTTAAAATTCTCCTGGAAAAAGAAGGACATGAGGTAATCACAGCGGACAGTGGTGCAAGCGCTTTGAATCATCTCACTCAGCAGTCGGTCGACGTCATAGTGAGTGATATTCGTATGCCCGGCATGACAGGGATCGAACTCCTGGAAACCGTGAAAGAACAGTCTCCTGAACTCCCTGTTATCTTAATTACAGCATTTGCCTCTCCGGACGACGCGGTTCTTGCCATGAAAAATGGTGCTTTTGACTATATCAGCAAGCCCTTTAACGTCGATGAGATAAAATCGGTTATTGAATCCGCGACCAATAAGAATTCGCATAGCAACAAGCTTCAGGAGCTTAATTCCACATTCCCGGAAATTATTGGTAACAGCCGTGAGATGTTGAAAATCTTCGACATGATCAGGCGCGTCGCACCTACTCCTGCAAATGTCCTTATCTATGGAGAATCCGGAACGGGCAAGGAACTTGTAGCCCAGGCAATTCATGATCATAGCAACGTCGCATCTCACAATTTCGTCCCCATCACCTGTAGTGCCATCCCTGAAGATTTGATGGAAAGTGAACTGTTTGGCCACGTAAAAGGCTCTTTTACCGGTGCTATCAATGATAAATGCGGTCTTTTCGATGAGGCGGATAATGGCACTGCTTTTCTCGATGAAATTGGGGAATTAACGCCGATTATTCAGACAAAACTCCTGCGGGTCCTGCAGGAGAGAGAAATAAAACCTGTTGGGGGAACCCGCACAAAAAGGATTAATGTTCGGATCATTGCTGCTACCAATAAGATTCTTGAGGATGAAATCAGAGCAGGCCGATTCAGGGAAGATCTTTTTTACCGACTGGCAGTCGTCCCTCTTCGCGTACCTGCGCTCAGAGAAAGAAAAGATGATGTTCCTATTCTGGTCGATCATTTTCTAAAGAAATATTCCCGCCGGCTTGGCAAGGAGATTCAAGAGATATCGTCTTATGCCATGCAAGTGCTGATGAACTATAATTTTCCTGGTAATGTCCGGGAACTGGAAAATATCATTGAGCGAGGGGTCGCTCTGGAAAGTTCCAATATAATTCTTCCGGAAAGTCTTACATTTGCCGGAGGTATTAAAGAATCTCGTCAGGAAGCCCCATTACGTCCTGTCGATCCGCTCATGCAAGCAGCTGAAAGTGAAGAGGAACTCTATGATCTCGGCATTGAAAAAGTTATCGCCAATCTTGAGAAAAAACTCATTTCGCACACTCTGCTAAAAACCAATAATTCAAAAATGAAAGCGGCAGAACTCCTTCAAATCAGTTTTCGTTCTCTGCGTTATAAAGTAAAAAAATACGGCTTAAGCTGATTAATATGGACTTTTCTACTCTATTAGAACGTGCCAGAGGTACGATCAGTATCGATCAACTTCTCCGAAGTCAACTGCTGTGGATGTTGCTGCTGCGTATTATTCTTTATACCTTGCTGCTCGCGGTTAGTTATGTCTTTCAGGGTTCGGAATTTGATGTAATCGTTCTCCCTTCAAATTTACTGATCCTGCTTCTACTGATAGTGTACCTGACTACAATTTTTTCTGCTTTTTGGCTTCTGATTTACCAGGGAAACCTACGAAATTTTGGTTTTGCCCAGACCATCATTGATACAACTTTTGCTGCTTTACTCGTCTTTTTTTCCGGTTCCTCCAGTTCTATTTTCAGCTCTGTTTTCTTTTTTCCAATTATTGCAGGTGGTCTCATCTTACCACGAAAAGGAGGGTTGATTGCTGCTGCATCGGCCACTCTTTTTTATGGATTGATTCTTTTTCTGGAGACCTATGGACTCTATCCCTCTTACATACATGAATATATAACTTTTAAGCCTCAGTCCTTCATGGTCAACCTTAACAATTTTGCTGTACATGGCCTGACATTTTTCCTAGCTGCAATCCTGAGTGCCTTGTTCAGTAGACGACTTTTAAAAACAGAAAGTGCCTTGAGTGATTCTCTCAAAAATTTTGACCGTCTGGCCGTTCTCTATAAACAAATATTTGATAATATTTCCACGGGAATAGTTACTATTGACGGGCAAGGAACCATAAGTTCAGCCAATGCAGCTATCGAAAAAATAGTAGGCTCTGGCAAAGCATCTACTCTGATAGGTAAAAATCTGGCCTCTATTTTTCCTAATATTGAACTTTCAAAGGAGAACCACAGACAAACAACCGATTTTTTTAAAGAGGACGGAACAAAGGTACGCATCGGATATGCCCATATGATTATCCAGGATTCGGAAAATGATCGGCAAAAGCCTAAATCTCCGAATAAAATCATTACACTCAGAGATATCAGCGAAATTGAAAAACTTGAGCAGCAGGTAAGACAAACCGAAAAGCTTGCAGCCATTGGTATGATGAGTGCAAGTATCGCCCATGATTTTCGAAACCCGCTTGCTGCGATATCCGGTTCCGCTCAAATTTTGGCCAAGGAATTCTCATCAGAAGGGATAAAAAGTTACGCGAATTTCGAATTGACCAATATCATTCAGAGAGAGGCAAATCGTTTAATTACTACTATTGCGGACTTTTTAAGATTTTCGAGACCTGAGCATTGTCAGTGCAACTGGTTTTCGCTCCGCAGTTGTCTTGATGAAGTCATACAAGTACTGCGAGCTGATCCTGCATGGCCTGTCACGGCACAGATCATTTTCGATTTCAAAAAAAATATTGATGTATGGGCAGACGAAAAACTGATGTTTACAGTTTTTAACCATTTTATTCAAAATGGACTGGCCTTCTGTCCGGTAGAAAATGAACGAATAACTATCACGGCACAAGAAATAAAAATTTCGGATGAGAACGATGTGATCGAAATTTCTGTTCATGACAATGGCCCTGGAGTAGATGAAAACAAAAGAGAACAAATATTTGAACCGTTCTTTACAACCAGAGCGGATGGTACAGGATTGGGATTGGCAATAGTCAAACAAACCATTGAGGAGCATCATGGCACTATTAAAGTACAAAATGGTGCAGCAGGCGGTGCGATGTTCACTATAACCATCCCGCTGCCTTAGCGCCGATCAGTTCGACAACATCGAAAGAAGGATAAGAAATGGCTTAACCATCATCAGATATTCAGGTTATTACGAATTTGCAAAGGCAGGGATTAGTCATCTATTTTTTGAGGTTTTACAGAAAAAGGAGCCTCAGGATCGAATCTTATTTCTTCAGTTTCCAGATAAATAGTTCCTGTCCCGGCTGAATCGACCGCAAGAATCTTCCCTCCAATCCATATTTTTTGGCCACGCTCAAGCTCGCGAAGCTGTGGATAGAGCGCGAGATCCACCTCGCTTTCCAATACCACACCAAAACCATCTTCCGACACATCCAGCAATAATCTGGTCCGATTATTTTCTCTTTGCTGGACGGCGAAAAAATATCCTGGCCATAGTACCGGCAATTGTGAGTATTTTGCTTCAACAACATCCTCATTTAGGTTTTCCATTGAGGCTAACTGTTCAAGAAGTTCTTCGGGGGATGGCTTTATAAAATAAGAAGTATTTGTTCCATTTAATTTTGTCGATTTTTTACCTATTTCCTTTTGTTCAGTTTTTAGATCTACAACTAATGGAGAGGCTTCAATCGGAATTTTCTGTTGTTTATTTTTCTTCTGCAGGTAGATGCCACCTGCAATAAAGAAAATGAACGCCAACCCTACGGAAACAAGAGCTACTCTTTCCTTATATTTTTTAATGAATTCAATCACAATGCCCTAAATCCTAATACTTTTAGATCCCGGATAAAAAGATAAACCAAAAGAGACTTATTCCTGTTCTTTCCACACCCTTGCACCTAATTGGGTGAGCTTATCTACAAGATTTTCATACCCTCGCTCCAGATGATAAATACGAGAGATTTCTGTTCGTCCTGATGCGGCGAGACCGGCAATCACAAGGGAAGAACTGGCACGAAGATCCGTCGCCATTACCTGTGCCCCACTCAAACCATTCATTCCACAACCGGTAACAACAGCAAAGTGGCCATCTATTCTTATCTTGGCTCCCATCCTATGGAGTTCTGCCACGTGCATGAAACGATTTTCAAAAATAGTTTCATTAATAATACACGTATCGGAACTCAAGGTCATGAGCACCATAAACTGTGCCTGTAAATCAGTTGGATAACCTGGATATGGCATTGTTTTTATATCAACGCTATCTGTCAGTCGTTGTTCATCTTCCCGTTCAGGCCATTCGATACTTATGGTGGAATTGGTCTCAGTAATTCTCAAGCCCACTCCACGAAGTTTTTCCAAAAGGGATGGCAAATGCAAAGGATTGCAATGGGTCACCGTTCCAGCTCCTCCGGTTGCCGCTATGGCAATGAGATACGTGCCTGTTTCTATCCGATCAGGAATTATAGCACAGTCGGCAGGAGATAAATGCTTTACTCCATGAATTGTCAGTTTGTCTGTGTCTTTTCCCTCAATCTTTGCTCCCATGCCATTGAGCATGTCAATAAGGTTGCCGATCTCAGGTTCCTTTGCCGCATTTTTCAAAATAGTCTTCCCCTCGGCCAGAACACATGCCATGAGGAGATTTTCGGTACCGGTTACTGATGGAATATCGAAATAAATGACGTCACCGCGCATCGGTCCTCCGATACTGGCGTCAACATAGCCCCCTTCCAGCTTGCAGGTAACTCCCAAACGTTCAAGCCCCATGATATGGAAATTTATGGGTCTTGCTCCAATGGCGCACCCTCCAGGCAGGGATACTTTAGCTTTTCCGAATCTTGCCAAGAGAGGCCCTAATACAAGAACTGAAGCCCGCATGGTTTTCACCAGCTCATAAGGTGCCTCAGTTTGCGTAATATCTGTTGTATCCAGGAGAAGAATATCTCCGGAACGCTCACTTTTTACCCCAAGATTTTCCAGAAGACGCACAAAGGTTCGGGTATCTCGTAAATCCGGCATATTTCTAAGAATGTGTCTACCGGGAGCAAGCAAAGTCGCTGCCATTAAGGGTAAAGCAGCATTCTTTGCACCGCTTATTTTTACTTCACCATGCAGCGCCCTGCCACCTTCGATAATTAATTTTTCCATTATATGTTGTTTTCTCCTTTCATTATTCAAGTCTGGCGTGGACAACCCGATCACGTCCAGCATAATCTACAAGTATATCAACCTGCTGAAAAGATGGCCGATCAGAAGTATCTTCCTGAAATAACTTTCTTACAACATCTCCCTGATCTGCTCCAATCTCAATAAAACACTGGCCCCCCGGACTGAGGATTCCTGGGAGGGCTTCACGAATTTCTTTAATGCATTCCATTCCCATCACTCCTCCATCAAGAGCGAGATGTGGTTCATATGCCTCAACTTCCGGCATAAGATTATTCGCCAGGTCAAAACTACTTACATAAGGGGGGTTAGATACTACCAGGGAAAATTGGCAACGCGCTGCAAATGAAGAGAGGAGGTGCCCCTGTACGAGGAATGGTGGCGGATCGATGTTATGCCGATGAGCATTTTTTCTGCACATTTCAAGTGCCTTATAAGAAATATCCGATGCGACAATCATCCTTCCTGTTTCCTTGCCAAGTACGGCTGCAATAACTCCACTGCCGCAGCATAAATCGAGGATATTGCCTTTTTGATAATTATCAGGATCAGTAAGTGCAAGAACTCTGTCGAGAAGAAATTCAGTCTCGGGTCTTGGAATGAGCACATCAGGTGAAACATGGAAGGATAATGACCAGAATTCCTGTTCTCCGATAATATATGCTATCGGTTCTCGTTTTTTTCTACGCTCCAATAATCGTGTATAGCTTTCTGTGATTTCAGGACTTACCTCGCATTCACGATTCAGAAAAATTTCAGTTCTACTTTTTCCCGTACAGTATTCCAGCAGAATTCGCGCATCAAGCTCTGCTTCCGGCACCCCGGCACTACAGAGCTCCGTCTCACCAAATTTGAGTAGATCTATCAGTCGCATTTCACAGGGAGGGACTTGTTTCGTAAAAGAACCACTGAACCTAAATCGGGTTGAAGTATCACGATATGCTTATTGGATCGCCTTGAGTTTTTCAGCCTGATCATGGGTGATAAGAGGATATATTACATCTTCCAGCTTGCCACTGATAATAGAATCGAGTTTATAGAGGGTCAGGTTGATGCGATGATCCGTCATTCGTCCCTGAGGGAAATTATAGGTACGAATTCGTTCGCTTCTGTCACCGCTGCCGATCTGACTTTTTCTGTTTTGAGAAATTTTATCATGGTGTTCCTGCTCCATCTTGTCAAGCAGGCGAGCCCGAAGCACCGTTAAGGCCTTGGCTTTGTTTTTATGTTGGGATTTTTCATCCTGGCAAATAACCACGAGTCCTGTGGGCAGGTGAGTCACACGAACAGCAGAGTCAGTGGTGTTTACGGACTGTCCACCCGGTCCGGAAGAACGGAAAACATCAAATTTCAACTCATGCATATCGATTTGCAAATCAACCTCATCCGCCTCAGGTAAAATTGCGACAGTCACTGCCGAAGTATGTATCCGCCCCTGAGTTTCAGTCTCAGGGACTCTCTGCACCCGGTGCACACCACTCTCATATTTGAGCTTTGAATAGACCTGGTCGCCGCTAATAAGGGCGATAATCTCCTTGAAACCTGCTCCCTGAGGACTTGAGCTCATAACTTCAATCCGCCAACCCATTTCCTCGGCAAATCGACTGTACATCCTAAAGAGATCACCAACAAAAAGGGCGGCTTCATCTCCTCCTGTACCTGCACGAATCTCCAGAAAAGTATTTCGCTCATCATTTGGATCTTTAGGAAGAAGAATGATCTTCATATCCTGATCCAATTTTTTTTCTTTATCGACCAGCTCAGCAAGTTCAGCTTTAGCAAGTTCTTTTAGATCCTGATCCTCTTTTTCATCATGAAGCATCATTTGATATTCTTCAATATCTTCCTGAACCTTTATATATTCGAGATATTTTTCGTTAAGCCTGGTGAGGTTGGAATGCTCTCGAACGACCTTTTGATATTCCTTTTGATCACTCACCAGTTGAGGGTCAGACAACCTTCCCTCCAGGTCGGAAATCTTGT
This sequence comes from Desulforhopalus sp., assembly GCA_049645845.1. GTDB lineage: Bacteria > Desulfobacterota > Desulfobulbia > Desulfobulbales > Desulfocapsaceae > Desulforhopalus_A. The sequence continues at coordinate 41,896 of JBARUR010000192.1, read as the reverse complement.
CTTCAAGATCAGAAAATTTTTCAAACATAACAGTCAACCAGAAGAAGAGGAAAGAAAAAAGTCCACAACCATGGCAAGCATCGTTGTGGACAGATTAGAAAAGTGATGTCGAGGATTGATCCCGACAAAGGAAAGCGTGGAAAATTAAGCCTTACCTTTATCTAAATTAGCATAATGCTTTGCATAACGCTGCTTGAATTTTTCAATACGACCTGCCGAATCGATGAGTTTCTGCTTACCGGTAAAGAACGGATGACAAGCGGAGCAAATTTCAACTTTCATCTCTTTCATCACAGATCCCATCTCAACTTCGTTGCCACAAGCGCAAGTTGCTTTCATCTTATGATATTCTGGATGTATACCTTCTTTCATAGCTATTATTCCTCCGACTCACCCGGTATGGGTGATTATATTGTTATATTATTGGTATGATATTCTAACACCCCACAAGGGGGTATAAGTGCCTTGGAGGTTACTTTAACATTCTAATTTTAAAGGCCCCCCAGGTTTCTTGTTTTTTATGACAGAAATTCTGGAATAAGGCACTAAGGACACAAGGGAGACATAATACCCAAACGATGGATTTTTTCAACAAAAAATACCAGAACATTATTGCTGCCCATTTAAAAACTTCTGATCAAGCATTCATTGAATCTAGAAAGTCTGCATTGCTTTTCTGGTGTTTGAGCTTGTCAATCAGGAAATCCATACAATCTGCCTGGTTCATGGAGTTGAGAAGTTTCCTGAGTATCCAGATACGGTTGAGAGTTTCCGCTTTCATCAAGAGATCTTCTTTTCTCGTACCCGATCGCTTGAGATCGATTGCAGGAAATATTCTTTTATCGGCCATCTTCCGATCCAGGATAAGTTCCATGTTACCGGTACCCTTAAACTCTTCGAAAATAACTTCATCCATTCGGCTTCCTGTTTCGACAAGAGCTGTTGCCAGAATGGTAAGACTCCCACCCTCCTCAATATTTCTTGCCGCACCAAAAAAACGTTTAGGCCTATGCAGAGCATTAGCTTCAACACCACCGGAAAGGATTTTACCACTGGCTGGAGTTACAGTGTTATACGCTCTTGCCAGTCGGGTTATACTGTCAAGAAGTATGACAACATCTTTTTTGTGCTCAACAAGCCTCTTTGCTTTTTCAATGACCATTTCAGCAACTTGAATGTGCCGTTGGGGAGGTTCATCGAAGGTTGAACTGACAACCTCGGCAGTCTTGACGCTTCGCGTCATTTCCGTAACCTCTTCAGGACGTTCATCAATCAGCAAAACGATGAGATACACCTCTTTGTGATTCCTCACAATAGAGTTAGCGATTTTTTGCATAAGCACTGTTTTACCGGTTCGGGGAGGAGCAACAATGAGCCCCCGCTGTCCCTTGCCGATGGGCGCAAACAGATCCATAACTCTCATGGATATGTTATCCGGCTGCCATTCCAGGTTAAAAGGCTCGTTTGGATGGAGCGGTGTCAGATTTCCAAAAAGAGTTTTTTGCTTGGCAGCATCAGGCGGGTCAAAGTTTACACTGTCCACTTTCAGGAGTGCGAAGTACCGCTCGCCTTCTTTTGGAGCTCGAACAAGCCCTTCGATGGTATCACCTGTACGAAGATTCAGTCTGCGTATTTGTGATGGAGAAACGTAAATATCGTCAGGACCCGGTAAATAGTTGTAATCGGGAGCTCGGAGAAAACCGAAACCATCCGGTAGGATTTCCAGAACACCGCTGCCGCGCATTTTTCCATCTTTGACAGATTGAGCTTTCAGTATCGCAAAGATCAGTTCCTGTTTACGCAGTGAACTGTAGCCTTCGACCTTTAACGTACGTGCAAGCTGTACCAATTCACCGATTTTCATCAGTTTAAGTTCCGCCAGATTCATTAATCTTCATCTCCTTTGTGGGATTATTGGCAGGATATTAGGGAAAACCATTTTAAAACACTCACCCTACGGACGAGCCGTACAATATTGCCGGTGTAGGTTATATATATGTTATCAGGACTCAGTTAAATGTCCCTTTGAGGGGCATAAGTGCCTTGTAGTATATTCAAATTATTAATGTTAAAAAAACTCTCCGTTTCTTGTTTTTTATCACAGACTATTAGGAGCAAGGCACTAAACACCAGGAAAGATCTCGGAGCATTATCAGCAGCAATTGAAAACATGGCTGGTTGTAAAGAGATTTTTGCGCTTTTTGTCGATTTAGATTAAAAAAAAGAGTGGAAAATGGTCAGATCTGTGGAGAATCACGTCGTTGAAATCTGCAGATCTTCAGGATACTGTCGTCGGAACAATCTGATCCAAAATGATTTTAAGAGGATCCAAAGAAACGATCTAGCAATGATAGGCATTTGAATTTCAAAATCATCGTTTCTCTTATACGTTTTCAGACTTGTGCTGTCAAGCTATTTAGGCCGAAAAAAATTGATTACCTGCTCTTTGTTTTCTCGTGAGCACTTTCGCCAACCAATACGCCTGCTGCACTGTACTTACTAATATACCTGAATTATCAACTATAAAATCGGCATAATCAAGTTTTTTCTTTATGGGCATTTGAGAGTGCATGATCTGCATTATTTCCTCAACTGCCATTTCATCTCTCAGTATAACCCTCTGCACACAAATATCTTCAGGAACATAGACAACTATACTGACATCAAATTCATCCTGCCATCCAACCTCATAGAGAAGAGGAACTTCAACTATCGAGACTGCAATGTGGCTCGAACAGGTTTCACATAGAATGGCGACTTGGCGACGAACTATAGGGTGAAGAATGTTCTCAAGCTTTTCCTTTAGCCCAACATCGTCAAATACCGCCTGGCGCAAAAGAACTCTGTCTATAGTTCCGTCGTCCTGAATATACTTTTGCCCGAAAACCCGGCTAAATTCTTCATAACCTTCGGTCCCCGGCAACATTTGCAGGCGACATAATTGATCTGTATCGATGAGGGTTGTTTCGAGAGTTGAAGCAAGAATTTTAGCAACAGTTGATTTTCCGGTTCCCAAACCACCTGTTATCGCAATTTTCACTCTTGCTCCTCCCTTGCCCCCAATCCATCGAAGCCATCCAATACTTCCTTAAAATCGGGCCAGAGCGCAGCACGCTTATCAATAAAGGCAGAGGTAACAGGATGATGAAAAACCAGTCGTGATGCATGAAGGAGTTGTCGCGAGAATTGGCTGTTATCTTTTCCGGATCCATATATTTTGTCACCAACGACAGGATACCCGAGGTATGCCATATGCACGCGAATCTGGTGGGTTCTACCGGTTTCGATAGTAATTTTTACAAGGCTGTATCTATTATTAAATTCCTTTAAAACTTCCCAGTTGCTTGCGGCATGTTTGCCACCAGTCTGTCTGATTGACATTTTTTGCCGTTGTACAGGATGACGTCCTATTGGTGCAACGATTCTTCCTGTTTTTTCTTTAAGCACACCGTGCAACAGTGCTACATATTCTTTTTGTAATCGATGATTTTTAAAATCGTCCACCAGAACACGATGCACACTGTCTGTTTTGGCAATAATCATTATGCCGCTGGTATCTTTATCGAGTCTATGGACGATCCCCGGCCGCATTGTGTCACCAGCTTCAGCAATCGACTCGCAATGATGCAGTAGTCCATTAACAAGTGTACCATTGTGATTACCGCTGCCAGGATGCACCACAAGTCCCGGCGGCTTAGAAAGGAGCAGCAGGAAGTCATCTTCAAAAAGGATTGGAAAATCAATTTTTTCAGGGAGAACATCAATTGCCGGTTTGCTTTCTACAGACCCCGTCAATGTCTCGTCTTCCTTGAGGCGATAGCTGCTTTTTCGTTGGACTTCATCGACTAAAATCAATCCTTTCCGGATTGAAGAGATGATCAGGTTTCTGGAAACTGAAGGAAGATACTGGGATAAAAATTGATCAAGACGCATCCCCGTCAGTCCAGCATCAATCGTAACCTGAAAATGAAGGCCTGATCTTCTGGATCTGCCCGGAGCTGCTTCTTTGAATTCCATATCTTTGCAACTTAGGAGGAGAAAATATTGCGAGTATCTTCGAGTTAAGAGAAAATAGCCTCGATTGTTTTGCTCACACTTGCTTCTTCGGTGTTTTGAGCCAAAGACAGTTCTTTAACTATGAGATTTTTCGCTGTATCCAGCATCTTTCTCTCTCCATAGCTGAGATCTTTATCCACGCTCAGCAGGAAAAGATCCCGAAGCACTATCGCCACCTCATGAACGGAGCCCGTTTTAATTTTTTCCATATAATCCCGATATCGGCGATTCCATGTCTGTGCTCCTAACACTACAGTTCGATCTGCAAGAATATCGAGAACGGTACGCACTTCGTTTTTGCCTACGATAGCACGCAAGCCGACATTTTGGCTGCTTGCAGTAGGAATCATGATCCTCATGCTATTATCCAGAATCTCCAGAATATAAAATGATTGATCAATTCCTCCAATAGTTTTTGTTTCAACAGCTTTGATAACTCCAACACCATGGGCCGGATAAACTGCCATATCACCTTCAGTAAACACAGGTATCTCCTTTAAACACAACGCCTTGCACAAGGCTGTATAAGATAAACAAGAGAAGCACAAGACAAAACGCAGTTATTTGCCATACAAGAGGAAAGCGTCGGATTATAAAAGGTATTGTTTGTGTTATCCTTTTATCCGGCATTTTGATATTTTGTTGCAGTGGGGATTACGTAATTCGACTGGAACGATTAAAACAACTAATTTAAAACTTATAAAAGACACTATAACACAATTCTCGCCAAATTACTTCATCTTTTTCATCTTGGCAGGAATATCGACTGAATGACCATCAAAATGCCTTATAACGGACGTGTGTTATTTGAGTCCGTTGAGAATATTCATTGCTTTAGGAGGACTACCGAGCAAGAAAAGACGAATACCTTCTTCCAGGTAGTCATATCGAGATTGCAGATGCTCAAGTTCTTCTTTGGTGAAATTGCCCAAGACGTACTTATCTACAGGGAATCCTGGATGAACAGTACCGTTTCCAGGTCTTCCGATACCAATTTTAAGGCGATAAAATTCTTTAATCCCAAGAGTTTCTATAATCGATTTTATACCATTGTGGCCACCGGCACCTCCCCCTTTGACGAGCTTTACTCTTCCCGGCGCCATATCAATGTCATCGTGAACAACAAGAAGATTTTCAGGAATCACCTTATAAAAACGAAAGAAATTAACGATGGCTCTACCACTCAGGTTCATAAATGTAAGCGGCTTAACAAGATGGACTTTTTCCTCTTCGATCAACAAGGAAACATATTGAGCATTCCATTTATTAAGAGAAACAGTCGTTTTCCATCTTTTCGCCAGCTCATCCACAACGAAAAATCCGACATTATGCCGGGTAGAACAATACTTTTCTCCGGGATTGCCGAGTCCTGCGATAATAAAATCTCTTTTTTCCATGGTTAAATAGTCTGACACAATAAACGGATAATATTAGAAAATATGTCTCTTTATCTGGATGGGATGCTCAAATAAAGAAGCCACAGCACACCATGAACGTCATACAAATGACTATAACATTATATTACTCATGTGGACACAGCTGCCAGATACATAAAAAAAGAGGCCCGGAAATCAAAATTTCCGAGCCTCTCTTATTACTGCGTCGGTAATCGGCACATCCTGAAGTTGATTTCAGTTTGTATCGCCGCTCACTTCTTATTTTTTTGCTTTCACCGGCTTTTTACCATCCAATTCTTCAAGTTTTTCACCGGGCTTAACGATAGCCACAATAATTGTATCAGGACTGGTAACCATCTTTACATTTTCCGGAATATCCAGTTTTGCACATGTAAAGAGATCGCCTATTGCCATGGGTCCTACATCAATTACGCATTCATCAGGAATATCAAGAGGCTTGCCCTTAAGAACTACCTGAGTGCAGGTGACGATCATATTTCCACCAAGGTCTACACCTTTGGCTTTTCCCTTTAAAACAACAGGCACGTTAAAAGCACGATCCTTTTCGAGGTCAATTTCACAGAAGTCTACATGAATGAGGGTATCACGCACAGGATCTGTTTGCACTTCCCCAACCATTACACTTTTTTCTGATGCGCCATCAACCTTCAGAGTCACTATGGTGTTTTTACGATAGAATTCAAGCAACTGCGCCATAAGCGTCTTTGTCTCTAGCTGGAGCATTTGCGCCTCAGCACCCCGACCGTATACTACTCCTGGAGTCATTCCTTCCATGCGTAGTTGTCGCATGGGTCCCTTGCCCGAAGCATTTCTTACAGAAGCGGATATTTCAACCTGAAGCATTTTTCCTCCTTTGCCAAACAGTCGCTACTGCGAAATTTAAAACGACTGAGCAGAATATGATAAATTTTAAACTTATTTCAATTATTTGTTATGTACAATCGTCACTACACAAACAGTGAACTGACGGAATCTTCATTGTGTATTCTGTTTATTGCGTCGGCAAGTAATCCTGAGACTGAAAGCACGACGATTTTGTCACATTTTTCCGCTTCACTCCGCAAGGGAATCGAGTTGGTAACCACGAGTGATTTCAAATCTGATTTTTTCAGCCGTTCGATTGCTGGTCCGGAAAGAACTGGGTGAGAACAACAGGCATGAACTTCCTTTGCTCCATTTTCCAAAAGGGTACTCGCACCGGCGCATAACGTTCCCGCCGTGTCAACCATATCATCCATCAAGATGGCCGTTTTACCTTTTACATCGCCAATAACGTGCATTGCTTCGCATTCATTCGGTTTGTCGCGACGCTTATCGATGATGGCAAGACCGCAATTCAATCGTTTGGCATATGCCCGGGTTCGCTCGACCCCTCCCGCATCGGGAGAAACCATAATGACATCATCATCAAAAGAATTCTGAATATGTTTTATAATGACGGGCGCGGCATAAAGATGATCGACGGGAATATTAAAAAATCCTCCGATTTGCCCGGCATGCAGGTCCATACAAAGAACTCTTCTCACTCCTATCACCATTAACATTTCCGCTACAACTTTGGCGGTAATTGGAACCCTGGGAGCATTTTTCCGGTCTTGCCGGGCATAGCCATAATAAGGAATAACAGCGGTAATTCTCCTTGCTGACGCACGCCTAAGCGCATCAGCCATAATCAACAACTCCATAAGGTGATCATTTACCGGTGTACAGGTAGGCTGTACAATAAAAGCATCAGTTCCCCGAACATTTTCTTTTATTTCAACAAATATTTCCCCATCACTGAATTTTCTAACTTCGGCTTCGCTTAGAGGTATTTCCAGATGAGAGGCAATCTCTTGAGCCATTTTTCTATGAGCATTGCCTGAAAAAATCTTTAAATCTCGCATTATTTTGTTTGAAGTTTCGGAAGAACCTGAAATCGTATTAGTGATGGCTGGGGCGGCAGGATTCGAACCTACGAATGCCGGGATCAAAACCCGGTGCCTTACCGCTTGGCGACGCCCCAGTACACGCTCTTGATATGAAAACTTTTTCCCCGTATTCCTGACGCAGCTCACCAACAATACGATTTAAACCTGAAGCAACCGTTTCATTGTCCTCAAAAATTCCAAAGACGGTCGGTCCGCTTCCGGACATCAAAACATTAGATGCCCCTGCTAAGAGTAATGAACTCTTTATTTTTTTTATCTCCGAATGCTTTGCACTTGTAACCTCTTCGAGGTCATTATGCAAATCCTGCAGAGACATTGATTCTGCCTTGTGCTTTTGAAAGCATGACAATTTAGAGTTTTTTGATAGACTTGTCAATGTTAAATTTTGAAAAACCCATGCTGTTGAAACAAAAAAACCTGGATTGACCAGCACAAATGAACAATTGCGTACAGAATCGACCTGATGCATTATGTCGCCGATACCTGAGGCAAAGACAGCATCATGCTCAACAACAAAAAAGGGTACATCTGCACCCAGTGGGCGCGCCAGATCAATCAACTGTTTTTCAGAAAATTCCCGGTCAAAAAGATCATTAAGCCCGCGCAAAACTGCTCCGGCATCGCTGCTTCCTCCCCCGAGACCTGCCGCAACAGGAATTTTTTTCCGAAGCTTTATTTTTAGCCCGCTTGCCTTTTTCTTTTTACTTGCCTGAAAGAAAGACTTTGCCGCTCTCACTGCAAGATTGGTCTCATCGGTCGGGATCGAAGTATCGTCAGTGGAAAATTCTATCTGATTGCCGGAACGCAGTTCCAATTCAAGAACGTCATATATATCAATTTTTTGCATCCATGTTTCAAGATCATGATAACCATCTCCACGCCTGCCCAGAACCCTCAGAAAAAGATTAACTTTTGCCGGTGCCAAAACAGATATTTTCCGACTCGATGGATTCATTAGATAAGACAGTTTATTTTTTTACCGCTTTCACAAAACGGATCTTGATATCATAGAGGATGTTCTTTAAGAGCTCCTCCTCGTCCTTTTCCAGATTTCCTTTGGTCTTGTTCTGAATCAATGCCAGGGTGTCGATTGCATGTTTGGCAAGATCAAGATCGGTTATTCTTTTTCCTGTTGCCGGGTCTGATATTTCACCAAGATGATAAAGTGCAGAAGTATTCAATGACATAATGAAAGCTGGAAAAGTCACTTCCGGCATAACACATCTTCCTTGCTTATCGGGTACCTTGCCCTCGCCGCATCCTTCTACATTTTCTTTTTTGTTCTCATTATCAACCATATTTCTTTACTCCTCAGTAAATCAATTTCTTATGTTCATACGGAAGTCAGGTCAAGCACCTGTGCTTTGGTTATGTTTTCCAGATCCTCGACCTTGGCAAGTAATTCTTTTGAAACAAGTTCATCGGTACTGAGAAGAATAATATTTTGATTACTCTTCTCCTCGCGCCCTACAGTCATCCTGGAAATGTTAACTCCGGAATCACCAAGGGTCGTTCCGAGTGCTCCGATAACACCGGGCACATCTTTATTAAATACCAACAGCATCGGCCCCGACGGCAATGCTTCAAGCCGAAAACAATTGAGTCGAACAAGACGCGGCTCGTTGCGACCAAAAACAGTCCCGACAAGAGTATTCTCTCCTTCATTGGTGACCACTTTAATCGACAGCGTGTTGACGAAGTCATCCGATGTATCGCTTTTTGCTTCAATGACCTTAATACCCCTTTCCTTGGCTATGATCGGTGCATTGACATAATTCACGGCATCCTTCAGGATGGGGGCAAACAGTCCCTTGAGAAATGCAACCGTTACCGGGCTTGTGTTCAATTCAGCCAATTCCCCGCTGTATTCTATAGTGACCTCAGCAACTCCACCCTGCGCTATCTGCATATGCAGACTACCAAGCATTTCACCCAACTTCAGATAGGGCCCCACCTGGGCCAGTACATCGTCACTTACTGAAGGGACGTTAATTGCGTTGGTTACCGAACCTTTCAGGAGATAGTCAGCTACCTGCTCTGCAATTATAAGCGCCACACTTTCCTGTGCCTCATTAGTCGACGCCCCAAGATGCGGAGTGCATATAAAATTATCTAAAGCAAGAAGAGGACAATTTTCAAGACTGGTAGGCTCTTTGATAAAAACGTCAAGGGCGGCACCTGCAATTTTATTTTCTACAAGGGCTTCATAAAGGGCTGCTTCGTCGCAGACTCCTCCCCTGGCACAATCAATAAACATGGCATCATTTTTCATCATATCAAAAAACTGTGTCGACACCAGATTTTTAGTGTCCTGGGTCAGCGGCACATGCACGGATATATAATCTGATCTCCGCGCTAAATCTTCCAGACTGACCAACTCCACTCCGATTTTTTCTGCCATTTCCCTGGGCATATGAGGGTCATAGGCAATGGTTTTCATTTTCAGCCCCTGAGCCCTACTGGTGGCGATTCCACCGATCCGGCCGACACCAATAACACCAAAGGTTTTCCCCGTAACCTCTCTGCCCATATATTTCTTTTTCTCCCACTTCCCTTCCTTCATCGAGCTGCAGGCCTGGGGAATATTTCGGGAGAGGGCCATCATCAAGGAGATCGCATGTTCTGCAGCGGTCGTGGCATTGCCATCCGGAGCATTCATGACCACAATACCTTTTTGACTGGCAGCGGGAATATCTACATTATCAAGGCCAATACCGGCACGTCCAACTACTTTCAGTCGATGCGCCATTTCCAGAAGATCCTGGGTAACTTTTGTGGCACTACGAATAATCAAGCCGTCATAGTCGCCGATTATTTTTTTCAGTTCATCGGGTGCAAGTCCTGTATTGACATCAACAGTAAGACCTGCTTTTTTGAGAACATCTATTCCTAGCGGGGATAAATTGTCGCTAATCAGTACTTTCATTCTCTTCATTTCCTTGATAAGAACTGTCTCAAACTTCCCCCGTCATATGACAGGAAAAGCGCCCATTGATTATGGAAATACTCAGCAGTTTCAAATACACACCCGGAACAAGAAAAAAACAGGCAGCAACCTCTTGGTTATGAGCAAAAAACTATACAAAGTTCCCCTGACGAGAACAACAAAAAACTCTTACTGTCCCTGCCCCGGACTTAGACCGCTTTCGGATAAACATTGTGTTGATTTTCCGATTAATAATGTTTTTAAAGAAGTTCGACATTTTTCAATTTTTTTCTTAATCAACACAATGTTCTTGAGAAATGCGGGTTAGCCAAAAATGCTTTTGTTTTCCCATACCTGAACAAGGTAATAGTAATATTGTTGAACAATCATCTTTAAAAAGATATATAGCACCCAGGTGTTCTTTTCGATTTGCGGCACTGATCCACGAAAAGCTATTAACCTATCTGAATGCTTCAGCTGATAATGTTATTCCAGCAGGAATTGCTGGTCCAAGGAGTTTTTTATGACAGAAACACGATTACGATTTCCACCGAGTCCGACCGGTTATCTCCATATAGGAGGGGCAAGGACAGCACTCTACAATTGGCTTTACGCCAGGCAGACCGGGGGTAAACTTATTCTTCGTATTGAGGACACCGACCTCGGCCGCTCAACCCAGGAATCGATTCAGGGAATCCTCGATGGACTCGAATGGCTGGGAATCGACTTTGACGAAGGGCCGTATTTCCAGACCGATTTTGAAGAAGATCATACTGCAGCCGCCCGAAAATTACTGGAGACCGGAGCCGCTTACAAATGTTTTTGCACAAAGGAAGAGCTTGATGCAAAACGCGAAGTTGCCCTGGCTGCAAAAAAACAGTTGGGGTATGACCGTACGTGCAGAAACCTCTCTGCCGATCAAATTGCCGAAAAAGAAACCGCAGGAGTTCCCTTCGTGATTCGATTTAAGGTTCCGGATCGAACAGGTACGATGGGTTATGACGATAAAGTCCTCGGCCGTATCGAATCCCATTATTCCGAAATAGACGACTTTGTTATCGTCCGATCCAACGGTAAACCACTCTATCTGCTCTGCAATGTAGTCGATGATATTCGCGACCGGATAACGCATATTGTCCGCGGTCAGGACCATATGACCAATACCATCAAGCAGGTATTGTTGTATGAGGCTCTCGGTGCGTCATTGCCTGTCTTTGCCCATATGCCGCTTACCCTTGACACTAAAAAGGCTAAAATCTCCAAACGCAGTCACGGTGAAATAGTAGCCGTTCAATTCTATCGGGATAACGGTTTTATTCCGTGGGCATTCAACAACTTCCTTGCACTTCTCGGCTGGTCTGCAGGAAATGACCGTGAATTTTATTCAAAAGAAGAACTCATCAAGGATTTCTCACTCGAACGCATCAATAAGTCGAGTGCCATTTTCAATTACCAGAAAAACGATCCTAAGTTCTTCACCGACCCAAAGGCTATTTTTATAAATGAACATTACCTTAGGTCTATGGATGTAGAAGAACTTGGGGAAATGGTCAGAAAAGAACTGGAAACCGCCGGTCTCTGGGATGAAGCCTATGCCGACGGCAAAAAGGAATGGTACCTGCGCACTCTCGATCTCATACGTGATCGTTTTCATACCCTCAAGGACTTTACCACCCTGGGGAGAGCATACTTCGCCGACGATTTTACCATTGAACAAAAGCCGCTTGCAAAAAATGTATTAAAGTACGAAGAATTACAGCAATGGCTTCCGGAACTTGCAAACCGGTATGAAAAGCTTGAGGATTTCAATCTGGAAGAAACTGAAAGGGTAGCCAGAGAATTAGCGGACGAACTTGCCATTAAACCGGGTGTCATTATTAATGCAATGCGCACCGTGGTCACTGGCCAACTTGCCGGTCCTTCAATGTTTGATATTATAGTAACAATAGGCCGGGAGAAAGTAGTCCGCAGGCTCCGGGATGTTGAAAAACTTTTTACATAGCCCCCATTCTCATGAATGTTGATTTTTCCTGAAATGATGAGAAATACGGCATAGAACAGAACGCTTACCTTTACACGAGTCGCTAGTTATGGAAACAAACGAAAACAAAGAGTCCAGGCCGCAAGACTTTATCCGTCAGATCATTGCCGACGACATTCAATCCGGTAAACATCCTCAAAGTATTACCAGATTTCCACCGGAGCCCAATGGTTTTCTCCATATCGGTCATGCAAAGTCCATTTGCCTGAATTTCGGTATTGCCGAGGAAAATAATGGCCGCTGCAATCTTCGATTTGACGATACCAACCCAAGTAAAGAAGATGTTGCCTACGTTGAATCTATCCAGGCAGATGTCAAATGGCTGGGCTTTAACTGGGGAGAAAAGGCTTTCTATGCATCGGATTATTTCCCTCAACTCCATGATTATGCGGTTGAACTCATCCGGATGGGAAAGGCCTATGTGTGCCGGCTCTTACCGGACGAAATACGAGAATATCGGGGTACCCTGACTGAACCGGGTAAAGACAGCCCTTACCGCAATCGACCTGTAGAAGAGAACCTCAGTCTCTTCGAACAGATGAAAAACGGTGATTTTGAAGAAGGGACCCATGTCCTCCGGGCAAAAATCGATATGGCTTCACCAAACCTGAACATGCGGGATCCGGTGATCTACAGAATTCTGAAGGCACACCATCATCGTACCGGTTCGACCTGGAAAATCTATCCGATGTATGATTATACTCACTGTCTTTCCGACATGATGGAAGGTATCACCCATTCTCTCTGTACCTTGGAGTTTGAAGACCACCGTCCCCTGTACGACTGGGTTCTTGATACACTCAAGACGCCATGCCACCCTAGACAGATCGAGTTTGCCAGACTAAATCTGACATACACCGTCATGAGCAAACGTAAACTTCTGAAAATGGTCGAAGGAAATTACGTCGAAGGATGGGATGATCCACGGATGCTGACGATTTCAGGTTTACGGCGTCGCGGATACACACCTGCCTCAATCCGAAATTTCTGCAAGACAATCGGAATCGGCAAGAGCGAGAGCCGAATCGACATGGGAGTACTGGAAAATGAAATCCGCAGCGATCTCAACGAAAGCGCTGAGCGGAGAATGTGTGTCCTCGATCCGGTGAAGGTTATAATCGACAACTATCCTGAAGGGTTGATTGAAGATATGACAGGAAAAAATCATCCGCAAAATCCGGATATGGGTGAAAGAATTCTTCCTTTTTCCAAAGAACTGTATATTGAACGAAATGATTTTATGGAAAACCCATCCAGAAAATATCATCGTCTCGGTCCGGACAGGGAGGTGCGCCTGCGATATGGTTACCTGATCAAATATGCCTCCCATGTTAAAGATGAAACCACAGGAAAAATCACTGAAATCCATTGCACCTATGACCCAGCGACTAAAGGTGGGACTGCTCCGGACGGCAGAAAGGTGAAGGGAACGATTCATTGGGTTTCTGCAGAAAAGGGTGTTCCGGTTACAGTTCGACTGTACGATAGACTTTTCAAAGTTGAGGATCCGGAAGCCGATAAAGAAGTTGATTTTCTCGAGCAACTCAATCCCCAGTCCAAAGTTGTTGTTTCAGGAGCTATTGCAGAGCCAAGCCTTGCCGGGCTACAACCTGGTGAAACTGTGCAATTTGAACGAGAGGGCTACTTCTGTGCCGACCCGGTCGAGTCGAAAGTCGGCAGTCCTGTATTTAATCGGACCGTAACATTGAGAGATTCATGGGAATCCAAAGGACAATTATGATTATTTTCGGATCTGGACGATAATTCTTTTAAGGCTAGAACCGGCCCTTGGAAATCTACACGTAGTTTTCCGGGGCCATTGATGAAATAATCATAATTGATGCATAAGTGATAGCGTCGTAAAAATTCTTTATCTCCTTCATTGCCACTCTTAAAGTATATTCAGACTTCTTATCCTCTCTTAAGAAGGGCTGAATAAGTGACAAGTTATCTGGAGTAAGGCATAAACACCCCACAAGGGGGTATAAGTGCCTTGGAGGTAACTTTAACATTCTAATTTTATAGTTACCTCCAGATTTCTTGTTTTTTCTCCTCCTCAAAGCATGGGGACTGAACTGAGTGACAGATTTTCTGGAGTAAGGCACTAAAGGAGCAGAAAGTGGCAATTATCAATCTCCGCCGGATGGCAAAACATCAGTCAGGAATCATCAAATCGGTCAAAGTCAGTGGTGAACTCGGAAGACGAATAAGAGAAATGGGTTTGGTTCCCGGAACCGAAATCACTATCCAGGGCAGAGCACCACTCAATGATCCTGTGGCTCTCAGGGTAATGGGCGGCACTCTAACCCTGCGTAATAATGAAGCAGATTTTATCACTGTAGAGACAGACACCGCCGGGTGAAACTTTTTTTTCCCCTCCCCGTCCCTTGCAGCAGCAACTGACACACCCATCTTTTTTTGTTCATCTTTTCACATTTCCCCGTATACTCTTCTTCCCGAAAATTCTGGTCGAGATGCTCTGCGTTCACTCTCCCTACTACAAAGACAGGTGAAAAAATGCCATCAAAAGCTCCTTACATACACCTTCCTCTTAGCCCGCATTTCTCATAAACATTGAGTTGATTTTCAGAGTATATTTGTTTTTTCAAGAGGTTCGACATTGTTTAGTTTTCTTCTCTTCATCAACACAATGTTCACCAAAGGTCAGCCCATGCGGCGTCATCTTCGTCAGTATTTTGGTAATGAACATAGCCTACTATGGTTCACTACCAAAAACTTTAAAGCTGACGCCGCCTGAACTGATGAGAAATGCGGGTTAGCGCGTCCTAAAATTATTGCCTCTCCTTGAAATACATGTTGACTACAGTTATTGTTTGTTGTACCTAAAGGTTGTAATTAATTGGAGAATACTATGCATTCAAAAAGAGGGAAAAAGAACGGTTGCTGTTTCGCTGACAAGGTCAGAAACTGTTTTGGCTGGGGACGATGCAATGATCAGGTAACTCCTCTTTCTAAGAGAGCGAGAACCGGTAGAGTGAAGGTCTGCAAAGTTACCGGAGACAGAAGAATCTGTGCCCGCATGGCTAGCATGGGCCTTTATCCAGGAGTCGAGGCGGATGTGATTTGTTCTGAAACAGGAAGTCAATGCCTGTTAAAGGTTAATGGCGGCACCATTAGTCTGGATTCGGATGTGTCAGACAACATTTACGTTTCAGGCTTATAACAATACATCAAATGTCCAGTAGCTTGGGCCTTTTTTTTGCCCTGAGAGTTAGGACGCTCTAACAGAGATTTATCATGGTTGAAATAATTATCATTTGGGCTATTATCGCTGCCTGTGCATTTTTTACCGGCCGAAGATTTTATCGTCAGTGGAAAGTTGCTACCAGTAAGGACGCTGATATTTCCTGCGGGGACAGCTGTTCATGCTGTGCGGAATCATCCTGCAGCAGCCGAAAAACTGATGAAAATAAATAATCATCCCGTACATGGGTAACAATTTTTATTATCGATGACACACATGCACAGTTTATTATTACGAAACATGCAAAAAGATCAGAAAGGCATTATTGAAAAAATCACTGTTTCCGGTGAATTAGGCCGGCGTCTCAGGGCCATGGGTCTTACTCCGGGAACTCCGATAACAGTCTGCGGCAGGGCTCCCCTCTATGATCCGGTTGCCATTCGTGTACTCCATAGTACCCTCACCCTGCGCAATAATGAAGCGGATCATATCCTTGTCAAGATCGCCTGAGTCTTTCTCTTTTTAATAAAATATTCTTAATTTAGAATCCAGCCAATGCACCTATTAATGGCCCTTGCGGGCAATCCCAATGCAGGAAAGACCTCACTCTTCAATCAATTAACCGGTGCCAGACAACACGTCGGTAATTATCCCGGTATCACTGTTGATCATAAAGAAGGTATCTGCTACCACAATAATCAAAAAATAACGATGACAGATCTTCCTGGAACCTACTCCATGACTGCCTACTCAGCGGAAGAACTGGTTACACGTGATTATCTGGTAAATGAGCGTCCACAGGTAGTTATTAATATTGTTGATGCCTCCAACCTCGAAAGAAACCTGTACCTGACCTGTCAGCTTCTTGAGCTTGGCGTTCCGCTGGTTATTGCCCTTAACATGATTGATGTGGCAAAAGACCGAGGGATTGAAATAAAGGCTGAAGTACTGGAAAAACTGCTCCAGGTTCCAGTTGTACCCATCATTGCCCGCTCGGGATTTGGTAAAAAGGAGCTGCTCGATGCCTGCCTGCGCGTAACCACTAAAGAAGTCCAATGGAATCCACGCGATATCTCGTATGGCGAAGATCTCGATACCACGCTTACCGATCTGATTGCGATAATCGACAAGTCCTCCCTGCTCCGTGATACCTATCCATCCAGATACACTGCTATTAAATATCTGGAAAATGATGACCAGATTCTGGAAAAAGGCCGAAAGAGCGATCCTGTTGTAGCTCAAGCCCTTGAAGAAATTGTCAACAAGACCTCCGAGCATACCCATAAGACTCTTGATGTTTACCCAGAAGCTTTAATCGCCGACCATCGCTATGGCTATATCAAGTCAGTGCTCAGACAAGGAGTTGTAACCCATAAATTCGACTCAGACCGGCTTTATACTTCCGATAAAATTGACAAAGTCCTCACCAACCGGCTGGTTGGTCCAGCCATAATGCTGCTTATCCTCTTTGGGGTCTATCAGTTTACTTTCAGCTGGAGTGAGATCCCTGTTGTATGGCTGGAAAGTTTTTTCAGCTGGACTGCCGACCTGGTTGAAAACACACTGCCGGATGGACTTTTAAAATCGATGATTATCTCCGGTGTTATTGATGGAGTTGGCGGTGTGCTCGGATTTGTACCGCTTATTATGTTCATGTTTTTCAGTATCGCTATTCTTGAAGACTCCGGCTATCTCGCCAGGGTTGCTTTTATGATGGACAGGATTTTCAGGATATTCGGACTTCACGGTTCTTCAGTCATGCCCTTTATTGTTTCAGGTGGAATTGCCGGAGGCTGCGCCGTCCCTGGAGTAATGGCAACCAGAACTCTCCGGTCCCCAAAGGAACGCATGGCGACCCTGCTTACTGTTCCTTTTATGAACTGTGGAGCCAAACTGCCCGTTCTTGCCCTGTTGATAGGTGCATTTTTCAGTGAAAACAAAGCGTCGTATATGTTTCTTTTTACGATGCTGGCTTGGGTTGTCGCTCTCGTCGCAGCCAAAATATTACGTTCAACCGTATTACGAGGCGCCCCGACTCCTTTTGTCATGGAACTTCCGCCCTATCGTTTCCCGACAATGCGGGGGCTTCTGATTCACACCTGGGAGCGAACATATCAATATATTAAAAAGGCCGGAACTGTTATTCTCGGAATTTCCATCCTACTCTGGGCTCTTATGACTTTTCCTGGTTTATCCGAAGAGAAGACTGCCCAATTTGAACTGCAACGTCAGGCAGTTATGACTAGTGCCGCCACACAGACCGCACCCGGAACATCGACGGGAAATGAGGAATCATCCGAATCTAATGCCGCTGTCACCGAACAGCTCCGTCGGATTAATAATGCCGAAACCGAAGCAGGATTGCGTAATTCAATAGCTGGAAGACTTGGCACTTCCCTTGAGTCCTTTTCCAAATTTGCCGGCTTTGAATGGCGGACCAATATTGCGCTAATTGGAGGATTTGCCGCCAAGGAAGTGATAGTCTCTACCCTGGGAACCGCCTATTCTATGGGAGAGGTTGATACTGAAGAATCGGAATCTCTTGGGCAGCGATTAAAAAATGACGACAACTGGAATAGAGTTGTAGCTGTCGCTGCACTGGTATTTATCATGTTTTATGCGCCATGCTTTGTCACTGTCGTTTGCATCGCCAAGGAGTCCTCCTGGAAATGGGCTGCCTTTTCCATGACCTTCAACACTGTTTTTGCATTTGGTATGGCAGTCGCCGTCTATCAGGTGGGAATGTTTCTGAATCTAGGTTAAGATTTTACTCCCGAAAAAGTTTGAAAGCCGGTAACCAAAACCAACAGTTGCAGAACTCAGTTTTGATAAACTCGTAAAAACCTAAAATTTCAGATGGCTAAGTAAAAAACTTCATATGCGAGGCGCACAAAATATCTATTATTTCGGCGTACTAGAGTACGTCGTAATGATAGATATTTTGTAGCAACGACGCAGATGAAGAGTTTTTACGACGCCATCAGTTTTTATGATTGATGGTAACCACGGATCCTCCCCTGCGAGGATCCGCTGCGCCTTCAATGCCGGGAATGACGGCATGGACGCCTCCGAAATATACGTCTTTCTTTGTCCAAAGATTGACCGGCAACCTTTGTTCAACTGCCATAACCGCCTGTTTACTAAAGCCTGGTTCCATCTGCAGGCAGTCTTCATCCAGATAGAGTCTCGGAGCATCGATCGCCTGCTGGAGAGGTCGGCCGAAATCAACCACCTGGTTTAAAACCTGACTCACGGCGGTTCTTATCCTTTTGGATCCGCCACTGCCGATAACCAGCTGTACTTTGCCTCCTTTCAATAAAAGTGAAGGAGACATCATGGAAAACACCCTTTCTCCCGGTTCACTTGAGTGGAAACCATTGGGATGCAGATCATCCTCCCCCATCATATTGTTGAGCATTATACCAGTTCCAGGAGCAAAATATCCGGCGCCTTCACCATTTGAACAGGTCATACTGGCGCAATTACCGTTCTTATCAGCAACCGACACATGGGTGGTTCCCCGGCTGAACAGGCGCATTTTTCTGGTTAATTCAGTCAGAATTGTTTTATCCTGTAAGAATTGCTGCAAAGCATCGGGCGTTGTAACACCTGCTTTGCGAAGGCTTTCCACTTCTTTCATTAAGCTTATGGTATCCATCAGATGCTCACCGGATCCCCATTCATGGATCTTTTGGGGCAACTCAGCCATAAGTGACAACGATAAGCCAATGAGTGTTCCCCCCATGGATGGTTCCGGCACGGTAAGAAATAAGCTGTCCCTGTAAGGGATTGCAAGGGGCTTTCTTTCTTTCACTTCATAAGCGGCCAGATCTTCTGCGGTCAACAATCCTCCGCCGTCCTTCATTTCCTGGTCTATTTTCCGGGCAATTTCCCCAAAATACAAACTGTCTGCACCGTTTGAACTCAATGACTCGAGAAACCCGGCCATTTCTGGATTTTGCAAAAAATCGCCAGTCTCGATAAATTTACCATCCGGTTCATATATCCGTCTCCCTCTTTCCGCTATCGTCATAATAGGATAGAGCAGTTTCAGGAAATACCCCATATGCCCATTAACCCTGTGATGCAGGGCAGCTTCTTTTGCCGGGCTGATGACATCCGCCAGATCCATTCTGCCGAGTTTCTTATGAATATGCAGAAGACCTTTGAGTGTACCGGGAACGGCAACGGAACCCAAACCTATGTTGAAATCCTGTGAAGAGCCACCAAAATCGACGGTTACGGTGTGAAAGTCAGGGTCGAAGACATCGTTTTCCCGCCCTTTTCCAGGAGTGTCTACAAAAAAATCAAAAAACATATCCTGTCCGGTCTTCTCGCTGTGTCCGACCATGAAGCCACCGCCTCCCAGACTCGTCAGGGTCGGTTCGGCTACAGCAGAAGCAAATCCAGCTGCAACTACGGCATCAAATGCATTCCCTCCGGCTTCAAGTATTTTTCCTGCTGCCTCGCTTGCCAATTGGTGCCCCGAGGCAATTATTGATCGGTCATACCTGCTCACTGCCAAAACTCACTTTGTAGAGATTGCACAACTTTCTGTAAATCACCTGTTTCCCTGTACCTTCGTCGAAGAAAATCTGAACCGGTCCCATGTTTCAGAATTCTATATATATAATCTCTGTAAAGTTCCGCACCAAGACGGATAACCATCGGTTCAATATATTTCAAAATGTCTTCCACAGCCTCGTGATACGAGATTCTTTCAGCAGCCGGCATATGCGTCGGATCGACATATGTCCCCCGCAAACCATGCCGGGCGGCCTGCCACTTGTTGGCCTGAATTATATATGGATCGAGTGGCGGATACGATTTTTTATCCTCAGCCAGGGTAGCGACAAGGGCCTGTATGACGGCGGTTATGCCGAGTATATCGGAAAATCTTGTAGGCAGGTCACAAATCCTGATTTCTATTGTTCCAAAATCAAGATTCGGCCTAGCGTCCCACCAAAGATCCTGTATCGAATTAATCACGCCGACGCTTTGCAACTCCCTTATCTGTTTGGAAAAAGCCTTCCAGTTGGGAATGTGGGCAAAAATTCCAGCAAGCGGCAGGACTTCAAAGAGTTTGGTCCGATATGACATCAGCCCGGTATCTTCTCCCTGGGAATAAGGTGAAGAAGTGGAAAGAGCAAGCAAAACCGGCAAGTATGCCTGAATCCTGTTGCAGACACGAATCAGTGTATCTGCATCGGGAAGTCCAACATGGACATGAAAGCCCTGAGAGATAAACCGACGCCCAATGAGTTGCAACTCCTGCATAATACGTTCATATCGCTCACTGGTGGTCAGTAACTGATCGCGATACCGGGCAAATGGATGCAGACTCGCCGAAAACAGCATACAGTTGTTGTCTGCGGACAATTCTTCAGCAAGACTGATTGTCTGCATGAGATCATTTTCCACATCAACAAGGGAAAAACAAACACCAGTCTGAATTTCGAGGATCGACTGAATAAATTCGGGTGAAAGGCGGGGTCGAAGGAGTTGTGGAGCATTGGCGAGAAGAACCGGAGCCATGGGAGTAAGGTCCCAGGTAGCCATATCCAGGGTTTGAAATTCAATCTCTACACCGAGGGTATATTTGGGACTGTGGGCAAATTGCAGTTCCTGCTCAGGTACTGTAATTTGTTCATCAGCTATTTCTTTTTTGCTCTCCATTTTCATCAAACCACTCAAGCCATTGTGTGGCAACACAAGCCAGCCATGCTGCTCCAATACCTAAGACATTTTCATCAAAATCAAAGCTGCCGCTATGAGCCGGTCCGTCACCGGTAAGACTGTCTGCTCCGAACCGTACCAGGCAGCCGTCCACAACCTGTTGATAGAAGGCAAAATCCTCACCGCCAAGGCTCGGTCGACCTTGAGAAATCACCCCACCTGCCCCTATTACCAGCTGGGCGGCACGTCGGGCAATTTTGGTTGCCTGCAGGGAATTGAACACGACCGGCAGACAATCATGGAATTGAATAGTAATTTTCACTCCATACTGCAGAGCCACGCCATCACAGATGCGCTGCAATCCATCAAGAACCCGCCTGCGTACCTCTATGTCATTTGAACGTATCGTCCCCTCGATGCAGGCCTCTTCCGCGATCACATTATTGGCTTCTCCTGCATGAAAACGGCCTACAGTGACAACGGCTGCTTTATTCGGGTCGGTTTCCCTGGAAACCAAAGTCTGCATGGCAGTTACAAGATACGCCCCGGCCACGATGGCATCTTTTGCTTCATGCGGACGAGCGGCATGGGCGCTTTTGCCGATGATTCGAAGAGAAAATGGATCAGCCGAGGAACAGATAATTCCTTCGTCTACTGTTATCGTCCCTGTTGGATAGTGGGTGTCTATATGTCCGGCAAATACGGCACCTATGCCGTTTTTCAGTGCGCCTTCCTCGATTATCTTTGCCGCCCCGTTGCCGTTTTCTTCAGCAGGCTGGAAAATAAGAGAAACTCGCCCCGCCAGCGGCTGTTTTCTTAAAATTGCTGCAGCTCCAAGCAGCATGGCGACATGGCCGTCATGACCGCAGGCGTGCATTACACCCGGGAGTTTTGAAGCGTAAGAGACTGTCTTTTTGTCCTGTATAGGTAAAGCATCCATATCCGCCCGTAAACCGACATGACCGGCACGTCCGGACTTATCGCCTCTATCATCTGTGTCACCTATTATCGCGATAACTCCTGTTCCACCCCAACCATTACGATAACGAACCCCTAACTCCGTTAATTTTTCCTGGATTAACAGCGAGGTACGATGTTCCTGATAGCTGAGTTCGGGATGCTGATGGAGATTTCTGCGAATTTTCCGTATCCATTCGAGCAAATTCTGATCAACAAATTCCATGCCGGTTTCCATGATGTCCTACTCGATTCGGATGGAGCCGATATCTTTAGGTGGGACTGAGCGTTTTGTCGCAGGTTCCTCAACTTTATCTTCCACGACCTCATACTCATCAAGCAGTATGACCTCCTCCTCTTCTTGCGACCTCTCCATTTCTTTTTCGACGGCTAAACGGGTTTTCTGGGCTTTTGTTTTCTCTAATTCCGTTTTCTCCATTTCTTTTGGCAACCGTTTCATCCTTTCAATGGATTCGGCTGGAGAAGAAAAAGATCGGGTGTCCAGACTAAAAGGTTGCTTGAAGATAGCAATCAGTCCGTCCATCGTTTCAAGCAAAGAGACCAACTCCCAACCGGCCTTACCATACTGGTTCAATGACAATTCTATTTCCGGTTCATCGAGAAAAGCACTTCCCAGAAGGCCTTCTTTTTTCAGTTCAAAATGTACGGTTTTATAACTCCAGCGCATTGCCAATTATCCTGTTTTAATCTTCGGCCGGTGTACAGAGCCGATTTCAATTTTCATCATTATTTTAAAAATCTTTCTTAACCCTGAATCACTGATCAAATCCGCATTTTATTGTATCGGCTGCACCGAAGCTGTCCGATTTTATGCTTTCGATTTAATAAATAAACATCAAAGACTGATGGTGTCGTAAAAACTCTTCTACATCGTTGTTTTAGTTTGTACGTACTCCTCCGCATAGGCCGACCTCACCACCTCGGCAATGATTGCGAGTCCCCGCTGAACATCTTCATCATTTTGGGAATAAGTCACTCTAAGACATTCATCTTTATGTTGCCATTCATCGCTTAAGCCGGGGAAAAAATAGTGCCCGGAAACAACCAGGACGCCATGATCCTTGAGCCGTTGATAGAGTTCCAGGCTGGTTATGGGCAAATCCTCAAACCACAGCCAGAGAAACATTGCGCCTTCAGGAATATGAATGCGACAAGGGATGTCGGTAAATTTTTCCTGAACCACAGCCACTGCCTTTTCCATTTTCCTGCGATAAAAAGGCTGCATAAGGTCCTTGCTGATGGCAGTGATTTCGCCGCTGGTAACCAGCCGCTCGGCCAGCACAGCACCAAAATTATTTGGGGACAGCGACATTATGGCATTCATACTGGTAAGAGCCCGAATGATCTCTTTTGCCGCAACAACTATCCCCGTCCGAACAGCAGGCAGCCCCAGCTTGGAAAGGGAAAGACAAACTATCAGATTCTCGCTCCAGACCGGTTCCGCCTCTGTGAACAGCATTCCCGGAAACGGCAGACCATAGGCACTGTCTACAATTAATGGAATATTATGGAGCTCCGCCAGCTCGGCAAGCTTTGCCAGCTCTTTATCAGTTACTACATTTCCTGTAGGATTGGTCGGTCTGGAGATGCAGATGGCACCGATACTGTCGTCAATCTTCAGCTTGTCAAAATCTATATGATATTTAAAAAAACGATCATGAAGGAGTTCTATACGAGGCTTAGTAGAGACAAAGAGACCGTCGGTCAACCCGAGATCTGCATAGCCTATATATTCAGGGGCCAAAGGCAGGCAGATCTTTTTTTTCCGACCATCGGGCAAGACGCCGGCAAAAAGATTAAAGAGCATGAAGAAGGCAGTCTGGCTACCGTTTGTCAGACAAATGTTTTCCGGCCCGACATCCCACCCCTGTTCTTTTTTAAGAAGAGCGGCAAGTCCTTCCCTGAATGCTTTGCCTCCTTCAGGAGGCGCATAGCTGCCGACCAGCTGATGAAAACTCTTGCTGTCGCTGCATATATTAAGAAGCTGATTGCGCATTATTTCCTGGAACTCCGGTACCAGTCCGGGATTCCCGCCTCCCATCATGATCATATTCTCACCGGCGGCGATTTTTCCCAAATCGTCCATCAGGGAGAGTATCCCGGCATCAGAGGTCATCTTCTTGCCAAATTTTGTAAAATCCATAAGCTGTTCTTGTTATTTTATAATTACGCTGCTTTTTTTTTTTATGCCTGCTGATTGATGCGTCTGGCGACCAACGTCTGAAGCAGCCGCACCAGCAGATAGGTAACGATGAGTGAAAATACTATCCTTCCCCACAGAATTCCGCCGAATTTTCCACCAATGGCGGCCATTATCAAAGTGTCTTCAACCAAACCATGACAAAGCCCCATGAGGGCCATGGAATTAAAGACTTCTTCTTTGGACATCGAGCCGGTGCTGGTCTCCCTGATTATCAGCGCTCCACCATAGCCGATACCCATGACCATTCCCACTACAGTGATCGGTGCCGCCTGTCGGCCCATGCCGAAATGGGGCAGAACAGGGGCCAGGATTTTCTCCAGCAGGCCGAGAAGACCGACCTTTCGAAAGATCCTCATAAAGATGATTATACAAAGAATTATTAAAATTATCATTCCCTGGTTCTGCAACAGAGTCAGGGTCCACTGCAGAAGATCCGTCGATTCGCCGGTTTGTGCAGGGGCTTTAAACAACAGGGTGGCCTTCTCCTGCCAGATATCAAGACCAAGGCATATTTTATTGAGAAGAAAGGCATAGACCACGGCACCGATCACCCGCAGAAGGGCGATCGGAAGAAGCGGAGCCCCTGCCCGCTTACTCACGCTTAATTCAACTGGAAGAGAATGAGCGATCAGCATTGCCGAACAAAGCACCGTTATCTGGCTGGAAGTCAAGTCAAGCCCCGGAGCCAGGGCGGCAAAAACAGCAATACCACCATACAGATTGGTCAGCATTCCTGTTGCCCAAACCAGCCCCAGCGATCCGGGCAAACCGATGAGATTCATCACCGGTTCAAGAACCATGCTGAGATAACCGATCAAGCCAAATTCTTCAAGAATCTTGGTTATTATGGCAACCGGTATAGTAATCCGAATCAGTTCCCAGCTTGTCAACCAGGTTTCACGGATAAGAGACTGCACCGATTCCTTCAACTTATTATTTTTGCAAACTTTATCTTCAATCATCAGAGGTGCAAGGATTACTTATATTATTATGCTATTTTTTTTGATCCCGTCTTGTTACCGGGTCTTTTTTTGGGAGTAAACAGCTGACAATTTATACCTGAACTCTTCAAAACCACTTGAGCCGGGTTGGTTCGACTTTTAAATGCCATAGCCCGACAGCCGTACGGTCTACCGGGATCGTGAGTAATAAAGTAATGAATACATTTCAAACAATTAGGAACACCATCAACCATTTTTCTTCCTGCCGACATTTTCAGAATAAATATAAAATATTACTGGAACAGAGCTCTGTTTTGTCCAACCCAAGAGGCAGCTGCAGCAACAAAGGTGATAAAACAACCTGTACCGATAAAACCTGCAGCTAGACTATAATAATCGCCAACGCTGCCAATTACCATCGGAATGGCACCGCCGCCAATAAGAAAAGCAAGAGGTATGCAAAGCGAAATAGCGGATCCTGTTGCTTCCCTGCCGCCGATTCCCGACAACACAGCAAAACCTGAAGGAAAGAAACAGACAGCAACCATAGGCTGTAATACCACAAAGAAAATGAGCGGATATCCGGCCAAAAAACCCAGGGGGATGGTGAGAATCCCTGCAGTAAACAAGACAATGAGCATGACCGTGGCATTACCGAACCGATCACCAAACCAACCGGCTACCAGAGGCATGAATACCGAACTCACCCGGGAGAGCGAGACCAGCCTGTTTGCCGCATCATGATCCATGCCATGCTCCGTCACCAGATAAAGCGGCAGCATAGCATAAATACCAAGGGTTGAGCAGATAGCAAATGAAAAAAGCAGCACCATCAGCCAAAACAGAGGATTGACAAGTAGACTCCGGACGAGAGCAAAATCCTTCTTTTTTTCTTTCTGTCCATTGCCTTTTCCGGAAAGCGCATAGATAAGCCCCATACAGCCAAGGATGAGACCAAGTATTTGCAGTCCTTGCCGCCAGGAAAAATAATACAGCATCAGGCCTGAAAGCAGAGGTGCGGTGACAAAACCTATGTTGGGCGCCAGTTCGTGGATAGCCACCCCGCGTGCCAGATAAGCCGGAGCCACCAGCCTGGTAATGGTCGCCAGACCGGATCGAAGATATAATCCTGCGGCATAACCAAGGCAAAACAATGCTATCCGCATAGCTATAACAGAGGTGCAAAAACCGACAATAGAAAGCATCAAACCGCTTCCCACAGCAGAAACGACAATAGTCCATTTATGACCGAGCCGAGAAGATACAGTGCCCGACAACAGGATGGAAATGAAATAACCAGCCGAGATAAAGAGGAAAAACGATCCGGCCACCGAATGCGCCAGTTGCATATCCTGCTGTATTTCCGGTAATAAGGGAGAAAAGATGATTCTGGAAATAAAATTCAGCAGAAAAACCGAAGCAAGCAGCAGCAATGCCGGAATAACCCGCCGAAACGGCGCCTTGGGATCGTCCCCTTCAAAGGCAACATCACTCATTTTAAAATTTCTGAACCGGAAGTATTTTTAGGAAAATCAAAAAACAGTATTTTTCCGGCACCGGCGTCGGCGGAAAACTTTTGAGGATCGGCATATTCCACTGCAATAATGCCACAGGTAGGAACATTGCCGAAACGAGCGCCGGTCAGGTATTCGGCAAGCTCCGTCATGGTATTATTGTGTCCGACCAGAAACAGGACATCAACACCGCTGAACAACTCCTCAATCAACTGGAGATGATATGAAACTGTTCCAAGATACAATTCGTCGTAATAACAAATCGAATCCTTGTCATACCCAGTCCCCTTAGCCATGCAGATCGCCGTTTTCTTTGCTCTTTTGGCCGGACTGGCTGCAATCAAATCCGGACGTATCCCTGCCCTGCCAAGTCGTGCAGCCATTTCAGAACAATCAACTTTCCCCCGCTTATTGAGCGGCCTGGCAAAATCATCAAGGTCCGGGTTGGACCAACTGGATTTGGCATGACGAATTAAGTAGAGTCGCTGCATCATTGGTTGGATTTGTTGGAGTTTTGAGCCCGGCATGGGCATGAAGAACAAGAATAAAGACCTTGTGCATGATTCAGTATTAAGTCATCTGCTTAACATAAAATACTTATCACGGGCAAGGGTGTTATGGAGAGCACGCAAAAACAAGCTCCTAGGAGTCTTTATAAGAGTCGGAATTTTCAATATCATGGGTGATCAAGAATTATTTTCAAACGCATAAAAAATCATCTTATTCCTGCCCGAGTTTTTGGCGACATACATTGCCGTCGGCATTCTTGATCAACTCCGCGAATGTACTTGCGTCGGCGGGGAACATGGCAATGCCGAGGGACGCTCCTACGCGGAGCACTTCACCGAGAATCTCCACAGGCTCATTGATTGAGCTGACGACACTGGTGGCGATAGACGTAATTTTCTCTATTCCTTTCGGATTATTGAGAACAACTATGAACTCGTCGCTGGGTACGATTCGGCAAGCCGGTTAAGGCATCGTGAAAAGCCAGGTGCTTTATGTGTTCATCTTTGCGCCACAGAGCAGTAATGTCGCTGAATACGATACATAGCGGGCAGGTTCGCCGTCCGCGTCACGCACCATGCTGACAGTCATGCGTTCCCGGTAAAGGTCCCCGTCTTTTCGACGGTTCCAAATCTCACCGTCCCACCGCCCCTCGGTCATTATCAGTTTCCACATAGAGGAGGGCTTCCCTTCTTCTATGTATTGAGGTTCATCAGTGCAGGAATATCTTGATAATGGCCGATCCTGTCCATACAATAGTTTACATTGTGTGTTTCTTTTTTTCCTGAGAGTAACGCCACCCTGACACATTAAAACATCCTTTATTGCGGCTGATATGCCTGTCATATTGTGATATGTAATATTAGTTTCAATAATCTTTGTATTGGCTAATGCTTGGTGTTACAGCCTTTTTTTCTGCTGTCTTGGTTTTTTGTATGTTTTCTCGGAGTAATACCGGCCTCGAGCGAACGATTTATCCAATCGGGTTGAAGGAGAGTTTGCCATCGAATTGAACCGGAGTTTTTGAGATTCGGGAAAAGGCCGACGACCATAAAACCATCTGGAAGTGACCCAGGTCCCGTTCGGCCTGCTTCCCTACGCCTCGCATAATTGGTGGTTCGGCATCCCCCTATTATATAGGCTTCGAGGATGACTACGACATGGGTCTGAAAGCCATCTGGGACCAGGAAAACTGGAATCTCCAGCTTGCCTTCTTCAAAAACGGGGAATGGGGCAACTCCTCCAAGCTGGAAAGATACTCCTATGACGTCGTTTCCGGTACCCAGACCAACGAAGAGACCAACCAGATCAACGGACGCCTGGACTAACTTTTTGAGCACGGAGACTTTGGCTCAAGTGAAGTCGGTGTGTCCGTACAGTGGGGCCAGATCGTGGAAATAGGAGATTGCCTATTTGGTGATTATAATGAGATTCAGAATGCACGTAGAAAAAGTGAGGTTAGCACTTATGAGAAGCTCAAATAACTACTATATTTTTCAAACAAAATGGCGGCTCTGAGTACGGCGTTCGTGGCACTTGCGGCACTATGCTGGGGAGTATCAGGCGGGATCGGCGGCATTCTCACAGCCCAGGGCTGGGACCCACTTGTGGTGTCGTTCTACCGGGGCGCGATCGGGCTGTTGTTCGTTTTCGTTTGGCTAGCGTTGCGCCCACACGGCAGCGGATTGGCAAGTCTTCGATTGTGGTTCTGGTCGACGATCGCCGGTGCGGGCGTAGCTGGCAACTTTACTTTCTATTTCATAAGCATCGCAGAGGGCAGTGTTGCGATTGCAGCGACACTAATGTACTGCGCACCGGTGTTCGTCTATCTCGTGTCCTTCACCCTCAAGCTCGAAAGACCAACTCCGCTCAAATGGGGCGCGATGGCAATGGTAATGCTTGGCGTCGTACTGCTTACAGGTATTTACGAAATTGGAGAGGGCGACGTCACGCCGATCGCCGCCGGTGCAGGACTGCTTTCCGGCCTGTCCTATGCGGTATTCATTTTCGGCTTCAAGTATGCGGCACCGCATGGTAGCCCGCAGGCGATTCTCGTGATAGCTTTCTCGGCACTCGTCACCATACTTATCTGGCTGGGCGATGCCGATCAAACCTTGGCAGTGCTGAGCACACCGAGTTGGCCATTGTTCGCCGTACTGGGGGTGTTTGGTGCAGGTTTGTCGTTCATTCTCTATATCGTCGGTCTAAAATACACCGCGCCGGCCGTAGCTTCAATTGTGGCAATGGTCGAGCCGGTCACCGCGTCGCTCTTCGGCGTCTTTATTTTAAATGAAAGCCTGGTCGGTCTGCAGATCATCGGCATGGGACTGATTTTGGTCACAGTTACTGCGCTGAGTATTAATTCGAGCGCTCATTAGGTATTTGTCGACTAAACTACCTTCTGAGTAGCTCTTGGATCGAGTATAATTCACTTTTAAATTCTCGAAAACGGACCGGGATTTGGGAAAAAAATTAACTGGCCGGCTGCTGTAAACATTAGGAAATGTCAGACTCAATCTTGGCGTTTCAGCAGCCATTAATCACATTCCAGGGGCAATAGGCTATCTTGACTACGGTTTTGCCAGTTTGGCAAAACTTGATCTGGCCAGTTTGGTAAACAAGAACGGCAAGTTTATTGAACCAGGCCTCGAAGGCGGTTAAGCCGCTCTAGCCAATGCCGAAATCCCAGCTGATATGATCGTCTGGTTATCCGATCCTGCAGGGGATAAATCATATCCCATCACCACCTACACCTGGATGATGTTCTATAAAAAATATGATGACCCGAAAAAATCCGAAGGGTTACGAAAGATGATATTATTTTGCCTGGATGAAGGGCAAAAGATCTCCGATAGATTCGGATATATACCGTTGCCGCCGAATGTTGTCGAACGTGTTCGCACAGCCTCTGCAAATATCAGATAATACCTCTGCCCCTGCAAAAGGATTACTGATCAGTCTGGGCCTGAAGCCGAAGACGCAGTTCCGTCTCCAACTGTTCGACCACCTTCGCCATGATGGTCGATTCGCGAACGGAGCCGGAATCATTCCAGCCGACCCGAAAGGCTGTTTCCTTTTTCTGTCGGAATTCGGCCACCGAGCCAACAAAAACCTTGTAGCACAGCAGTTTCTGAAGGATATGCTTTTCCGCCGAGCTGAGATCTCGCTCGGTATCGATTTCGCTGTTGTCGGCAAGAGAGATTATCATATTTCGTCGTCTGCTTGAGTGGATTAAAGAAAGATCCTTATATTAACCATGGATCGTAGCGACCGTCAAATGGACTTGCGCTATAAGGTCCTTGTCTTTAATTGGATAGTCATATCAGATCCTATATTTTATCTCCCCCAGCTTCACACGTCTATGCATAAAGTCAGAAAAGATCGAAATAGTACTTGCAGAAGCAACTCCTATAAACCATTAATGGCAATTCTTGCAATTCATTGCTGGACGAATGGTCAATGGTATAATAAAAGGACTCCTAGAACAGCTGCCAACTTGCTCCAGAGCTAATGAACATTTCATCCCAGGTCAAATTTGGCATATTACAAACCGATGCCATAAAAAGGGGTTTCTGCGGAAGGTTAGCAAAGATCGCCTTCAAACCTCCTTGTGGTCCAGTAACTTAATGCCGCTTCATCGTAGATAAATTTTCTCTCAATACCAGCGAGATGCACAATATGTATAAAAGAATATTGAAGTTTTATTCGTTTCTCCAGCGTGAGAACGTGATAAAACTTCTAGGGATTATATTGGTTATTGTCCTTTGCAGTGGATATCTGATCGCGTTTTTTGAGCCAGGCATTTCGTTTGACTCGGGAATTTGGTGGAGTATCGTTACACTTACCACGGTTGGGTATGGAGACATTTCACCAAGTACTCAAGAGGGCAGAGTGCTGGCTATTTTTATCATGTTTTTTGGGATTGGCTTGCTTGGGGTACTCAGCGCCAGTCTTGCTTCGATGTTAATAAGTGTGCGGATCAAGGAGAACAAAGGAATGGTTGCTACAAAAGTTAATAATCACATCATTATTTGTGAATGGAACCATCGGGCAAAAGCCGTTTTGAAAGAATTACGATCAGATCCGAAAAGTGAAAAAATGCCCATTGTGCTCATTGCCGATATCGGAGAAAAACCAGTGGATGATCCTCTTCTTACTTTTATCAGTGGCATTGTCAATGAAGAAAGCCTGGAAATGGCCAATCTGAAACAGGCCAATACCATCATTATTCTTGGAGATGATGCGATAGAAACCACCGCAAGGGATGCCAAGGTCGTTCTCACCACTCTTACCGTCGAATGTATGAATCCGAATGTCTACAGTGTGGTTGAGTTAGTCGACAAGTCCAACGAAATGCATTGTCGACGGGCCAATGCCAATGAGATCATAATCGGCAGTGAATTGAACAGCCATCTGATAGCAAGTGCCGCCACCGACCACGGCATAAGCCGCATTATCTCGGAATTGCTCAGCACCCGATATGGAAATGAATTGTACTCAATGCCTGTGCCCGAAAAAATGATCGGATTAAGTTTTCTGGATATTTTTATTGCCATGAAAACTGAAAATAACATTATCGTTTTTGGTGTTAAGAAAGGCCGGGGTGGAGAATTTATCTCTAATCCGGATGCTGCTTATCTTGTCTGTCGTGAGGATTATCTGCTGGTGATTTCAAAGGAGAGAAAACAGTGATCAGCCTTCGCGATTACCGGTAAATGTCAGAATATAGTTGAGGAATGAGCAAAACCAATTTTCAGTGAAAAAATGTCAATGTTTTTTGCCGGTGCGGCTGGCAGCGTCTGGGCGATCCGATACCCTGATACGTCCACGAATCCATTTCTCCAGCTCGATAACCGGCATAATGATAATGGCTACACCTGCGGCCAGGAGCAATTCGTTGCCATCCAGTGGACTGCTGGCAAACACCGTGTGCATGAATGGTGCATAGATGAATGCGGCCTGTAATAGAAGAACGATGCCTATACCTGTATAAAGTACCCGGTTGGAAAAGATGCCGATGCGAAAAACAGAGCCGGAAAGCGAACGGCAGTTGAGGAGATAGAATATCTGCGTCAAGACAACCGTGGTTACCGCCAGGGTCTGGGACTCCCGCAGCGCTGAGATCGGGTCGATGCCCGCAGTGAGCTGCCTGTTATAGTGCCAGGAAAAAAGTATCAGGGCAAATGCGCAAATAAGCCCGGCTGCGAGTATGGTTCGAAAGATCAGGAACCCACTGAAAAAAGGAGCGTCCGGGTCGCGCGGCGGTCTTACCATGAGGTTAGGCTCCTTGGCCTCGAAGGCAAGAGGTAAAGCAAGAGCCACGGCGGCCACAAGGTTAATCCAGAGCAGCTGTGTCGGCTTCATCGGCAACAGCAGTTCCTGCCGACTCGCTTCAAAGGGAAAGAACAGCACGGCATACACAAGAATCAACGCCAGGGCGAGGTTGGTGGGGATGACGAAGGCGATGGCTTTCACCAGGTTGTCGTAAACCCGGCGGCCTTCCTCGATGGCAGCCGCAATGGTTGCGAAGTTGTCATCCATGAGCACCAGATCGGATGCTTCCTGGGTGGCCGATGTGCCGGTTATCCCCATGGCGATACCGATATTGGCCTGCTTCAGTGCCGGTGCATCATTGACGCCGTCGCCGGTCATCGCCACCACTTCCTTGCGACCTGATCCATTCTCACGCTGCAGCGCCCGAACAAGCTTGAGTTTGCTCTCCGGCGAAACCCGCGCGAAGACGTTGCTGCGACGCGCCGCCTGCCATATTTCCTCATCATTCATTGCCACCAGTTCTTTGCCTTCGATCGCGGGATCATCTCCATGATGGAGGCCGAGTTCCTTCCCTATGGCCTTCGCTGTGGCTGCATGATCTCCGGTTATCATTTTCACGGTAAGTCCAGCCTGGTGGCAATGCCCGATGGATTCAATTGCCTCCTGGCGCGGCGGATCGATGATACCGAACAGAGCGAGCAGACTGAAGCCGCCGCCATCCACATCTTCCTCACTGATCTGGTCCGGCACGACAAGTCCTTTTGCGTCACGTTCGGCCACGCCGAGCACGCGCATACCTTCGGCGGCCAGAAGATTGACCTGCTTGATAATATTATTGCTGTTTACGGAATCGTTGTTGATACATCGTTCCAAAACCACCTCCGGAGCACCCTTAAGAACTATGAAATTACTGTTTTCACCATCTTGGTGCAATGTGGCCATATACTTGCGGTCGGAATCGAAGGGCACGGTGTCCACTCTGGGATGTTGGCGATGAACTTCCGCCGGTTCAAATCCGGCTTTCTCACCCGCCACGATAAGCGCACCCTCTGTGGGATCCCCCTCCACCTTGCGCCGGCCTTCTTCATCAACCAGTCGGGCATCGCTGCAGAGCAGGGCACCGCGAAGCGCTGCCACAAGCTCCTCCCCCGGAGCCTCTCCAGACGGAGTAAGCACATTGCCCGTTTTGTCATAGCCGACGCCTTCGACCTCGTAGATGTTTTTTGGGGTCCATATACGACGCACCGTCATTTCGTTTTTGGTGAGCGTGCCGGTCTTGTCGCTACAGATGATTGTAGTGCTGCCCAGAGTCTCAACAGACGGAAGTTTACGGATGATGGCATTACGAGCCGCCATCCGGCGTACCCCTATGGCTAGGGTAATTGTAACGATGGCGGGCAGACCTTCCGGAATCGCCCCCACAGCAAGAGCTATGGCAAACATCATCGAGTCCCGGAAGGCATTCATCAACGCTACACCGCTGTTCATGTCGCGCCAGACACCGATCCCCATTATCACAACCGCCAGCACCAGAATGGCGACGGTGATTTGTTTACCGAGCGTACCGAGTGCTTTGGTTAGAGGAGTTTCAAGTTCCGTTGTCTCTTGCAGCATCTCGGATATTCGGCCCAGCTCCGTTTCACTGCCGGTTCGAACCACTATACCCTCGGCCATGCCGTAGGTGGCAATAGTGCCTTTGAAAGCAAGGCAGGCTTGGTCGCCCACCTGTGCATCCTCCGCCACCGCCTTGGTACGCTTTTGGGCCGGTACGGATTCACCGGTGAGAATGGCCTCGTCAACCGCCAGGTTCTTCACCAGTGCCAGGCGCAGGTCGGCCGGCACCTTATCGCCTGCCTTTATACGCACCCGGTCACCAGGAACCAGTTCATGTACGTTCAGTTCAGTCCATGAACCATTTCTTCTGGCTTCCGCCTGTTGCGGAACAAGCGAGGCAAGGGCCTCAATAGCCCGGCTTGCCCGATATTCCTGTATAAAACCGATTATCGTGTTGATGACCACCACCGCCAGAACAACGGTGCCGTCGATGAATTTTCCCAAAGCAATAGCCACCAGGCCTGAACCGATGAGTACCATAAGCAAAGGGTCTTTAAGCTGCCGCCAGAGCATTTCAAGCGGAGTCGTTTGACGGGTCCTTTCAATGACGTTTGTCCCGTACTGCTGCAGTCGTTGCTGCACCTGCTCATCGGATAAACCTTCGGTGGAACTGTCGAGTCGTTCCGCGGTACGTTCTAAGGGTTCGGCATGCCAGGCGATCGATTCAGGCTTTTCATGGACTGCTGTGGAGTTCGGCATATTCTCATCCTCGTTTTTATGTTCGGAACGACGTTTTTTGTGGCAGGATGGTACTGCAGAATGCATGTTTTAGCCTTTCACGACTGGATATGGAGAAGCTCAATAAAGAGTAATTGTAGCCGTGACGACTAAACCAGGATCTCAAAGCAAAATGCTGCTAAATCAGGTTAAAAGAATAAGCACGTAACCGGGCGAGGGTCAAGCAAACGCTCGACCCTTTTCCTCCCGGTTCCCAAAATGAGGATATTTTGATGAGTTATTGAGTATCAGTCCGTTGCTCAGGCAATTCTGTCGGTGGTACCGGGGGACCCATAATTTCAGCTTCCTTTTGCCAGGCCGGCGCTACTCCATAATGCTCTTCTAATTCAAAAACAAATACTTGAGTGGACTTATCTTCCTGCTTCGGAGCATTGGCAAGCTTGCTCTCATCAACCATCAGTGTAGCCTGCTTTTTCTCCTCGTCAAAACGCAAAGCTTCCAGTGGTACAGCGACATGATCGCGCTCCGCATCGCTTTTAGAAATTATGACGAATTGAACCTGACCGGATTGTTGGTCAGAATGAGCTTTGGAGATTTCACCGATCTTATCTCCCTCTTGAGAAACAACCTGCATTCCCTGGAATTCTCCGGCAGATATTGACTGAGTTGCAGTGCTCTCCGGTTGTGCCTCTGTTTTTACTTTCTGCTCACCTACTGCATAGAGTGGGCTGGCCATCGCCAGTACCGTCAAGGCTGAGATAAAAGTTTTTGCTAGCTTTTTCATAGTCCCTCCTAATAATTGAAATTTTTCTGGTTTGCAGGCATGATGCCTTTGACTCACTTTCAAATTATAGATCGAGAAGGTACCGCAGTAGGCTATCAATACTTTCTGCGGCATACTACTTTCAACTGCACTTGCTTTTTAGCAATTACTATGCCGAATATTTATTTACCGACTTACAAACAACAGGAAACAGGACAAGAAAAACAATCGTTGCAGAATGGCCACGCTCCAACAAATGTTTTTTTCGAAGTACTCGTTAATAGCAGGACCCGCTAAAAAAGCGGGCCCTGTTGGGGATCGAACAGGTGGAATATTTCTTTTTTGGGCTTAGCTGAGCTTTATTTCCTTCGAATTTTCCCAAAGACCATGAATGTTGCAAAAAGCAGTGGCAATGAGTGTTCCCGGCTTTTTAATTTTCATGGATGCAGTGGCGGCGTGATGGGTGTAAACAGGACCTTCATTGGCGCCTTCTGCGGATTCACCGTGGGCATCAAACTGATAATTGCCTACCTGGTAGGCAAACTTATCTCCCTCCGGCTTAAAATACAATTGTATCCACCGAATATGATGTTCCGTGGTGTTGGGATGATCAACTTCCTTGCCTAAGGAAACTTTCACGTCAAATACTTGATCCGCGCCAACCTGATCATTGCATTCGATAACCGGGACGTGCTTTTCTGACTTCCAATCGGCGGTTTGAAGAAGTTCTCCAAATTTTGGCATTTTCATTTCTCCTTTTTTGAGTTTGTCAGTTTGTTTGAATTCTTTGTACTTTTTCCTCTACTTTTCAATAAAACCCAGACTTAACGCGCCGTCGCACGTGGGTCGGGCCATTCCAGTTCGATTCCTAGTGTATTCGTCAGCAGGCGTTGAAAATCAGTCAGGTGCTTGGCAGTGTTGCGAACTTGCCTTGGTTTAAGATTTTTCTGAAGACAAAACGCTGCAAGTGCACCTGCAACCTCACCGATATTCCATTCCACCGGATGAAGACGATAACAACCATTAGTAATATGTGTCGTTCCTATATTTTTGCAAGCCGGCAACAGATTTTCCATTCGAATCGGAATTAAAGCGCCGAGTGGAATCTGAAAAGGCCAACTGCTGATATCAACATAAGTGCGCTGCCTAGTAGACGGATGCAGATCGATACGATAACTGCCCGTGCCTATACTGTCGTGGAAAACTTCAGCCCTCTGCAAAGGCTTTCGAGCACGCACACCGATATGCTGTTCGAGTACTGTGAACTCTGCACGTATCCTCCTGCTCTCCCGTACATAGACATGTTTGGCTAAACCGTCGGTGGTCTCGACCACGTCATTTCTCAGACGCAATCCCCGGTAGCCATATCCTCCATCCAGTCTGGGTGCTTCTGTTTGCATCCAATACAAAAAAGAGAGGCTCAGCTGTCGGGCACCTTCCAAATGCTGCAGTTTTTCTTTTTCGGAGACACCAACAAGAGGACCTAACCAGTAGTCTATTTGTGGCCAATTCACCAAGGTAATATCACTATTAAACAATCCATCAGGGTAGTGGCCTTTATAAAATATTCGTCTGAAGTGCCAGAGGTCATTGACATCCTCATCCGTTGGTCCCAGGAAAATTGGTTGATACCGTTGTTCAAGAGTTACCGGATCGACAAAATCCCAGCCGAGCTGTGGACTCGGCCAAAAATCAGCCTGATAGCCGCGCCAGAAATCATAATCTCTGGGACGTTCGATAGTGAAGTCTCCGTCCGCCAGATAATCAAGGGCAAAACACCAGGTAACTGCCTGCTGATCAAGCGGGTCTGGATCTCCTGGCAAGGCGTGCGGTTCACCAGTTTGGGCCTGACTTTCGGATCCAATGATAAACTCAGCTCCTGCCATGGGCAACAAATCACCCAATTCCGTCGCGTCCAGCACATAAGGTGCCTCTATAAAAAATCTGTTATTGGTGATATTGTCACAGACTTCAACAGCAAGAACAACGTCGCCGTCGGTCTCAACCCCAACGGGTTGGTGTTGTAAGACGATATCGAGATTGCCGCTTGCCAGATACGGCGCCAACATCGCAGACATGGCCGCAAGGGCGACCCGCGGTTCATGACATATTGGGCTGACATTGCCGTAACCGGGATTTAATCGTTCATCGAATCGTGCTTTGGGGAGAAGCGGATAGTTGCATTTATAATAGTTACGAATATTTTTCCGCAACAAATCATAGGTGGAGGTCCTTCCGGTTCCTTCTATCCAGGGATGTTCATCAGGTGGTACCGCCTGAGCAGTCAGCTGCCCGCCAATCCAATCGGTCGGCTCTATTAATATTACTTTTTTCCCAAGGCGCAAGGCACTGAGAGCTGCTGCTACCCCACCAAGCCCACCGCCAATGATCAGGACATCAGTTGCATGTTCTCCTTTCATTTTTAACTCCGGTAGTATTTTTTGGGAAATTGTCTGCTGCTTAAAATTATATCAGGGTGAGGGATAGAGATTAAGGACTATGGGAAGGGGAATAAATAAAGCATAACCTGTATATTGAAGGATAAAAGGGAGTATGCTTTCAGCAGGAACATGGCGAAAAGATCATCTTATCGGATTGAAAGACCTCGGAAAAAAATGACCTTTTACGGAGGATAGATGTTTTGCTGCAACGAGGAATACAACAAAAAAGCCAGCGTGTATGCTGGCTTTTTTGTATCATTCCGACTCTATCTAAGACCGATAGTCGGCATTAATTTTCACATAGTCGATGGAGAGGTCGCAGGTAAAAACCTCTTCGCAGCCCGGGCCATCTTTCAGGTCGATGCAGACCGTGATATTTTTTTCTTTCAGGACTTCTGTAGCCGCAACCTCAGCGTCTTTCCCCAAGGAAAGACCATTTTTGACCATCATAACATTGCCGAAAGAAAGATCGACATGGTCGGGTGAAAAACGAACTCCGGACCGCCCCATGGCGGCAATAATTCTTCCCCAGTTGGCATCTTCTCCAAAGAAGGCAGTTTTTACCAGGCTTGAAGTGGCGACAGTTCTGGCGATTTTTTCTGCTTCTTCATTTTCTTTTGCACCACATACTCTGATAGTGATGGTCTTGGTAGCACCTTCTCCATCGGAGACTATCTGCAAGGCCAGATCTTTGAGGACAGCTTCCAGTCCATCCTGGAATAGTTGTTGATCCTGTGGAGAGTCACCATCAATCCATGGATTTTCGGCGGTCCCATTGGCCATGACCAGTACCATATCATTCGTACTGGTATCACCATCAATGGTTATCCGGTTAAATGTCCGTTCAACACCTTTAGCGAGGGATTTGTGCAGTTCCGGAAAATTGATTCGGGCGTCGGTAAAAACAAATGCCAGCATGGTAGCCATGTTGGGCATAATCATTCCCGCCCCTTTGGCCATGCCCATAATTTTGACTTCCTTGCCGCCGATATCCACTGTCACTGTGGCAATCTTCTGCAGGGTATCGGTGGTCATTATCGCTTTCGCAACCAGTTCAAAATTATCTGCTGAAAGTTCTTTAACAAGCTGTGGCATACTTCGTTCAAAAGCATTAAGGTTGAGCTGCTCTCCGATTACACCTGTTGAAGAAAGTTGAATTAAATCATCGGAAATACCAAGTGCTTCGGAGACGAGGCTACTGGTAGCTTTTGCAACCTCCATCCCTT
Source organism: Desulforhopalus sp. (assembly GCA_049645845.1). Lineage (GTDB taxonomy): Bacteria > Desulfobacterota > Desulfobulbia > Desulfobulbales > Desulfocapsaceae > Desulforhopalus_A. The sequence goes on along the minus strand of JBARUR010000192.1, from coordinate 2,504 downwards.
GCGCACCGGTACAGGCATTAGCGCAGCCGCTGTTTACAAGAATGGCTTGGGCATGTCCACTTTTAAGCCGTTCTTTGTCAATGAGGACAGGTGCCGCCTTGACTTGGTTAGTGGTAAATAATCCCGCTGTCACACAGGGGCTGTCGCTGTAAATAAGACCAAGGTCCAACCTGTTTGCATAACGTATTCCCGCCTCAACAGCGGAAAAGGAAAAGCCTTTAATTTTCATAAAATTTTAATCCCATAATCATTTTTCTCTTCTTTGGCCTATCTGGATGTACATTATCAAAAAAGTGTGCAAACTGAAGTGAATAAATTACCCAATCTCCTCAGTATCAAATTGATAATGAAAATACATCTACCACTTATCCAACTGATTATGCTACTTTAAAATTATCGAACAAATTAATGGAAACCGGCATGACGGTTCACTAGTAATGGTAAAATGCTCGCATCCCCCCTGCTCTGTAAACATTCAGCGGTGCTCCAGAGGCGCACAAGCAGGCGGACGGGCTATAGTCAGCCTATTCACGGCTGTCTGATCGTGTGCATATGGGTCGCTGGTGAACATTTACAAACCGGCAATAAATTGATTTCACTGGCAAGGGTAGATATTTTCCACGAGACGTAAAAGAAAAAGCACGTTCCGTCATCTATCCAACCATATCCGATTAACCCCGACCAACGGGAACATGGTTATATGTCATGAATGTTCAAGGACTCCATTGGAGTTATACCCTTTTTTCTATGCTCTTATTGCTCGCAGATCTGTTTATCCGGATCGGGCTTTCCATCAGGGTTATCATGCGCAAGCGCCCTTATGGGGTGTCATTGGCGTGGCTGGTAGTTATCCTTGTCATACCGTTTTTGGGAGGTATGTTTTACCTGCTCTTTGGTGAAAACCGTCTTCCTGAACGTCGAAAAGATCGAGCTAAGGTTTCTTACGACACGTTTCTACGCTGGCAAAAAACCCTCCAGAACAGAGCACCGGTGTCGTGGAACCAAATTAATCCTGAATGCATTCCACTCAACCGTCAGGCGGAAACACTGGTTGGCATACCGGCTATGGCCGGAAACGATATTGTTCTTATCACCAATCCTGAAGAAATTCTCAGTTCCATAATTGAAGCTATTTCACGCTCTACTTCTACCTGTTATATGCAATTCTATATCTGGCAGGAAGGCGGGCGCGTGGATAAAGTAATCGAAGCATTAAAACAGGCAGCTGCAAGAGGCGTAATTTGCAGGTTGTTGCTGGATTCAATAGGGAGCCGCGATTTTTTAAAGAGCAAAATTGCAGGTGATATGCAAATGGCGGGCATTAAGATTCAGGAATCACTCCCGGCCGGAATCATTACCGCACTGTTCTCCAGAATTGATATCCGCAATCACAGAAAACTGGTCGTTATAGACAGAGAAATTGCCTTCACCGGCAGCCAGAACATGGTCGATCCCGAGATATTTAAAACAGACGCCGGAGTCGGCAAATGGATCGACACCATGGTAAAAGTAAGGGGTCCAGTCGTCGAATGCATTGCCGGCACCTTTATCAGTGACTGGTTTCTAGATACGGACGCAAAACAATTTCCTTCTGAGTCACTGTTGAATGATATCAAAAATGGCGATGCAGTCATTGAACCTCGCCCTAATCCAATTGTCGGACAGTCTGCGATCCAGTTTGTCCCTTCGGGGCCGGGTCTTGTTCCGGATGCGATCCACAATCTCCTGCTGACCACAATCTACGCAGCCCGGCAGGAATTGGTATTAACCACTCCATACTTTATTCCCGATGAACCATTGCTGGCAGCCCTTAAAGCTGCTGTTCAAAGAGGGGTTAACGTTAAAATCATCATTCCCCGAAACAACGACTCTCTTCTGATCAGATACGCCAGTCGGGCTCGATATCAGGAACTGGCCGATGCAGGTGTTCTCATTTTTCTATTTGACGGAGGTCTCCTCCATTCCAAGACCATTACAGTCGACCGTGATTTTTCTCTTTTTGGTTCGGTCAATCTTGACATGCGCAGCTTCTGGCTCAATTTTGAAGCCACTCTGTTAATTTACTGTAAACCTTTCACTGAAAAACTTTTCGCAGTTCAACAGGAATATATCGAACAATCCAGCGAGCTTGACATAGAGCTATTTTCTCAAAGAGGAGCGTGGGAAAAGTTTAAAGAGAATACCGTATTGCTTGTTTCTCCTCTCCTCTAACCCGCATTTCTTATGAAAAATGCAGACTAAAATCACTTTATATAACTGATGACCATACGACTTTTACTTATATCGGATATCCACGGCAACTATCCAGCCCTGCAGGCTATCGACCGGCAGCTGAATGCAGCAAACTTCGATTATATTATCAACTCCGGGGATTGCCTCGTTTATGCACCATTTCCAAACGAAACTCTCGACTGGCTTTCCAAGCACAAAGCCATTTCAATCCTTGGCAATACCGATCAAAAAGTAATTAAGCTCCTGCTCGGCAAATCATTCAAAAAGCCCAC
>JBARUR010000191.1:0-6036 GCA_049645845.1 Desulforhopalus sp. | reverse complement strand
ACCTTGAACATGATTTCTCCTCTTCAGTGAATAGGATTCTTTTGCAGCTTCCCATATTGGTAAGGTAATTATGCTTTATTTTGGAGGAAAGCTTTTTGTAGCTGAAATAATGGATTCTGGATCAGGCCTGTAATGACGTGAACCGAAGAGTTGAGGTTTTACGAACGTATCATACACAAATTCCCGGTGGATTTTGTGGACTTGCATAGAGAAAAGAAAAGGGCGGGTTTGGCACCCGCCCCTACGGAATTAATGTCGGAATATGATATCATTCCAAGGTCTTGGGTATGGATTTCATTTTTACAAATTCTGTTTGGGAGTTGCGTACGCATGTAGGGGCGGGTTCTAAACCCGCCCGCTCTCTGTATTGAAGATCTTGCCTTGGATTTTAAGGATTGTTTTCTCGCGAATCTGTCAAATTGATGGTCGATTTATCCCTGAACGATGAAAGGGCGGGTTTAGAACCCGCCCCTACATCTTTTCCATTTCTATGTGCTTGAATATTATGATTTTGCTGTTCCGGTGCTCGGTTATGATTGATGTTTGATGCGCTCAACATAGTAATGTCGTCTATAAGCAATTAACGATCCTCTATCGGAACATACTCACAACACAAGTTACCCGTATAGATTTGCCTTGGCCGTGAGATTTTCCATTGAGGGTCATCCATACTTTCCTTCCACTGGGCGATCCATCCGGGAAGTCGACCCAGGGCAAACATCACCGTGAACATATTGGTGGGGATACCAATGGCTCTTAAAACAATGCCGCTGTAAAAATCTATATTGGGATAGAGATTATGATCGATAAAATAAGAGTCTTTTAAGGCTATCTCCTCAAGCTCTCTTGCTATATCCAGGAGCGGATCGTTAATTTGCATTGATTCCAGCAGCTCATCACACATCTTTTTCATGATCTTGGCCCTTGGGTCATAGGTTTTGTAAACCCTGTGGCCGAATCCCATGAGCCGGAAGGGATCATTTCTGTCTCTTGCACGCTCTACGGTTTTTTGGCAATTACCACCGTCATTTTGAATATCGGTGAGCATTTCGATGACCGCTTGGTTGGCTCCTCCGTGCAGAGGACCCCAAAGTGCCGCCATTCCTGAAGAGATGGCGGCATAAAGGTTGACCCTGGCACTGCCCACCATTCTGACAGAAGAGGTTGAACAATTCTGCTCGTGGTCGGCGTGGAGGATCCAGAAGCAGCGGAGGGCGCTGACTGCTTCCTGTTTCATTTCGTAAGGCCTTACCGGAGTATCGAACATCATGTTGAGAAAATTCTCACAATAGGTCATATCCGGACGAGGAAAAACAATTTCATGCCCCCTGGAAATTTTATAGGACATGGCTGCCATGGTTCGTACTTTGGCCAATAACCGGGTCATGGTAATGTTGATCTCTTCTTCCAGGGAACCAAGTGCCGGATAAAAGCTTCTCAGTGCGTTGACCATGGAGGACAGGATGCCCATTGGATGGGCTCCCCTTGGGTAATTCTGGAAAAAGGTTTTTAAATCGGTATGGACCAGGCTGTTGTCATTGAGCATCACCGAAAACCGGGTCAGTTCCTTTTTGTTCGGGAGCCTGCCGTTGATGAGCAGATAGACGGTCTCCTTGAATGAAGATTTTTCTGCCAGCTGTTCTACGGGGATGCCACGGTAGCGAAGGATGCCTTTTTCTCCATCCATAAAGGTAATGGCGCTCAGGCAGCTGCCGGTGTTGGCATAACCGGGGTCGAGGGTGATAAATCCGGTTTCGGACCTCAAACTGGATATATCTATGGCTTTTTCCCCTTCGCTTCCGGTAACGACGGGAAGCAGAACTTCTTTTCCGTTATAAATAAGAGTTGCGTAATCGTCCAAAACATCTCCTTTCTGCAATGGTTCTCCAAAGACGCTCAGGTTTGAGCCGTTATTTTGGATTAAATAATCTGCCGACAAAAAACCACATTTTGTTTTTTCTAACCGATTATAGACTCTTTGTAAACGTGGCAACAACACATGTTGTAAATTTCATGCGTGGCAGCGTATCCATGGGAGGCAGTAGCAGCTGACTATCTTGAATTGTCCGGAACTCCAGATTGCGGTTGAGGGCAGCGAGTGACATCGGGTTCGCCTCCCACAGTGCCAGAGAAGTTGTTGCAACATCACCTGTTATATCAAACCTTGGCGCAGCGATGCCGGAGCAAAAAAGATTGCAAACACTAACATAAAAGAGTAGTTTTTAAAGATTGGATCAGATGAGGTTTGGCTGAAGGGCCCTGTTTTAAGGGATCTTTTAAACAGCAAATGCTTATCTCCAGTACGATTACCTCCATATTTTCTTCAGAGTCATACGCCCTATTTTATCCAGTCAGACCAAGTTCCTGCGGGAGAAACGCAGGAAGTGAAATTCGTGTCGGCCCCGTCAACTTTTCAGGAACGATGAAGAGGACAGCTGATAGACAGGAAAACCAAAAGGAGAATGACCATGTATAGAATGTTTACCCCGATGAGACTGAAAGCTCTTTTAACTCTTATTTTCTTTTGTATATCCCTGCAAACCTTTGCTGCCGACAAGGGACCGGTGACGGTTGGTTCGAAGATTGATACCGAGGGAGCCCTCCTTGGCCAAATGATCATTCTGATGCTGGAAAAAAATGGTTTCGAGACTGAGGATAAGACCGAATTCGGTCCGACTCCGATCATCCGAAAAGCGATCATTTCAGGGGAAATCGATATTTATCCGGAATATACAGGGAACGGAGCATTCTTTTTTACAGGACAGGATGCATCACTATGGAAAGAACAAAGCAAGGCCTATAAAAAGGTTAAGGAACTTGATCTTAAAGAAAACAATCTGGTATGGCTGAACCCCTCACCGGCAAATAACACCTGGGCTCTGGCAGTCGGCGGCGATCTGGCAGAGCAGGATACCCTCAAAACTCTCGAAGACTTCGCTGCGCTTATAAAGAGCGGCGGTGTGGTTAAGCTGGCTGCATGTGAAGAATTCGTAACCCGTGCTGATGCCTTGCCCTCTTTTGAAGAGGCGTATGATTTTAAGATACGAGATGATCAGATGATTGTCTTTTCCGGATGCAACACTGCCCAAACTGAGAAGGCGGCAGCCCAGGGAACCTCCGGAGTAAACACCGCGATGGCCTTTGGTACGGATGGCGCTCTATCTGCACTGGGACTGAGATTGCTCGAGGATACCAAGGGGGTCCAGCCTGTTTATGCTCCGGCACCGGTAGTCCGAAAGGTAGTTTTGGATAAGTATCCGGAGATTGAAGAAATTTTGTCTGCAGTTTTTGTCAGCCTTGATCAGAAAACTCTGCAGCGTCTCAACTCACGCATTGCCATTGGTGGTGAAAATGCAAAGGTGGTGGCGAAGGATTATCTTAATAATCAGGACCTTCTCTAGATCGGGAAACAGAGTATCCTGATGTGGTACACTTTTTCAAAAGTGGGCGTAGTCGGACTAGTCATCGTTGTTGCGGCATTGTTGTTGGGTGATTTCGTCATTGTGAGCCCTAACCGTTTGATGGCCGGGCAGCCCATGTCCATATTTGAAGTCCTGACGACCCGGCAGTGGCTGGTTGTTATTGTGCTGGTCGCTGCGGTGACAGGTTTATCATTGCAGCCCAATCGGGTGCGATTGCACGTGTCTGCCGTTCTGGTCCTGCTATTGGTTCTTTTATTAATATGGTATATGGGATCGGCGGCTTTAGGGCTCTTGAAAGATGATGATCCATTCACCAGAATATCGATGGGTTCAAGCTTGTGGTTGGTGCTGCTCGGTTTGTTTATCGTGTTCTGCGATATTCTGCAGCGGGCAGCACCCGGAGCCATTTTTAAACTCTTTCTATTTTTTATCTTCATGGCCGGCTTGACTTGGACGGCAGCAAGCGGCGTGCTGGATGCTTTATCACTTGTTGTGGAATTCAAGGGGCGCAGCGAACGCTTTTATGCCGAATTCACCGACCATATTTTCATAACCGGATTATCGGTCGGCTGCGCTCTGGTAATCGGGCTGCCGCTTGGTGTAGTGGTCTTCAAAAGTGCACGATCACGGACGGCTGTCTTTTCAATGCTGAACATTATTCAGACAGTGCCAAGCCTTGCTTTGTTCGGACTGTTGATAGCACCTTTAGCCTTCCTCTCAAACGAGCTGCCGTTACTGAAAAAAATGGGCATCCACGGTATAGGCTGGGCTCCGGCGGTGATTGCACTGACCCTGTATGCCTTGTTGCCGATTGTGAGAAATACCTTTTCAGGCTTTGCTATGGTCGGCAGGGATGTTCTTGAATCAGGGCGCGGCATGGGCATGAGTCGGATGCAGTTGTTTTTCCGAGTCGAGCTGCCGCTTGCCGCCCCGATAATTCTCGGCGGTTTGAGAATAGCCATCGTTCAGACTATCGGTAATACAGCCGTGGCTGCTCTCATCGGCGCCGGAGGATTCGGCATATTCATTTTTCAGGGACTCGGCCAATCGGCCATAGACCTGGTACTGCTCGGTGCAATTCCTACAATTCTACTGGCACTTGTTGCCGATTATCTGTTTCAGGCTTTAATCCGGGTGGCCACACCAAGAGGTTTATCGGGGGCTCATGATAACTTTTGACAATGTTAACAAACAATATGGTCAATTAGCTGCCATCAGCGAGTTGAGTTTTAATATAAAGGAAGGTGAGTTGTGCTGCCTGATCGGGCCATCGGGATGTGGGAAAAGTACAGCTCTGAAAATGATAAACCGCATGATCGAACCGACCAGGGGCAGGATCACCGTAAATGGCAGGGATGTTTGTGAAATGAATGCAGTAAAGCTGAGAAGAAGCATCGGCTATGTTATCCAGAGTATTGGCTTGTTTCCACATATGACTGTCTTGGACAATATTCTGACTGTCCCCAGACTGCTTGGGTTGGATGATGCCGTATCCTCCAGGCGAGGCCGGGAGCTGCTCGAACTCTTCAGCTTGAAATCCGATGACTATGCAGGCAAATATCCGGCCGAGCTTTCCGGGGGGCAGGCGCAGCGTGTGGGGGTCGCCAGGGCTCTTGCTGCAGATCCTAAAATATTGCTAATGGATGAGCCCTTTGGAGCTTTGGACCCAATCACTAGAGAGCATCTCCAAAACCAGTTTCTTACCATCCAGAAAGAGTTGCGCAAAACTATCGTATTTGTAACCCATGATATCGACGAGGCCGTCCGTCTTGGCTCGAAGGTGGCATTGCTCAGGAACGGTCGATTGGTGCAGTATGCAACGCCTGAAAAACTGCTATCCGAGCCGGACGATACATTTGTAAAAAAATTTGTTGGAATGGATCGGGCTCTGAAAAGGCTTTCACGCCTGCCAACCAAGGATTTCATCCAACCCGCCAGGTCGGTGAAGAACAATATTTCTCCGGAAGATTTGGCTGAGGAATTCAGACGTATGGCGGAAACTGGTAATGCACGATACCTCTGGGTAACTGATGAATATGGCAGGCTGGTCGGCTGGATCGATGGCCACAGCAATACGGGAAAGAGTATGAGAATAGAAAATGACCTGGTGGAATTCAATCTTGCAGAAATGTCCGTGCGCGCTGATTATAGCCTGAAGCAGGCCCTTTCCATGTTTGTTCAGCAAAGTGTAGCCTGCCTGCCGGTGGTTGATGACCTGTATAAGCTGCAGGGCGAGATCAGGCTCGCCGATATTCTGGAATCATGAAAAACACGCTGACGAACAGTTGTATCCTTGTCATCGCTTTAACAGTCTTTGCGATTTTCGTATCATGGGGAGGTGTGTGGGAACTGCTGCTCTCGCCTCTTTATCCTGATCTGTCGGAATACCTCTACGTCCGTGTCAGTTTGTGGCAATTGACCTGGGAACACCTGGTAATTGTGGCTGTATCGAGTACATGCTCGATAATTCTGGGCGTAGGGGTGGGCGCTCTGGTTACCAGAACCTATGGCCGTGAATTTTTACCTGCATTGAACAATCTGGTCTCCATAGGGCAAACCTTTCCGCCCTTGGCTGTACTGGCCCTGGCGGTGCCGGCTGTGGGGTTCGGGGCAA
>JBARUR010000190.1:0-6410 GCA_049645845.1 Desulforhopalus sp. | reverse complement strand
TGTCTTGAACCGGTGCCCCTTTCGGTCGGGAAGCAAGTACAATACGACGATTTATAATTTTATTTTGTTCCATAGTATTTTCACCTTTTTGAAATTGTATATTTTAAAATGAGGTAATCGGTCTCATCAATTGGTTTCGCTCAGTGTGCCTCTCCTTCAGTAGTAGACCAGTCGTCTGGTAAGATCCAAAAGAACAATTCCCCTGAAAAGCCAGGACCTATATGTTATACCACTGTATTACTCGTCAAAATGGAAATAGTAATTCGCATAGCCCGTTGCAGTCCATCGGCGTTACACTGCAATTTGCCCATCAGCGATGCCCCTAGCCACATGTTATAGAGCAAATCCGCAGTCATGGCTGCATCAACCTTTATTATTGAGCCATCATCAATGCCTGCTTCAATGCACTGTGCTATTCGTTTAACAACCAGAGAAGATCCGTTAAGCAGGGCGAGCCGCATCGGTTCAGAAAGATCCGCCACCTCAGCACTCAATTTGACGACCAAACACTTCTGGTCAACACACGAATCGGATTGCGTTTCAATCCAGCGTTGCCAATATTCCATCAGGCGGTTGTAGGCAGAACTCTCTAGTGGTTGAAAAATATTGTCCAGAGCAACAAGATATTCACTGAAATAACTCGTTATTATTTCTTCACCAAACTGCTCCTTGGACTTAAAATAGTAATAAAAAGACCCCTTAGGTACTCCAGAAGATTGGAGAATTTCCGTCAATCCCACGCTTGAGAAACCTTTACTGACAATGAGCTTATAGCCGGTATCTAAAATGTGCTGACGCGTTTCTTTGGTATCTTTATTCATGAAACAAACTATAACACATACTAGACCGGTCGTCTAGTTAAATTTGTCAGTTATTTTGCGAAAAGACTTCCACTCATCTATTGTATAGCAATTCAGAGGAGTGATAAAACTCGTTTTGTTTTTTTAATATCGAGAAGCCAACCTTTACACATGGTGTTCCTTTATATCTATCATGTAATCAGCATCGACTGCCATGGATGTCCCATATTTAATTCCACATAGAAAGTTGTGGTGAAACAATAGGTTGTTTAATGTCCGGCGGCTTCAGCAGCTCCACGAGCATCACGCGTTCAATTCGCTTATAGAGATCCCAACCGTTTTTTGTGGTTTGGAGGCCAATTTTATGATTTTTAAGATAATTACAAGCATGTTCATCCGGATTAAGCTCCGAAGCGTACGGCGGCAAATAAAACAGGCGCAGTCTACCTTGCGTGTTCTTAACGAAATTCGGACTTGCGAGGAGCGATGAACAGAGTGGTTATCAACAATCAAGAATATCGGGTGTGTCGCTCCTGCTATAAGTCGCTTGAGAAATGTTATAAAAACAGAGCCGTCTACATTGTCTTCCGTGGCCATGAGTCGCATGGCACCGCGCGGACTAATGGCAGAAATCAAATTCACTTTGTGTCTGGTTCCGGTGGTGGTAACAACAGGTGTCTTCCCCATTGAAGCCCAGGTTGTGCCGGAGTGGTTATCGGAGCAAACCGAAGATTCATCGCCAAAGTAAATCTCTGCTTTTTGTTCGCGAGCAAGCTTCTTTATCGCTGGAAAATCCTTGGCCAGCCATTCGACAACCAAAAGTTCATCCTGCATGATGTAGTTCGGACACACTTGGTTGCAGACAGACCTTCCAGATCGAGAGCATCAATTGAAGTATCTCGGATAAGTGCCATGATCGTTTTAGGATGCCCAACGCATCCTTCGCCTGAAGGTTTTATTTCTATCGATTTGATCACCGTTTGACCTGAATTTTCCTGGAGTGTGAATGTCCAGTGTCTCATGCAAGTGTCTTCATCGCTATTATTAAAATCAACAACTCTTTCTTTCATTTCCTTCTTCTTAGTCTGAGATTTTTATATGTATTTGTCTTTTTTATGATTCAGGGTTGCCGACTGTCCAGGCCTTATCGAGTTCTTCCATGTCTGCATCCATATCCAATGCCATGAGCTCTTCCAAGTCAGCATTATGTTTTTGGTACATTGAGATATAGCTGGCCTCATCTTCGCGATGGATTTTGTATAACTCCGGCATCATCTCTTCATCTTTTTTTCGGAAAATACGCATCAATCTATGTGCTTCGTAGGGATCGGTTCCAAGAAGTTGTAAGGTGTCCTGCCCAAGTGCGAGAGCACTACCAAAGGTCTCCCTTCTTATCCTGGCTACTCCCAGATCCATGAATTCATATGCAGAAGATCGGTCCGAGGCGTTGACAGCCACCTTGAGATGGGGAAAGTGTTTTTGAACCAATTTGATGAGTTCTCTTGATTTTTCAATATCTCCTATGGTGATTACGATGAGTTCTGCTTCTGCTGCACCTGCGGCCGTAAGAAGGTCAAGACGATTAATGTCTCCGTAATACACCTCAAAGCCAAATTTTCTCAGAAAATCGACGTTTGCAGCATCATGGTCGAGAATGACAGGCTTGATACCTGCCGAGATAAGAAAACGACCGAGATCAGTACCTAAACGACCGAAGCCCGCAAGGATGACTTTATGGCCACGGTGCTCAATTGTATCGGAATCTCGATGGGTTGTTTCGTCCTCCTGTCGGCTTGCGATCAATTTATCATACGCCAGAAAAAGCAAGGGAGCCAAAAACATTGAAATTGCAACCGCAGATATGAGTGGTTCAATGGTACGAGGCGGCAACACACCGTTGATTTTGGAGAACTGAAAAAGGACAAAGGCAAATTCACCTCCTTGAGCAAGAGCAATACTAAAAAGAGATCGTTCTTTTTTCGGCATTTTAAAGATCAAGCTAGTGCCGATGAGTATCAACCATTTGATACCAATCAGACCTGCTGTCAGACCGGTAATCAGCAAAATCTTATCTCCAATCAGGGTAAAATTAAGACTGGCACCTATGGAAATGAAGAATATACCCAGCAGGAGTCCCTTGAATGGTTCAATATCGCTTTCAAGTTCATGGCGGTATTCACTGTCAGCCAAAACTACACCGGCAAGAAAAGTACCAAGGGCCGGAGAGAGACCGACTGCAGTCATGAGGAGTGATATTCCGACAACAAGCGCTAGCGCTGCAGCTACAAATATTTCTCTGACTCTCGTTGCTGCAATGGTTCTGAATATTGGCCTGCTGGCAAATTTTCCAAGAAAAAAGATAGACAAGATTGCCAGGAGAGTAACGATTATTCGCAGATAACCTGGCAAGGCTGAGATATCAAAAAGAGTCGAGCCGTGCTGGCCACCGTCATGCATTGCAACGGTGGCAAGAAGCGGCAGTACCGCAAGCATGGGGATAACAGCGAGATCCTGAAAGAGGAGAACTGAAAAAATTGATCTCCCCGGTGAGGTATTCATGAGTTCTTTTTCTCTCAATGTCTGCAAAACGATAGCTGTAGAGGAAAGCGACAGGATAAGTCCGATGGCAATTGCCTGCTGCCAGGGAAGGAAACACATGGCGATTGCCCCGGCTGCAATACTTGTCAAAGCAACCTGGGTGCCACCCATTCCCAATATTGGCGTGCGCATCTGCCAGAGGAGGGAGGGTCTTAGTTCAAGTCCTACCAAAAAGAGCATCATGACAACACCGAACTCGGTGAAATGCATGACTTCTTCAATCTCCCCAATAAGCGACAGGCCAAAGGGGCCGATGACAATACCGGCGATAAGATAACCGAGAACGGAACCGAGACCACATTTTTTGGCCACGGGAACAGCAATTGCTGCGGCCCCAAGAAAAATAAATAATTGGAGAAGAAAATGTTCCATGGCTATGGTCTCTTGATAGTTGCGTTCAGGTCGCTGTTTAGATATTGCTGATTCAACACTTTCTTGATTTCCAAGGTGTTATCTCGTAAAGCAATGACAGCGCGTCGGTAATCTTCTGCATGCTTCTGAAGCTCTTCTGCGGGCATCCCGCTGAGGATTCCGAGGACAGTGAAAGGAGGTAGCCACTCCATTTTGCAAAGGTTGGCTGTCGCCCTGTATGGCGAAGTGAGCTCACCGACTGTGAACAGGTTTGCACCACCATGTTTATATGTCGAGTCATCTCCACCTGCCGAAAAAGCCTGGAGAAAAACTTTTCCTTTTAAAGCTTTGCCCTTTGAACCATACGCCCACCCGTGCTCCAGGACCAGGTCAAGCCATTCTTTCATGATTGCTGGAGTGGAATACCAGTAGAACGGGTGTTGGAAAATAATGACATCATGATTTTCGCAGAGGTACTGTTCCTGTTTCACATCGATGAGAAAATCGGGATAGGTGGCATAAAGATCATGAAATGTCACGCCATCAAGGTTTTTAACAGCATTGCGTAACGCTCGGTTTATTTTTGAACGTGCTATTGCTGGGTGGGCAAAGATTATAAGTACCTTCTTCATTCTTCATTTACTCCAGACTAATGTGGCATTTACGAGATTGACTGTAACATTTCAGAGGGCTCTGGCCTCTGGGTGTAGTCAGGGTGAACCTCGACGTTTCTTATGATTCCTTTACCCTCTATGATGAAGCGTCCTGACATGGGGAGAGTCCATGATTCATTGCTGTTGAAGCGAACCAGGTCAATACCAAACCCGTTGTATATCTCAATGAGCGATTCAGGTAAGGAAAAAGTGAGGCCAAAGGGCGCTTGTCAGACTCAGGGCTGAAACACTGACTTTCGATTGAGTTACGAAATAAATGTATAAAGGGGCTTTGGTCAGGAACTGTTTCATGTTGGCTTTGCCTACATGTTCGAACATTCCTATCGAGACAACTTTATCAAAACTTTCTTTTATTTGGGCGTAACACCCCGATTCCCTGAAAATTACCGGCAACACCCATGGAATTTCCAGATGTTGAGGAGTAGAATAAATTTACCGTGCATTTCGATTTGCCTCCGTTCTTTATACTTCAAAGGTTACATTTATTTCGTTTCCCTCATTATCTCTAAACCAATCGATCATTATGTTATGTGTCTCAATGCGTTTGATGAATTCTTCAGTAGCTTGATAATCATTGATTATGTTCTTCAAAATTTTGAAATTTGACGAATCTATGTTTGTAATCATAAATCCTGCCGTGTTTTTATAAGTATGAACAAGAATTCCTGAAAAGTGTATTTCTCCATGAGAAATTGTCGTTATCTGGATTTGGTACTCTGCATTTTCCGGGCAAGTTGCAATTTCATTTATTCCTATTCCATTCTCACTAATATCTAAAGCACTAGCCTTAATCAAAAGACCTGATTTGCTTACCAGAGAAATCACACCAACGACCGGAACTCTAATATGTATCCGTTTATATTTCATATATTCACTTATAATAATTAGGACCAGCGGGGGCATTTTGAACAGAAACCTACGGTTATGATTTATTCTTCTGCTCAACCTCAATATAAAAATCGATACTCCATTGAATGGATTAGTTATATTCCATATAGGCTTGCTATCTGTTTCTTGTCATTCGACGGGAAAATGAAATTGTTACAGATTCTCTTTGAGAAAAGAATCTTATGAAAACATTATGTTATGAAGAGAAAATGCCGAAACCGTTCCTTTCTGTTCAAATGCCCCCGCTGGTCCAGCATGCCTTGCTTCGTCTGCGGCAATGTGCTCTAATCCCTCGGCAAGGTCTTTGAAAGACCTTGTTGCCTGGCAACATACGCAAGTGCCAGATACGATGCCGAACCGTCCTTTTCAAGATTTAAAAGTTGTTCAACCTGTTATTTCAGTTCTGTACCTTTTGTAGCACCTATAAGACTCATAGTGACTCCTCTATTAGTTCATTGTTTCTCTTTTTTTCAACGGCACAATGCAAGGCTTCAGTCGTGGAGAGAGTTGAAAAACACTTGTTGCATGAAATACATAAAGCCTTTACTCTGTCTCCACCCGCCCACCTACCGACCAGGCGTGGCTCCCTTATGAGAGGACGTGAAAGGGCAACGTAGTCGGCAAGCCCTGAAGCCACGACCTCTTCCACAACATTAAATGACAGAAAACCTCCCACTAGAATAAGAGGGATGCCTATCTTATTTTTGAAGGTTTCGGCGGCCTTTCTGTAATAAACTTCCCTCTCTTCAGACTTTGATGTGCCGACCCTCGATGGAATGAGCTTCCCGGACTCAAAGGTTCCGCCGCTCATTTCGATGGCGTCCATTCCACTATCTTCAAGCATATGGGCCACCTCGATGGTTTCTTCAACGGTAATTCCGTTTTCAAGAAAATCCTCCGAGTTGATCTTGGCCATTACCGGAAATGACTTGCCTACCCTTTGCCGGATTTCTTTGTAAGCTTCGAGAAGCAGTCTTGCCCGGTTCTCAAGGTTTCCACCGTAACTGTCAGTTCTTTTATTATAATGGGAAGAGAGAAACTGACTCAGCAAATAGCCGTGAGCCGCGTGGATCTGAATCCCGTCAAAGCCCGATTTGAC
>JBARUR010000189.1:0-7336 GCA_049645845.1 Desulforhopalus sp. | reverse complement strand
AAAGGAGAAATAACAAAAACACCCTGCACATCTTCAGGATAAAAGCGGGAGTAAATCAAAGCACCCAATCCCCCCATGGAAGCGCCAACAAGCCAAATTTTTTCATACCCTTTGGCTCTGGCCGGATTTATAACATCAGCTTTGAGGCGCTCAACCAAAGTTTCTCCAAAATAATAACCAAAATGCGCATTCGGAGCGATCATATCATAGGGGAGCTTGGAGTCCTTGACGGCATCAACGAATCCTTTTTCAGCAAAATCTTTGTGACTTCCTCCCCTACCACGCAGAAAAACGATCAAGTTTTTTTGGGATCTTGATTCTTCAATATCATAATAGAGGGATTTAAGGGGAGCGTTGGTGGAACAGCCAGAGATGGTAAAATATACCAGAAAGAAAGAAAAAGTCAGGAAGAGTTTCATGCAATTTCCTTTTGTTTAGGTGCATATCTGTTTATAAACGAAACCACTGAAGTCAACAAAAACTGGATTGGCCAATGCGTTAGCAGAGTTTGGGATATTCACTCTTAGAAAAAGCTTCATTTTAGTGCCTCCTTTTCTTAATGATTCTTTGATTAATTCTTTTTGCGACAGTTCAAACTCAAACCACTAAAAAAAACACTACCCCTATCACCTCCTTTCGCTAGATGTATCATAATTTGTTCATCGTATTTCAGATGAGCGTAACACATGGATTTTTGACTCCTGGAGGACTGTGCAGCGGATCATCCAGCAATGACGGAGTCGCGATGTCCGATTCCAGGAGTCTTTAAATCCACTAGAAGAGTCTAGGTTCTGGTGGGGGTATTAAATAGTTTCTCAACACCATTACAGAACTTATAACCTGCCTACGAGAGCAGTTTACTATTTAGGCAAAAAACCTGCCAGACAGTAAATAGTGAGTTGAGGTGATCTAGCGGAATCTGGTCAGATTCACACAGAAAATTTTAAATTCTAATTTTTTTTGAATAGATGAGCGGGGGAAAGGCGAATTTTCCGCCTTTCCCCCGTTCCTTCTGAAGTCCGCGTCCTGGCCGCACCGATGCAATCGAACTGGAGGCTCCCTAGCCCCTTGCATCCCGGCTTGCTTATTTTTTCTGCGCAGCCTTTATTGGCTGGAACGGTCCATACTGATGCTGTTCCTGTGGAAAATCATCTGCATAGGGTGGGTATGGGCAGTCCACCGCTTTTTTCTCCAGTTTCGGATAGTCCTTCTCCAGCCCGCTCATCTGCGGCCGATCCTTCGAACTGAGATAGGCGGCAACATCGTAGGTATCTTCATTGCTGATTGCCGGACGGTTCCACACTGTTCCCAACGGCATGTTGCTATGAATAAACGCGGCGGTGGTCAACAGCCGGTTCATTCCCGCTCCGTTATTATAGCTGTTTGCTCCCCAGAGTGCCGGGGCGACATGGCTGCCCGAACCACTAGCCGACATGGACTGATAACCGTCCCCATTTTTTCCATGGCACGACATGCAGAACCGGTCGTACACTTCTTCTCCTTTTTTCACATCGGCCTTGCGGTTCGGACCTTCGAATTTGGGTGTTGCCAGGCCCAAAACATCCTTGGGTCTGTCTTTCGACAACCAGTTCACGTAGGCGACCATTGCTTTCATCTCTCTACTGTCAACAGCTAGCGCCTTGCCATTCATGCTGCGCTCAAAACAACCGTTAATCCGCTCCTCAAGCCCAGCCACCTTGTCTTCACGGCCCCTGTATTGAGGATACATCTGGCTAACCCCCATCCAGGGGAGTCCGAACTGCTTGGTGCCGTTATCCTGGTGGCAGCTCGTACAGTTCAGACCATTTCCGGAAAAATGCATTTTGTCATCCTTGGCTCCAGATCCGAGCTGTGCATACGTATCGGTCAAAAGAAGTGCTCCGTAACGGATGAGTTCATCTTCCTCTCCCTGGGGAATATCCTTAAAAAGCGGTGGCATCCAGATGACAGAAGATTTTTTTACTTCTAATGGTGGCGCGGAGGTTCGCTGCTCATCGGCCAGTGTGGTCAAGAATCTTAGAATATTGTTGATTTCTTCGTCCTTAAGTTCCTTGTCCAACTGTAGGTATCCCATCTGATCCACTGCCTCCGACAGATTGCCTACTTCACCGTCATGGAAATAGGGTGCGGAAAGGGTGATATTGCGCAGCATGGGAACCTTGAAGACATATTTATCACTTTCCAGGTTGGTGACCTTAAAGCGTCCAGGATCCTTGTCGTTGGTGTACTCATAGAACACACCCAGTTTCTGGAATGTCATCCCGCCCAGGTTGGGTCCGCTGTGGCACTGCACGCAGCCGACATTGATAAAGGTCCGCATTCCTTCTATTTCCTGCCCGGTAAGGGCCTGTTTGTCACCGTCCATGAACCGGTCAAAGCGACCCCGGCTTATCAGGGTTCGTTCAAAGGCGGCGATCGCTTTGGAGAAGTTGTCGAAAGTCAAGGGGTCTTTCTCTCCAGGAAAGGCCTTGTTGAAATCAACAGGGTACTGTTTTATACCTTTCAGCCGTTCGACTAGCGCTTTGGCATCGGGCATGCCCATTTCAATAGGGTTGAGCGGGGGGCCTTGAGCCTGTTCTTCCAGGGTGGCAGCGCGTCCGTCCCAGAACTGCGCAATTTGGTAACCGGCATTTAGGGTTGGTGGATCATTGCGGTCGCCGGACTTGCCTTCCGCCCCTTTACCTGTGTTAAGATGGTCCGCCCCTGCGCCTTTGTTGTCAATGGGATGGCAAGAGTTGCACGATTGGGTTTCGTTGATCGAAATGGCGGTCTCGAAATAGAGCTTTTCTCCCAGTGCAATCATGGCCGGAGTATCCTGCTCACTACCCGGCATCCTTGCGGGAAGTTTGCCGAAAAGCGCCTGCGCCTGCATCAGCAGGACACCATCCGGGGTACCGGGCACCGCTTTGAGTGTACGCGATGCATTTACTTCCTGGCTTTTAGTTGCTTTCTTTTGTGTCTCCGCTGTGGCCATATCGGAGAAAATCAGTGCGCTCAGCCCCATTGCCAAAAAAACAACTGCTCTTCTTCTTTTTCGCATAACCAATTCTCCTTTTTAAGTTGGTTTTAGAGCCCTCCGACGTATATTTTTTTTAAAAATTTAGTTCTTGGAACAATAGCTCGATTCCCCTCTTCTTGTCACTGCTTTTTTATGTTATAACTTTTTGGCTCACAAGGCGCTAGACTTAAATAAAATCCGCTGAACAAAATTCTGCTGCGCATATCTTCACCTGTTCCTTTTGGTGATAGCGGAGCAAACCTCTTGCTATGCCTCTTAACCGCGGATGAATTTACGAAAAGTCCTGTATGATTGCTATTTCTGCCAGAGGCTTGGCTGTTTTAGCTCTTAATGAGATAGAGAACGAGGTAGACAGTAGTTTTATGGTCAACATGATGCACTTGTAGACTAATCACATCTCAAAAGCATCATTGGCAACGTGAAAAACGCTATTCGAAGAACCTATCATGGTATCAGCAAAGAACATATTTCACGTTACCTGGCGGAATTCAGTTACCGTTTTAACCACCGATATCGTCTTGAGTTGATGTTCCTGCTTTAATTAAGCTTGCGGCTGACTCAAAATCGATCCCGCAGCATCAATTGAGGCTGGCTGAAGATTAGTCGTATCAGATTTATCATTGCTTAACTCATTGTTTTCATAAATTAAATGCCATGAAATTGTCAAAATATTTTCTAGAAATTTTCCAAGGAAAGAGAGAAGTATCAATAATAAAAATTATTTTGTTTACCTCTTTATTTTTTGTCATCTTTGACAACTTGAAATTTTTTCAAAATGTATTGAGTGTATATCCCGTAACTTTAAGCAATGCCGGATTCCTCGTTTCTCTTGCCGTTGGCATTACCTCCCTTATAGTTTTTCTTCTTTCCCTGGTCTGCTCAAAATACACGACAAAGCCTTTACTGATCATATTGCTTTTAATTTCATCACTAACCGCATATTTTATGGATACCTACAATGTGGTTATAGACGATATCATGATTCAAAATATGGTCGAAACAAACTGGGCTGAAACGTCTGATCTGCTTAGCCTTAATTTACTGTATTATTTATTGTTTCTTGGAATTCTGCCGAGCGTCTTGATATACAGAATAAAAATTACAGCTTTTCCCCTCAAAAAGACGGCAATGTTTAAAACAAGAGACATCGCTCTATCAGTGGCTTTTTTATTGGTGATGGTTTTTTCTTTTAGTAAATTCTATACTTCATTTTTTAGAGAGCACAAACCACTGCGATATTATACCAATCCAACATATTACATCTATTCATCTGTGAAATATGTAAATAGTATATTTAACAACCGGGATATAATTGTAATGCCAATTGGTTTGGACGCACAAATTGTCGAGCATGATGAAGAGAGCCAAGATGAACATACTGAGCTGGTAATCGTAATTGTTGGTGAAGCAGCCAGGGCTGATCATTTCTCTTTAAACGGTTATACGCGAGAAACAAATCCAAAGTTAAAGGATGAAAATATAATAAATTTCAGCCAAATGTATTCATGCGGCACGTCAACGTCATATTCTGTTCCTTGTATGTTTTCTATGTTTTCGCAGAAAAAATTCAGCAACAGAAAAGGTGACGAGACTGAAAATATTTTAGACGTTTTAAATCATACGGGCTCCATCGACATTTTATGGAGAGATAATAATTCTGACTCAAAAGGGGTAGCAACACGGATACTTTATGAGAATTACAAGACTCCCGAAAATAATACAATCTGTTATGAAGGAGAGTGTCGGGATGAGGGTATGCTGGTTGGTCTAGAACAGTTTATTGCTGAGCATAAGGGCAGAGATATCTTAATAGTACTCCATCAAATGGGAAATCATGGGCCAGCTTATTATAAAAGATACCCAAAAGAATTTGAAAGGTTCACTCCGGTATGTATGACCAATCAGCTTGAAGAATGCAAAAACAATGAAATAATCAATGCGTATGACAATGCCATTGTATATACAGATTATTTTCTATCTAAGACAATTGATTTTCTTAAAAAATATGAAGCTACTCATGAGACGGCAATGATTTATCTTAGTGATCATGGAGAGAGCTTGGGTGAAAATGGCGTATATCTTCATGGGCTTCCTTATGTGATAGCTCCTGAAGCTCAAAAACATATTGCTGCTCTAATCTGGTTTGGCAATAAAATGAGTAAGGATATTGACATAGAAAATGTCAGACAGAAAAAAGACAATACGGTGAGTCATGATAATTTATTTCATACACTCCTCGGTATTTTTGAAGTAAAGACAGAAGTTTACGATAAAAATATGGATATTTTGCAGAATTAAGCTGTGAATAATTTTTGCTTATTCTTATCCCAGATTGTTCCAGATTATATTTGCTGACAACCTAGAGAAAAGTGTTAGGTAATCTGTCTGATATCAAGACAGTTCATGCAGCACCAGACTGAGGTTTCCATTTGCAATGAGAATGGCTACATTCGTATAGTTGAGACTGTTCCTGACAATGGTTCAACACCACAACACATAACAATTGCTGCTAAAAGACTTTTTTATCTGGTTCAAAAAAGACGCTTCCCTAGAGTTCAGATATGATTCCACCAGATCATAACCGAAAGAATCGGTAACAGACAGGAGATTATAAGGAATAACTCTGTGAAGCCCAACCTGGGTTCTGGTTATCATCGTCAGGAAAAACCAGATTTGCAGGAGCCACCGGAAAGTGCCCCGGCAGGAATACAGGTTCCTCTTTTCGCCGAATCGCTAACTCCTAAAAACACTCTGCTTATCTGCGGGCTCAAGCATGCATTACAAGTGACAGAAGAAGTGTCTGAGGATGGAAGGATTTTATCAAAAACTTTACCACACTGATTGCAGGAGAATTTGTACATTGGCATTTTGCTTCCCGTTAAAATAATGCTTCAGGCAATTCCTGCCGGATCTCTTCAAGCTTCGCCATCAGTTCTGCCTGGATTTGTTGAGCTTCACGGAGAGATAACTTCTGAACGTGTCCCCCAAAGACTTCGACTCTACAAATGAGGTAAGCCTCCAAAGTCGTATCTTGTACAAATTTATGGTGATTTTAAAGTTCACATATTTCCACTAAATAATAACCGAATGAATCAGTTACTGACAGGAGTTTTTTATAGACCATTTCGACAATATCTGAAAAAAATGCGCTAAGATGCCGCACGTGAAATGAGATTTGACTCTTTTGGAATAAGTATCAACAGCGGGTCCAGAAAACGCCTCCGACTGCTGTTTAAATGTAAAGAGATGTTCACCGGCATGCCTAAGTTGTAAAGAGATACGCGAATTCACCTTCCTCTGATCAGTTGATCTTCTGGACCCGGAAAATATCACTGCTATTGCTTACGTTTAAATAGCCGTGTACGATATTGACCGTTTTGGACTGTGAAGGTGAGACCATATTCAGGTGGCAGAACCCAGCTGCTCATGGGACATGATGACGCGGAAAATTTTCACAATTACTTTTTTATGTGCCAAATCACAAAACAAATTGAATCATGGCTGAATGATCGTGCCAATAATGCCTTGGAGCCAGGTTCAGAATTACCCGCTTTTGCTAAGCCGTTGGTCGGATTTGCAGCGGGAGAAGATGAACTATTTTCTTTCTTAAAAGCTGATATTGGCCCTGAGTTCTACTGGACACCGGAAGAGGCATTCTTGTCTGCATTTCCTGAAGAGAAAATCCAGGCAGATGAACTGAGTATTATTTCATGGATTTTACCGCAGACAGAAGATACTCGCGTGGCACACAGAAAGGCCGTAGTCATGCCGAGCGTTGAATGGAGCAAAGCACGGCACTACGGTGAAAAGGTTAATGAAAATTTACGCCGATACGTGATAGGTCTGTTTGCAGCGGATGGGTATCAAGCTTGTGCTCCAGTTTTGCTTCCCCAGTGGTCGAAAGCCTTTTCTGCTCAATACGGATTTGCTTCATCATGGTCAGAACGTCATACCGCCCATGTTTGCGGGCTTGGTACATTTGGGGTGTCCGATGGACTGATTACTTCTGTGGGGAAGGCTGTTCGGGTAGGTTCAGTAATTGTGCGCAAGAGGTTTACGTCTACACCGAGATCATATAAAAATCATAACGAGTGGTGTCTGTTCCATTCGACCGGCAGGTGCCTTGTTTGTGCACGCCGATGTCCAGCCGGAGCCATTTCCACATCAGGACATGATAAAGTCAAATGCAGGGAATATATTCGCAGCGTGACTGCTGTTCATGTGGAAAAAGAGCAATTAGGATTCAAAGTCAACAGCTGTGGATTGTGTCAAACTAAAGTTCCATGTGAAAATCAAATCCCTCTTGCCAGCAAGAAC
>JBARUR010000188.1:0-2077 GCA_049645845.1 Desulforhopalus sp. | reverse complement strand
TTCATCCGAATTCGTTGTTTGTCTGCCTCGTCATGTTTTATGAGTTCTAGAAATCGAGATCCGATCTGACAATTTCTGTTTTGGAGTTTTGATCAATACTGACACATTAAAATTCTGTACAGTGTTCTGCCTGGTTCGAAAATAGTATCAATGCCGACAATGGTCAGAAATGGAGCAATTGCCTCGGTTGCTAATCTGGAAACATCTGGGGCTTGAGGATGTCTTTTTTCTGTCAGGAAAACCTTGTTGCTGAAGAGGGTAGGATGGCCTTCATGCGTTGTTATGTTTTCTATACAGGTTTTGGTTTCTAGACACAGTAGACATCTCGAACTGGACCTCTGTTGCAGTTTCAAAAGGTGTTCTTTGGATATCTCCAGTTTGAAGTTGCTCCATTTCTGATTAATTCTATGTGGTTAGCCAGTACTTGAAACCTTGTGCCTATTTCGGAATCTTTTTTTTTAACCATTTGTAACAAAACTAATGGGTGACCCTCCGCTTCCGCTGTAAATCGTATTGAACAAATGATCGGTTACGAAAAAGGAACCACAGTACTCCCCCGGTTAGACCCACTATGAACTGGATAGTTCCGAGGGCTTCGATCAGATAGTGGGGCTTGAGCGAGACGAGAAACATGCCAAGGCTTCCCATAATCATACCGAAAAAGTTAATCAGTGCCGAGGCGGAACCTGTGTCATGTTCCTGCAGATCCAACATGAGGTTTACACCAGGCACTCGCATGGTTATTACTGCCAGAGTCGCTGGTGCAACCGCAGCTGCGAACAGCCATGGGGAAAGATGCCCGAAAGTACCGACAACAATGCCGCAGCACATCAGTAAAGCAAAACAGGCTGAGATAATGGCCTGGGGTGATATATACTCTGAAACCCTTAGGTAGAGCATTGGCCCAATCATTGCGAACAGTGCATTGAACGCCAAGAAAAAACTGAATTTCTGTTCGCTAAGGCCGAAGCCGGAAATGTAAACAAAAGACGATGATGCCAAAAAGGCCATCATGGCCATTGGAACCATGGAAAATACTCCGAGAAGAAATGAAAATTTCGGATTTTTTAACACCACAGTCAGCCGGGACCAAGAATGGAGAACTGAACCCGAATAATGCTCCTCCAGGGTTTCCTGAAAAAAGAATGTTACCATGGCCGCTGTTACACCAATTCCTGCAAGTGTAAGAAAAACCATTCGCCAGGAGGCAATTTTGAGCAGAAATGCACCAAGTACCGGCGCTACCATAGGGGCAATAACGACCATGGACATGACTATGGCCATAACTCTCTCACGTTCACGTCCGTCGTAGAGGTCTTTGACAATTGCCGTGGCGACTACAGTGACGGCGCTACCACCCAATGCCTGCAGCATGCGGGACAGAATGAGTTGTTCTACGTTGAGGGAGAACGCACAGAGGATACTCGAGATAATGTAAATCCCAAGACCTGCCAGCAATATAGGTTTTCGCCCGATTTTTTCACTTAAAGGCCCCCAAAAAAGTAACCCGCCCGCATAAAAGATAAAAAACATACTCAATGTCATGTTTACCCTGGAGTGGCTGGTGGCTAACGCTTCGACCATCTGCGGCATGGCCGGTATATAGAGGTCAGTCGAGAGTGGAGGGAAGGCGCTTATAAGTGCGAGAAATACAAGAGTTCCTGTATTTCCAAGAGCTTTTGGATGTTTTCTCAAGTCATTTTTCCCAATGGCTATTCAGCAGCAGTTTAATAGTACTGTCAGGGTGCAGCTTAAATAAGGCAACTTTATTGTTTTATCAACAAAAGATAATCAGGAGCAATGTTCACCAATGTAATGGTAGAGGGAGATCAATCAGCTCGGCCAGTTATCAAAAGGCTGTTTCTCAAATTTCATTGAACCGTCACTGCCCTTGTAAATGTTGATCCAGGCATTCCAGTTTTTTGTGTCCAGCTCTGGGTAATCAAGCCGGTAGTGACTGCATCGGCTCTCTTTACGCATGATTGATGCCTTGAGCTTCATCTCTGCGCTGATAATCATGTTCCTGGTTTCAAAAGCCAGGCGTAATTCATGCATATCTGCAGCTCTAAGCATTGGC
>JBARUR010000187.1:0-19474 GCA_049645845.1 Desulforhopalus sp. | reverse complement strand
ATGGTAATTTTTCCGGAATCCGGAAAAAAACCACCGGCAATGCAGTTCAGCAAAGTTGATTTTCCAGCGCCGTTTGAACCGATCACCGTTATAAAATCACCCTCGTCAATCTGAAGACTGATGTCATTTAAGGCAAACACCTCATTGACACTCCCCTTGTGAAAATATTTCACTATCTTGTCTAGTCTGATCACCGCTGAATCAATCTCTTCTTAAGGTTTGGCGTGATAAGTGCCCCGATTACCAGTAAAGCGGTTATCAGGTTTAAGTCACTTGGATTAAATCGAAAATCACCAATTTCCAGTCCCAGCGCCAAGGCAATGGCTAATCGATATACAATAGATCCAAGCAGAGCGGCAATAAAGGCCCTGGCCATAGTTTTACAACCAAAGACCGTCTCC
The DNA here is from genome assembly GCA_049645845.1 of Desulforhopalus sp. GTDB lineage: Bacteria > Desulfobacterota > Desulfobulbia > Desulfobulbales > Desulfocapsaceae > Desulforhopalus_A. Next base: position 19,073 of record JBARUR010000187.1, on the reverse strand, counting down.
CCGATAATGACTGAAGCAAGTCCGGCAACAATAGTACCAATACCCATCCCGACATCGGCTGCCCCCTGGTTCTGGGCTACCAGTGCCCCGCTCAAGGCAACCAAGGCATTGGACAATCCGACCCCCAGAATAATGATGGTGTTGGTATTCACTCCGAGGCTTCTGATCATCTGCGGATTGTCACCCGTGGCAAGAACTGCCTGTCCCAGTTCAGTCGACAAAAACCAGATAATAAAAAGAAGCACCAAGAGAGCAAAGACACCGAAAATTATTAATCCCGCATAATGAGCAGGAACGCCAAGCCTTGTAACCGAATCAAACACTGTGTCGACGCCCAGTAGTGCAACGTTAGGGCCGGACATTATTCTGATATTGATGGAATACAGGGCAATCATGGTCAAAATGGAAGCGAGCAGGTGCAGAATTTTAAATTTGGTATTTAAAAATGCAGTGACCATGCCGGCCATAAAGCCACCGATAAGGGCAAAAAACAAAGAGAGAAAAGGATTAATTCCGCTGGTGATTGCTACCGCCGAGATGGCGGCACCGAGCGGCAGACTGCCATCAACAGTGAGATCGGGAAAATCAAGGATTCGAAAAGTGAGATAAACACCAATAACCATGATGCCATAGACAAATCCCTGCTCTATGGCACCGAGTGCCGCATATAATGTCATAGTAATTCCGGATCTTACTGGTAAATCTTAGTTGCCCTGCTCAGCAATGCTTCTGGAGGAGTGATACCCATCTGTTTGGAATAATTGGCATTGATATGTAATTGCAAATCTTTCTGAAACTCGACAGGAATTGTTTCAGGTTTTTCACCGTTAAGTATTCTCTCAGCAAGAGCTCCGGTCTGATAACCATGTTTGTAATAGTCAAAGCCCATAGCCGCTACAGCGCCTCTTTTAACTGAATCCACGTCTGCGGCAAAAACAGGCAGTTTGTTTTGTACGCCCACCTTAATGACCGATTCCAAAGCGGAGATTATAGTATTATCTGTAGGGATGAAGATCGCATCGGCCCTGCCAACCAGGCTTTTTGCCGCCTGGTATACATCTGCAGTCTTTGAGGCAGTTGCCTCGACAGTCTCAAAACCAAGCTTGTTGCTTAAAGCCTTAATCGCGGCAATGGTCGCTTTTGAATTGGCCTCTCCTGCATTGTAGAGCAGTCCAAGCTTTTTAATATCAGGATTATACGACAGAACCATCCGGATATGTTCTTCAATGGGCAGAAGATCGGATACACCCGTTATACCGGGATCGGGTTGTTGCAGATCTTTCACCAGTCCGGCGGCAACGGGATCGGTCACCGCTGTGAACAGGAATGGACGTTTTAATTCAGCTGGCGCTTTGCTTAAGGCCTGGACACAGGTCTGGGCAGAAGGTGTGGCGATGGCAACGAGTAAATCAGCCTTTTCCCCAACCATCTGCTGAGCAATCTGGGCGGCTGTTCCCATATTGGCCTGGGCGTTGTGAATATTGTATTCTGCATCAATTCCTTTTTCTTTCAAATAGTCCTGAAAGCCCTTCAATACAGCATCCAAAGCGGGATGTTCAACAAACTGGCTCACCGAAATAGTGGTGGTATCTGCCGTAAAACCGACAACTCCCTGCAAACTGATAGAGGTGAACAGCAATACAGCTGTTAAGAGCTTTTTCATCCTTTTCTTCCTCCCAAAATTAATACTTTTGATGCGTCGTAAACAAAATAAACCGATTCAAAGACATCTATCCGATTATTCTTTTCGGGTCAACGATGCTTTTCATCCGCATCTCTCATGAACATTGGGTTGATTTTCAGTGTATATATGTTTTTCCAATAGGTTCGCATTGTTTCAATTGTTTTTTAATCAACACAATGTTCACCAAAGGTCAGTCCATGCGGCGCCATCTTCGTCAGTATTTTGCCAGTGAACATAACCTACTATGGTTCACTACCAAAAACTTTGAAGCTGACGCCGCCTGAACTGATGAGAAACGCGGGTTAGGGTGGACATCGCCATCGTAATGAACTGATTCCGCCTTTTATTCAACCGGTTTATTGCGAATATCGTCAGCGTCTTCTTTCTCCTCCGGGCTCGGTTCCGCAGGCTCTTCCGGGGAAGAATCTTTTTCTGCTTCCAAACTCAGCGCAACATAAAAAGGGAAATGATCGGAACCGATAGACGGTAGTCTCCGCATATTGATATATTTGAAATGCGAAGAATGGAAGATATGGTCTAAAGGGAAACGAATAAAAAAGTACTTGGCATTGAATGTGTTGTACATACCCCTTCCGATCCTGGGATCGAGCATGCTGCTGATTTTTTGAAAGAGAGTCGTAGTATAGGACCACGCCACATCATTGAGGTCGCCGAGAACCATAACCGGCAGGTTTAACTTTTTGGAGTGCTCCGCTATAATGATCAGCTCAGCATCTCTTGCGGTGGTATCTTCATCCGGCCGGGGTGGTCGGGGATGCAGTCCGACTAAATGAAATAACTGACCATCCGGCAGTCGAATGTCGCTGTGGATGGAAGGAACCTTGGGTTCGATCAGAAATTCCACCGAAGGATTGAGCAGAGGAAACTTTGAATGCAGAATCATGCCATAAGTATTATCCAGCGGGTATTTAATATGGTTAGGGTAGGAACTGTCCAGTGCCTCGAGTTGATCCGACCACCATTGATCTGCTTCCGTGGTGAGGATGATATCCGGGTCGATTTCATCTAATACTGTCAGGTATTTTTGTGCCATTCGATTATCCATCAGCACATTGGCCGTGACTATCCGGATAGCGTTTCCATTTCCTTTTTCGACTGCTTGCTTTACCTGCTTGGCGGCCAACTGGGTATATGGAAATATTCTATAACCCTGGTAGCCGATAGCTGCAACGAGAGCAGCAATTGTGACCGCATGGAGTCCGCTTATTCCCGATCCCCACAGTAACCGCAGACCAATCAGGATGATGCCGAGTACCAAAAGCTGAAATCGAGGAAAATCAAACCATCGAATCCACCATTCATCCGATCGTATAATTGGCAGCAGTGTAGAAACGACTATGAACAATGCAGCAAAATACCATGCTATTCCTAATAATTTTTCCATGGCTTTCCTTTGGAATAATCTTTTCACCTCGAAATACACAATGAAGTTATCGAATTTGATCTTCAAGTGCCAAGCACTTTAACGTGAGCCAATCATATCTCCTCGCAACAACCGATATGCTCAATTTAACCATTGTAGCCGTTATTTCTACGCCAATCAGAGTTTTTACCAGGTATTCAAGTGTAACTATTTCTCTCACTAATCAGAAAAAGCTAAAATACATATATTTCCTTTTCGTTCCTAACCCGCATTTCTACAGGCTTTTCGGTCATCAAGAGAACGACCACAAACAGCTAGCAAATCCTCCTGGTGGAAATAAGCCTTTGGGCTCTCTTCCTACTTGCCTCGCCTGTATTGGGTATGTTTGAATACCCATTAATTAATCATTTCGTAACCTTGTCGTTCGTTACTTATTCCTGTAGATATCTATGAAACCATGAAGTTACGAAAGACTGGCCTTTTGCCATACATAAACCGCAGGTTGTTATGAAAACTGTTGAAGCAATACGAGATTTTTTTCTGGCCGATGATGCGAGCAAACTTGAACGTTCTTTCATGGAGCTGAGTGAAGCAGTCGGGATAACTCCACCTGTGGTTGAAGACTGGCAGGAAGTTGAGTTTGCATTTAATCGACTTTTTGTCGGTCCCGCTACCCTCGAGGCACCTCCGTTTTCCTCCATTTACCTGGATGCCCAACGGCTGGTTATGGGCAAGACAATGCTGGACGTGCGGCAGATGTACGGTGCACTTGGGCTTGAATCTCCGTGGAAAAACCGCCTTCCTGATGATCATATCAGCCTGGAACTGGATGCTGCTCTGGCAATGAACTTCGTCGTCAAGCAGTTAGATCATGCAGAAATACAGGAACTTCATGCGCGTTTTATGAAGCATATGGAAACTTGGATCCCACTATTTATTGAGCGGGTATTCACAGCCCCATCCAGTCATCCAGCTATAAATCATGTGGTGATGTGTTTGTCCGATTGGCTGCACGAGCAGGCTAATCGACGTAAGGATCAATCAGCAAGAGAGGAAATTGTATGAACACGACCCAAAACAGACCTGAAATGCAGTCCGGGATATGCCCCCTGACCAGAAGGAAATTTATGAAGGGCCTTCTGGCAGCCGGAGTTCTGGCCAATCTGCCATGCGGCCTGCTCAGGCCGATGCGCTCTGAGGCCGGAGAGATCGTCTATACAGGCGACTATGAAATCTTTCGCAATGCCTGTCCACGAAACTGCTACGATACCTGTTCCATCAAGACTTATGTTAAAGATGGAGTGGTACAGTTCATCGAAGGCGCAACAGAATCAACCTTCACCAGAGGTGGATTATGCGTGAAGGGCTATGGTTACACTCGTCGCCCTTACAGCCCCGACCGCATCAAATATCCGATGATCCAGCAGGGCCGAGGAACCGGCAACTGGAAGCGGGTAAGCTGGGATGAAGCCATGGACCGTATTGCTAAAAAACTTTTGGAGATGCAGGACAAGGACGGAAATCTTCTGGGCCTAGCACTTTCCAAATATTCTGGAAACTTCGGCATCACCAATTACGGTGTTGAAGGTATGATGAGTTCGCTGGGGCATACCACTAGGTTGACAGGAACTCCATGCTGGCCGGCAGGTATCGACGCGCAGAATTTTGATATGGGCGACATGTGGTGCAACGACCCGGAAGATATGGTTCATGCCCGCTACGTGATTCTTTGGGGAGGCAATGCTGCGTGGAACTCGGTTCATTCAGTCAAATACGTTTACGAAGCACAGCGGCGCGGCGCCAAAATCGTGGTCATCGACCCTATCATGACTCAAATGGCTGCTAAAGCCGATGAGTACTGGCAGATAAAGACATCCACGGATGGGGCACTGGCACTGGGTATGGCTCGTCACATCCTCGATAATAAGCTCTATGACCGGGATTGGGTCATGGCAAATTCTATCGGTTTTGAAGAGTTCGCCGCCTATCTCAGAGAAAAGATTACCGTTGAATGGGCAGCCGAAGAGTCTGGTGTTCCGGCGCAGAATATCGTCGAACTTGCCGAAGAATTTGCCGGAGCCAAACCGGCAACAATATGGCTTGGCTACGGTTTGCAGCGCCATGTCAATGGCGGAGCATCGGTACGGGCAATTGACGCTCTGGTAGCCATGACCGGGAACGTCGGCAAGATAGGCGGTGGAGCCCGCTACGGGCACCTGCGAACCTGGGGGTTCAATTATCACGCCCTGCTGCAAAAACAACCTGAGGGGGCCACAGGAGTACCTGGCAAGGCCGAAGTCAAAGGGGATTTCCACTTTAAAAGTGATAATGAAGCCTCAGCGGTATCCTACTCGGACCGACTCGTCAATATCAATAAAACCGCCCAGGTCATTCTCGATACGGATGATCCACCAATACGTATGCTTTGGGTAGCCTGCAAGAATCCTTTCAGTCAGGACTTCGACCGCAACAAGATGGTCAAAGCCTTCGACAAACTCGAAATGGTAGTGACCGTCGACCAGTTCTTTAACGAAACTGTAAATATGTCGGACATTGTCTTGCCGGTTACAACACTCTTCGAAGAGTGGACTATCAATGCATCCTATTGGCATTACTGGCTTTCCATTAATGAAAGGGCAATCCAGCCCATGTATGAGACCAAATCTGACATCCAGATCGCTGCAACCCTTTCAAAGAAAATGAATGAACTCAAACCGGGCTCCTGCACCTTCCCGACGGAGATTGACAGCAAGGAATGGATGATCAAGGAATTCAATCAAGGCATTTACGATCTATTTGAGATAAAATCCTGGGAAGACCTTAAAAACGGACCGGCAAAAGCTAAAATGCATCCAGCTGCCTGGCACGACCTCAAATTCGGCACCCCTTCCGGAAAATATGAATTCAAATCGGAATTAGCTGCTGAATGGGGACATAAAGCATTACCAGAATATGTAGCTCCCCGTGAAAAAACTGACAAATACAGACTCCTCACCCCGCATACCAAGTTCGGTCTTCACTCGCAGTTTATTAATCTTGACTGGACCGAGGAGTTCAACCCTAAGCCGTTTGTATATGTTCATCCCGAACTGGCGGCTGAAAAGAACATCAAAGATGGTGATACAGTTCGTGTCTTCAATGCCATCGGCGAAGTGACCAGTACCTTGAAGCTGAGCACCGTAGTACCGGCCGATTCCATACTCATGTACGAGGCATGGTTCAAAAACAACCCCTATAACGTGCAGAATGTAGTCGATGACACCTCGTCAGATATGGGGGCATATAAAACCGGTCAACCCGGCGTTGCCATCCATGACCAATTCGCCGATGTAGCCAAAGTTTGAGGAGGAACCCCATGAAGAAACAATATGGATTTTTTATCGATACGGAGAGATGTATCGGCTGTTTTACCTGTGCCATGGCGTGCAAGAACCAGTACCATCAGCCTGAGACAGTTATCTGGCGACAGGTCTATCCCGTAAGCGAGGAGATTTACCCATATCACGAACGGGCTTTCTACTCACTTGCTTGTAACCATTGTGAAAACCCAACTTGTCTGAATGTCTGCCCTGTAAAGGCGTACTATAAAAGGGAAGATGGTGTGGTGGTACATGAGCAGGAAAAATGCATTGGCTGCGGTAACTGTATCCGCTCCTGTCCTTATGGTGCACCTCGGTACAACCCAGTGCAGAAAAAAGCTGAGAAGTGCAGCTTCTGTTGGCAGCGGATCGATGCAGGACTTAAACCTCAGTGCGTCCAGAGCTGTCCTGTGGATGCTCTTCAAATAGTCGATCTGGCAACGTTTGATAGACCGGATGCAATTCAATATCCGCCAGGATTTCCCAAACAACCTAAACTCAACCCATCGGTGCGATTCGTATTACCTCGGCTGCCAAAAGTCATAGGGAGGGAAGACATATGAGTGCTTTAGAAATGCCGCTGGTGCTGTTCAGCGTCCTCAGTCAGACAGCAATTGGCCTGGTTATAATGAACGCAGGCAGAAAATGGGCCACTGATGGTCCCGTCGACGGAGACCGCAGGCAATGGGGTATCGTCCTTGCTTTTCTCATCACCGGGATGATCGCCTCCTTTTTTCACCTTGGACACCCCCTGGAGGCCTACACGACTCTGAAACATCTGAGCAAGGCTTGGCTTTCCTGGGAGCTGCTTGGTATTTCTATTTTCCTCTGTCTCGCTCTTGTCGGCTTCTTCACGGAAAAAGAAAAAAGCAGCAGTCCGGTGGTTGTCCTGACGGCTCTGGTTGGCTTACTCACCCTGTTGTTCATGGGGATGACCTACGCACCTCCCGGTTATCCGGCATTAAATAACGCCTTGCCCCTGGTCTTTTTTCTGCTCACAGCTCTTCTCCTGGGCACCAGCTTTTCAGCCTGGTTCACTCCTTCGGAGAAAAGACACTGGCTCTTTAGGATATTGACTGTCAGCCTCATAGTTGCATTGGTTGTCTACCTGATAGTGCCCTGTATCTGGCTTTCGGGAGACACCGTCACAGTACAAACGGCTTGGGCATGGATCTCTTCACCATTGTATTGGGGGCGAATTGTTATAGGTTTGGTTCTGCCGTTGATCTTCCTCTGGCGAATAAAGGATATTCCACAATGGTTGCCGGTGATCATCCTCATCGGAGAACTTTTGGGACGAGCTGCCTTTTTCAAAGAGACAGTACATGCCGCAGCGAATATCGGCGGTCTGTATTGATTCGGTCACCAAAAAGGAATAACGGTTCCTTAGGAAATTAATACGTCTCAGCCTCGATTTCTCACTCGTCGAGGTTGCTGTATATCCGGGAAGTTGAAGCAATGAACTATAGTTACCTATGTTCATTGCTTCAACGACGAAAGAGATACTGTAAGATCGGTTGGCCTTTGGTGAAAATTGCGAGTTACTTGTTCAAATACGAATATAGATTTACATCCTTTCCGCTCAGCCCAAGTTTTTTCCTGATATTCTTACGGTGAGTCTGAACGGTTTCCAGGGAGATCGACATGGCATCGGCAATATCCTTGGAGGCGGAGCCGGACTGAATCATCTGGCAAATCTGTACCTCTGATTTCGTCAGCCGTATGATGTCCTCATTGCGTATCGAATTGGAAGATCTGGTCAACCCCGCCAGCTGATCACGAAGTATCTTCATATACATTTCGCGAATTTCATGGTTCTCTTCAGCTGCCAGTTTCTGCAGAGATGGGATTATGCTGGTGGTAATTTTTTGGGTGATGGAAAGCTCAAACTCCTCTTTGTCCCGATCTATTGCTTTCATTACATATTTCAGGGTGACATTCATCTCTTCAGCCTTTGTTTTCTCTTCACGCAGATGTCTTTCCATAGCTTTCTGCCCGGTAATATTGCAAACGATAATATGAAGAAAAACGTCTCCGCCAAGAAGAAACTTATTTACCGTGATGCTGGCAGGAAAAGCGCCTTCAATTGCGGAAATGCAGTTGACCTCTCCATGCCATACATTTCCTTCCTCGATCGATGCTGATTGGAGAAAGCTATCTATACTGTCCGGATGTATGATTTTAACACAGCTGGTATTTTCGAGTCCGGAACTACTCATACCGAGCATATTGGCAGCCTTCTCATTTGCCTGAACAATATTCATGGATGTATCCACCAGCAGGATTCCCTCACCGGCGGAAGAGAAAAGTGACTTGAAAAGCTGCTCCGATTGTCGCAAAGCTTCCGTCCGTTCCAATACAAGCTGCTCAAGCTGTGTTCTGTGGTCGACAATGGCTGTTATATCGCTGAGAATGATTATATATCCGGCAGATGCAAGAGATACCTTTTTCAAAGGTACAATGACCATCGAGTAGCTTGCTTTACTCTTTTCCAATCGTATCTCGTGGCTGCGGCTATGCGGATACCTCTCCAGGAACATTTCCAAATCATAATCCCGATGTTCAATATATCGTAAGACAGTCTCGCCCAGGCATTCGGCACCAAAATATTCCCTGGCAACTCCATTCATCTCGAGGATCGTCCCGGCATCGTTGATAACCAGAACCAGATCAGAGGTTGCCTCAAAAATATTCTCATACTTATTTTTCTCTAAGGTCAGATCGCGGTTCTTTGCTGCCAGAGTATCAAGCTTGGCGTCATGCGTCGGGTTATCCCATTCGGCTATGGTGATCGTCTCGATTGCATCTACAACCTTTCGAAATTCTATATAGCTCTGGAGTTTTTCGACATCCTTAAAATCAGCCTGAAGAACTATGTCTTCAACGGCATGCAATAATGTCTTGAAACATCCAAAAAACATCTCTGCTTGTATACCGCGAGCCTGATGTCGCCTGCCGGTTTGTACGAGAAAAGATGCCAACTCCCTGCTGTCCTGTAAAATTGAAGAAAAGCGCAGTGACGACGAATTTTTTTCAAGCAAAGCCAGAACCGGCTCAAGGAGCCCGCGAAGACTAACGATACAGTCCTCTTTTTTGGCCGTGGTGTGCTCGAGATACCCGGCTTCTTCCATATATACTGTCCAATTTGCAAGGAAAGTTTCCATTTCCTGCAGTATGTGATTCAGTAATTCTTTCATGTACCTATCTCCCTCGAAATAACTTTGTACAAATACTCGCTGGCTCGGATTCTAGGTTGCGTGGAGAAAATATATTTTCTAAATAGTAATACCATACCTGTATTCGAGCCCCAGCCTGTGTTTCAACTTACAGCAAATATTTGAGGTTTTTAAAAGTAACCTTAAATGTTTTTTTAAGATACCCTTCAACCACTAAACCGTAACAAACTCCCATCGCGTGGTGTTGAATTATTATTTTGCTTTACGCGTCCTTGCATGAGACAATCAAAGAGAACTGGGAATAAAACCGTCATGTTGGATTAACCGAGGACTTATGAAATCAATCAATATAGTACTAATTTTCATGCTTATGCTGATAGGCACTCCAGTGTTGGCATCAAGCATTGGAAGCATCAAGAATGTCGAGGGACAAGCATGGATATCGAGGGGTGAAAAGCAGCTTCCTGCTCAGGCAGGTGCTCGTCTTTTGGTCGATGATGTCTTGAAGACCGGCGGCGATGGCGCAGTGGGCATTATCCTGCAGGACGACACTATCATTTCCATGGGACCATTGAGCGAAATGGTCCTGGCTGATTTTCTCTTTCAGCCGGAAGCTAGTCAATTTGCCATGATGGTTAAATTTTTCAAGGGTACCTTTTCTTATCTCTCCGGCAGCATCGGCAAGCTTGCCCCGGAATCGGTCAAGATAGAAACTCCAGTGGGTATGGTTGCAGTCCGCGGTACCCATTTTTTAATTAAGATTGGAAATTAACAAGTGAAAAATTCTACGCTGTACCTTTTGTCTCTCTTTTTGCTCTGCTTTTTTGTATCAGGATGCAGTACCCAGAGAAGCACATTTGTTCTATTGCCCGACCCTGGTGGTAAAGTGGGTGCTATCAGTGTTACCAATCGCCAGGGAACCCAGACTCTCAGCGAGGCAAGACAATCCACTGTCGTCAGCAGTAAAACAAAAGCTCCGGACAGAGCCCGAACCATGGACAAAGCGGAGATACACTCCCTTTTTGGTAAAGTCATGGCTATTGAACCCTCGGAACCCATTAAATTCATTCTTTCTTTTAAGTTCGACTCCAGCGAGTTAAAACCGGACTCTGAAGTATTGCTTGATCAGGTGGTGGAAACTGCTCTAAGCAATAAATCCATGGATATCAGAATCAGCGGACATACAGATCGTTCAGGCAATTCAAAGTACAACTATCCATTGTCATTGCGCAGGGCGAAGTATATCCAGGGGTTATTAGAAAAACGCGGAATCGATCCAGCCATCATCACTACCACTTCTCATGGCGAGGGTGATCCTCTGGTGCTAACGGACAGATTATATGAACCGCGTAACCGTCGGGTCGAGGTCATTATCCGATAGATCTGTATGCGTTCCTCCGGCAATACAAATACAACAGTCCTGATTGCAGGAGTGGTTATGGCCATTCTTGCAACGGTGCTGGTTGTCCTCGATCTGGAACCACTGAGCCAGCTTGATCGAATCACCTACGATTACATGCTCCGCAATCTCGGCGAAAAGCATGGCAATCCCAAAGTAATTATAGTGGATGTGGACGAGGCGAGTCTGGCTCGCTACGGACAATGGCCGTGGTCTAGGGATGTTGTCGCTCAGTTGCTGGACGTTATCCAAAACGGAAAACCAGACTTCGTCGGCATTGACATCCTCTTTGCCGAACCGGACCGTACCTCACTGCAAGTGTTGAAAGAAGAACTCCAAACCGGATTCGGTATACAGCTCGACCTCGAAAATTTACCCCGGGAAATGATAGATCACGACTGGAGCCTTGCCCGCACTCTGACCAGTGGCCCTTTTTCTCTCGGGATAATGTTTCGTTTCGGGCCTGGTGCCGTGATGGATGTGCAGCTGCCATATCCGAGCATCCGAACTATCCAGGTTACTCGAAAGGGCGGCGGAATTATCCCTGTTCCTGTCGCCGACGGTCTGGTAAGGGTTCTCCCCCAGCTGATAGGCGCAGCGAATGGCTTGGGATTTGTCAACGTCCATTTAGATCAGGACGGTGTAATCAGACGGGCCCCTTTACTCATCCAATATAATGATACTTTTTATCCTTCCCTTGGTATGTTAGCCGGCATGAGATCGATGAAGAGTGAGGCAGTTATTGTGGAGTCCGGGCCAGGGGGTATTCTATCCCTGCAGATGGGCAATACCACCATTCCTGTAGATAGACAGGGGAATATAGTTGTTCGATATCGTGGTCCCGCTCGGACTTACACAACAATTTCAGCGGAAGCAGTACTGGGCGGCAAGGTCCCTCCCGAGATGTTTAAGGGGAAAGTTGTGTTCCTTGGCGCTTCCGCCGAAGGATTAATGGATAATTATCCCACCCCCTTTGACCGGCGCTTTCCCGGAGTAGAGTTGCATGCATCGGTGGCTGGAGGCATTTTAGCTCAAGACTTCATTGCCATGCCGGACTGGGCCGAGGGTGCGAAGGGAATGGGGATTTTCATTGCCATTCTGTTGGCATTGGCAGGGATCATTCGGTTTTCCACCCTGGCTATAGGGGGAGTATTTTTTGGATTCCTTCTCGTTATCCCTTTAGGTTCGGCGATTGCCTTCGAGTCTTATAGACTATTTATTTCTCCTGCTTCCTCCATGGTTGTGTTTGTTACCGCCTTTGCTCTACTGGCATTAGTCCGTTTTCGCAGTGAAGAGATACTGGAAATTCAACGCGAGCGGGAATTGACCGTTGCCAGGGATTGTGCAATGTGGGGATTGGCATCACTGGCGGAAACACGTGATTCCGACACCGGTTTTCATATCCTTCGAACGCAGCGCTACCTTCAAGCCCTGGCGCAATATCTAGCGCGGCAAAAGAAAAAGGCATTCCGGTTTGAGCCGAAAGAGATTGACTTGCTGGTCAAATCTGCACCGCTTCATGATATCGGCAAAGTGGGCGTGCCCGATTCCATCCTTCTCAAACCGGGCAAGTTGACCCAGTCTGAATTCGAAGAAATGAAGAAGCACACTGTTTATGGCGCAGAAGCGCTGGCAAAAGCCGAATTTGTATCAGGCATTGATGACGATACCTCTTTCTTAAGGATGGCTCGAGAGATTGCTCTCACCCATCACGAAAAATGGGATGGAACAGGCTACCCCAATGGACTCAAAGCAGAAGAGATTCCTTCGAGTGGCAGGCTTATGGCATTGGCCGACGTCTACGATGCCCTTACTTCGGAACGTGTCTACAAAAAGGCCATGAGTCATGAAAACGCTGCAACTATCATACGAGAAGGAAGCGGCACACATTTCGATCCTGAGGTAGTTGCCGCTTTCATGGCCCTGGAAGGCGAATTCAAGGCCATAGCCCATGGGTATATCGACAAAAAGAAGTGAGTTTTATACAGAGTTTCTCAAGTTGATCTTCGTTGTAATGCCCTTGGTGTACTTGATCACAGCAGCCTGGAAGTCTTTGACCATCTTGATCAATTCTTCTATTACTTGGGTTGTCTCAAGTGCTCGGTTATGATATTTACATAAAGTTTCAGTAACCGATCCCCATATTTCATCTCCTGGATAACATTGTTCCGTGTTCGAGTCTTGATTGTGTATTTATACAAAAAACATACAAAAGGCCCTGCAAGAAAATCCATTCAAGTTTGTGCTCATTGTAGGGTCTAGAAAATCCTATTCATCTATCACCATCACAGAGCCGCTAACTTGAACAGCAGGTTTATATGTGTTAGGCTTTGTAAGCAATATTTCAACAGTTCTTATTCCTTGATGGTTTCACTAGCTTCTCCTGCTTGAGGAAGCTGTCAATAGCAGTATCAAAATCTTTTTCTGATTCCGCAGAATGGTTATTTGGACGATTATGAAAAGTTACACGATGACGCATGCCATTATTTAAGTGAGCACTCCGAGTAGGCAGTTTTCAACAGATAATTCAGAATATTGTGTCGTGGACAGAAAAAGACCAACCTTAGGGAGCTATAATTATGGAAAACAAGAAGGACTATCAGACAGACCGTCGTAAGTTTCTCGTTAGCATGGGTGTGGCCAGTGTGGCAGCACTGGCTGTTCCTGCGTTGAATGCTATGGCTAAGGAGAATGAAGTGAAGTGGGGAGAAGAGCACGAAATGATAATTATCGGCTCTGGTTTTACAGGTCTTGCAGCTGCGATTGAAGCCAAGAAGTTAGGCGCCAAGGACATCGTTGTTTATGACATGATGCCATATTTTGGTGGTAACTCCACATATAACGGAGGTTTATTTGCTGTTCCGGATTCACCATTGCAAAGGGAAAATGGAATTGAAGATTCACCTGAAAAAATGACAGCTGACCAGGTGTTAGCTGGGCGCGGTCTAGCCTATGAGAACCTCTTGCTCCATGTTGCCCAGCACGCCAATGAAGCGCTTCAGATGACACTTGAGGCAGGAAGTGAATATGTGCCGTATCTACAGCAACTTGGTGGGCACTCAGTACCTCGTACATACCAGACGATAGAGGCATGTGGAGCTGGTATAATTCGGCCACTCGTAGACCAGTGTAGAAAGCTTGGCATAAAACTCGTTACCAGGGCCAAATTCGACAGCCTTATTTTTGATGACAAAAGAACAGTTATCGGGGCAAAGATGTGGATGGGGCATTATTTTGGACGTAATGTTGAGGGTACTCCGGTAAATGTCCGTTCAAAACGAGGTGTTTTGATAGCGACAGGTGGTTTCGCCAGAAACGTTGGACTTCGGAGTGCTCAAGATCCGACCCTTACCGAAGAAGTCCCCTCCACCAATCCCCCCAGCGCAACAGGAGAAGCTCTACTTGAGTTGTTCCGTATCGGTGCAGTTCCTGTTCATATGGCATATATACAGACCGGGCCATGGGCTTCACCGGATGAGGATGGTTTTGGCTATGTTTCAAACTACTCAATTTACAATTTTGCTCATTCCATTTCAGTCTCTGTTAAAACAGGCAAAAGGTTTATGAATGAAATTGCCGACAGGAAGACACGCTCTGATGCACAACTTGCTCTCCGTAACGATGATGGTTCACCCCTTCCACCAATAACTATCACAAGTTATGAACATGCTAAAGAGCATCCTACCATGAAAAAAGTACTCAAATACGGCGTAGGATGGAAATTTGACAATATCGAAGATCTTGCAGCACATTTCAAGGTTCCACTTGAACCACTTAAAAAACAGATTGAAGAGTATAACAATTACGTTAAGTCAGGAGTTGATGAACAATTTGGAAAGCCAATGGGCAAAGCTGAAGGCAAATACATCCATGCACCATTTGTAGTAGTTAGGAACTGGCCTAAGGTCCATTATTGCCAAGGTGGTGCCCAAATTGATATACATGCACGTGTTATTGATTCTAATAGTTGGCAACCGATACCTGGCCTCTATGCCGGTGGAGAGGTGACCGGAGGCATGCATGGCGTAAGTCGATTGGGTAGTTGTTCAATCCCTGACTGCATGGTTATGGGCATGACTGCCGCCCGTACGATGATGAAATCATAATTGTATTAAACAAGGAGAGGTCATGAAACCACTATTGAAAGTACTTATTATAGCAGTTGCTGCGCTGTTTGCTGTAGGTACAAGCTTTGCCGGAGAAACTCTACAGCAATTCGAAGATAAACAAGGTCGGAGCTATCACGCTGACCTTTATGATGGCGGCTCGTGCGATTCATGTCATGAAAATGCCAAACCGACTGCTTTCCCACCTGACTTTGTTTGCTATAATTGCCATGATGCAGACGAATTGATTCAAGCGACATCCCGCCCTGAAGAGGAAAAATGGCAAAACCCCCATAACAACATGCATTATGGTAAAGATGTACCGTGTATGGAATGTCATGGAGAGCATCAAGAGAGAGAATCACTTTGTGTCGGTTGTCATTCGTTCGATTATCCCGGTTATAAAAACTAGCTGACTAAAGAGGCCTGATCATTTGAATCAGGCCTCTTTTTTTGTTTGCCCGGCATGGCGGGCAAACCCGGCCTGCTGGACGTGTAACTAATCTCCAGTACTGCCCGTTTTGGACTAAAAATGAATAATGGTATCCAGTAATATCAATTGCTTACGTATCATGTAACCCGTCAACACTATATAATATCAACACGTTATCGTGGCCCGACCCCAAACTACAAATTAAGTTCAAACTAATTGATTAAATTGCAGATTTCGTTCTGCTATCAAAAAAATGAATGTTTTCCTCCGAGCGCCGACTAGTGACCGCAGCTTATTGCTCAGGTGTGCGGAAATGCTTGTGCAGCTCATTGACAATTATAGCAGTCAGCGCTATGCCAATGGCCACGGCCCAGGTGAGCCCATCCAGAGGAGTAAATCGCAACAATTCCTGTGTCCATGGCATATATAATGCTGCTATATGAATTCCCAGAGAAGTGAGTACGCCGATAAAAAGAACCTTGTTTTTAAGCAGGCTCTTTTTAAAGATCGAAACCGACTCACTGCGACAATTGAAGACATGAACCTTCTGGAACAGCACCAGGGTCGTAAGTGCGGCGGTCCTCGCCACATCCAGATTTCCCTCTGAACCGCCCGATTTCCACCAGAACATCGCCAGGGTACCAATGGAAAGCCATATTCCCACCAGAACCAGACGCTCCAGAAGCACGCGGTTGAGCACGCCTTCCTGGGGTGGACGTGGACTGCGGTCGTATAAAGCCTGCTCTCCGGGCTCAAAGGCCAGGGCGACATCGGCGATGCCGTTTGTTACCACATTACACCAGAGGATCTGGGCCGGCAACAGGGGGAGAGGCCAACCGGCCACAAGCGCTGAGAGAATAATTAAAATATCTGCCGCTCCCGTGCTGAGCAGAAAGAAAGTTGCCATGCGAATATTGCGAAAAGCCGTCCGGCCTTCACGCACCGCCGCATACACGCTGGCGAAATTATTGTCGGTTATCACCATGTCGCTGGCATCTTTGGCAACATCGGTTCCCGCACCCATGGCAGCGCCGATATGCGCGGTTTTCAGGGCTGGGGCGTCGTTTACACCATCACCTGTAACCGCAACGATCTCGTTATTTTCTTTTAGGCGATTAACCAGCCGCAATTTCTGCAGGGGTTCAACCCGGGCAAAAACATTAGCAGTCTCCAGCACCTTGTCAAATTCAGCATCATCCATCCGGCTAATCTGTTGTCCGGTATATGATTCAAGCCGTTTGTCGATTTCCTCCTCAGATTCCTGGGCCGGTTTACCTCGCTCGCTTAGAACCGATTGCCCCAGATGTGTCTTCCGTGCTATGGCCGAAGCCGTACGGGCATGATCTCCCGTTACCATAACTACCCGGATACCAGAGCGATGACAGTTATCTACTGCCTCTACAGCCGAAGGTCGAGGAGGATCCATCATTCCCTGCATGCCGACAAAAATGAGATCTCTCGCTTCATCCTGCCTCACTGCTCTAGCACTATCATCTCCATGTCCGATAGCCATTGCCAGCACGCGTAAGCCTTCGCCCGCCAGAGCTTCGTTTTCTGTTACCAGCCGGTCACGATCCAGTTCGCCTTTTTTTCCTTCCAGACTTGAGCTGCACATTTCCAGAATCTTTTCGGGTGCCCCCTTTACCAGAACGAGAGGATTTTCTTCCTCATCTTCTGATTCATGAAAAGTAGCCATGAAGCGGCGCTCGGTTTTGAACGGCATCGTATCTTTACGGGGATAACGCTCGCGGAGTTTTTCCAAGTGCAATCCTGCCTTACCTGCGGCAATGAGAAGGGCAATTTCCATGGGATCGCCGCCGATCTGCAGATGCGACTTTTTCTTTTCAGATGCATCTTCATTTCCCTCACTTTTGCCATTTTCATCGCTGCCGTCAGTTCTTCTGATATAGGCATCATTGCAAAGACATCCCACCAAAAGAGTATACCATAAGGAAGAGTGCTCCTTCAGCTCAGTGAGCTCGCCATTTCGCGTGATCTCTCCTTTAAGAGAAACTCCTTTGCCGGACATCCCATATCGATCACTGTCCGAAAAGATCTGTCGTACCGTCATCTGGTTCTGGGTTATGGTTCCCGTCTTGTCCGAAATGATCACAGTTGTTGAGCCCAATGTGTCGACAGCCGGCAGGTTACGGATAACAGCATGACGATGTGCCATACGCCTCACTCCCAGAGCAAGGGCTACGGTAACCACAATGGGCAGACCTGCAGGTATAGCCGCAACGGCCAGCGCCACCCCCAGCAAAATCATCTCGAACAGATCGCGACCGGCAAGCCAGCCGATGGTCGAGGAGACGGTGGCAACCAGAAGAATACCAACAGTAATCCATTTTGTCAGATTGCGAATACGCCTCTCCAGAGGTGTTTCGATCTGACCGGCTTTTTGTACCTCTTCGGCTATTTCGCCGATTTTGGTGTCTTTACCAGTGGCTATCACGATGGCTAAAGCATCACCGGAAGTGACTGCTGTCCCCATAAAAGCCATATTTTGTTGATCGCCTGTGGTCAGATCATCAGGTGCATCAGCCAGAGGATCGCTGATCTTGTTTGCCGGTTCCGATTCTCCGGTCAGCGCCGATTCATTCACCTGCAGGGATTGTACTTTCAGGAGACGCACATCGGCTGGAATCATCCGGCCCTGAGACAATTTGACGATGTCGCCCGGCACCAGATTGGCACTATCGATCTCTTTTTCCCCGCCGTCGCGAATGACAATTGTTTTTGGGGTAATCATTTGCATCAGGGACTGGACTGCAGACTCCGCCTGGTACTCTTGAATAAAACCGACAACGGCATTGATGACCAGCACGGCGCCGATAACAGTTGCATCAGCCCAGCTCTGAATGGAAAGGGTGACCAGCAGAGCACCAAGCAGAACATAAATAAGCGGACTGGTAAACTGATGTAGAAATACATCAAATGCGCTGATTTCTTTGCCCTTTTGTATACGATTGGGGCCATGTCTCTTTAAACGTTGCTTTGCCTCATTTTCTGATAATCCCTGTCTCTCGGAATCTAATTTGTGAAGTACATCTTGTGCAGATTTTTTATACCAGAGCATAGTACTCTCCCTATTCCGTTCGGTTCAGATTTATGAAGAAAACCGTTTCCCTGAGATAATGGCCAAATACCGGTAATTACTCATGACGAAGCATCAGTAAATGCTCCTGGATTTTTTTACTTTCCGGATTTAGCCTGGCACGAGGGACAAAAGTAGGCACTTCGACCAGCAACCTTAATTTTTTCGATATCGCCTTTGCAGGACGGACATTTCATGTCCCGCCTGCGGTGATGAGTCATGAGTGAATCCGGCATTTCCTGTGGCTCAATGCTCGTCTCAATCACCTGGGCAAGGACCTGTCGCATTGTTTTGAAAACCCGGCGGAACTGTTCATCGTCAAGGTCGGTAATCTTTGTTGTCGGGTGGAGCTTTTCCTGAAATAAAATCTCGTCGGAATAGACATTGCCGATACCGGCGATGATCTTTTGATTCATGAGTGTCGATTTGAGTGTT
>JBARUR010000186.1:0-7383 GCA_049645845.1 Desulforhopalus sp. | reverse complement strand
CTTCTTTTTCATGTCCCGGGCAAGATAGGCAAAAGCACCTCTGGGTACTTTGGTCACAATCTGCGGAACCTGCGCCTCATGCCAGCCGACATTGACGCAGAGTGCATCGACTCCGATTTTTTCAAGGGCGGCGCCGAATTTCAGCAAATCCTCCGGCCCGATTCCTCCTTCCATGAAATCATTGCCATTCAAACGAACGAGTATGGGGTAATCGTTTCCGAGTCGGCTTTTTACTTCACGGATAACGTCCAGGCCGAATCTCATCCGGTTCTCAAGGCTGCCGCCGTATTCATCAGTGCGTTTATTGGTAAGCGGCGAGAGAAATTCACTGATCAGGTAGCCGGTACCAGCTAAGATTTCTACCAGATCAAACCCAGCCTTCTGCACGCGTTCGGCCGCCTGGCCAAAGCGACGGATAGTAGCAAGGATCTCCTGTGCGCCCAGCTCTTCCGGAGTTTCCCTGGTCATACGACAAGGAACCGGTGACGGCGCCACCGGCTTTTTGCCTCCGAGAAAAAAAGATGAATTGTATCGACCGGCATGATTAAGCTGCACGGTAGCCTTCGCTCCTCCGTCATGAATTGCCTTGGCGAGACTGGTAAGCCCCGGCAGGTGTTCATCCAGATGCGCGCCTATATTGGCCGGAGTTCCGGAGAGTTCATCGACAGTTGCATATCCCACACTGATCAGGCCTGCTCCGCCTTTCGCCCTTTCCCGGTAAAACTCGATCAACTGCTCGGTTACCATATAGTTTCTGCACATATTCAGGTGCATGGCCGGCATGAAAATACGGTTTTTCAGCTCAACCGGGCCTATAAATATTGATCGAAACAAAGGATCCGACATAATGTTTTTCTCCTGGAAAGTTAATGAGGTACAGCAGAATTAAACAATCCTGATACATCATTAAACAGATCAATTTCCTCAAGTGATCGACGAAGCAGCTCCGGCTGGTCAAGAAAATCCTTCATAAAAACTATTTCAGAGGCCTTGAGAAAAATATGAAAGATATCCTGCATCCGTCCATCGAGAAGTGTATCTATCAACAACATTAAATTCTGTTCATTCCTGTGCGGGCAAAGCTGTTCAGCCCTGATGAGCAGTTTTGAAATATAAAAAAGCAGGGTGGCATTGATATTTTTAACAGTCTGCCGGTGGGAAGGCAGCACCATTTTACCTTTTAAACCGGCAAGTTTAACAATCGTCGAACAGTAAGCTTCATAATTTTTGAAGCGACCACCTGTTTCAAGATCCACATCGAGAAGCGGCGATTGAAATACTCCTCTCAAGAGAGTATCCCCGGTTACGGCCCAATCTTCCCCGACGTAGACAAGATCACTTTGGGAATGGCCGGGACAGGATAAAACCTTAATACCCAATCGCCCGGGAATGTCATTTTCGGCTATCAGGAACTCTTGAGGAAAGGGAGGAAACAGCACACCACTGTCAAAAATATCCCGCAATCCTTTTAAATAGGTTTCATTGAAACCTAAGTCGGATAGCATGAGATACATTTCCTCGATTCTCCGGTCATTCTCCTGCAGTTTCAGACCATCACGATATGGCAAATAAAGTGCTGCATCGCTGTTCTGCTGCAACCAATGAGCCTGACCATAATGATCGATATGACAGTGGGTAATAATGATGTGTTTGAGGTTGTCCAGGTCAATGTGTTCCTGAAGATATCTTTTTGCTTCGGGTGTAGGCGGGCCTGTATCAAAAAGCACCAGTTCATCAGCTAACCTACCGGAATAGCAATGAACTGGTCCAACCATATACGGGGTATTGATGGTATGCTGGGTAAGCTTTATTGAATCCATCGCTCCTGAAGCTCCACGCAAACAATGAAAGGAACCTGTGTCCGTCTCTTTATGAACCGACACAGGTTTTTTTTATAAACTTAAAATACGTATTTTTCTGTTTCACAGGCTGCTTTGGCCAGTGTTCGTTTAGCGGCCAGGAGACCGGTGGCGTCATATTTGGCAAAACGCCTGATTCCGGAAAGGATCATGGTCAGGGTATCACCTTCCTCGATAAAAAAAGCTCCTTTTCTTGCTGCACTGCCGGCATTCTCGGAAGCCTCGAAAGCAAAGATCTTGACTGCTGCATTCAACATTTCCTGCTTTCCTTCACTCACCTTGCCGTAGCTTTTTTCGGCCCGAAGCACTACACTTTCAAGAGCAAATATCTGGATGGCAATATCGGCTGCCGTCATCAGGATTTCCTGCTCGTTAGCCAGTTTATCCATGAATTTCTGCACACCGGTACCGGCCAGAATCAGGAACAATGTTTTAAGATTTTTAATAAGAGCCTTTTCTTTTACATAAGGAATTGACTCATCGAGCTCCTCAAAGCTTGGAGTCATCAGCGTCTCGAAAGCCTTCATTGCCTCGGCCTGCAGGGGCAGCTCACCCTTCATTGCCTTACGCAGAATCATGCCGGGGATAAGCAGACGGTTGATTTCGTTGGTTCCCTCGAAGATACGATTGATGCGTTCGTCACGGTAAAAACGTTCCGCCGGATAGTCGGCGACAAAGCCGTAACCACCATGGATCTGCAAGACCTCGTCGACTGTCTTGGCTAGAACTTCACTGCAGAATACTTTAGAGATTCCGCATTCCGAGGCATATTCTTCAATGCCTTTCAGGTATTCATCGTAGTAGTTGTCGATACCTTTCTCGATGGTGGCAATCTTGTTGTCAAGCAGACCGGCAAGCCGGTATACCAGGGATTCAGATGCAAAAATATATGCGGTCAGATCGGCTATCTTCTGGGAAATTGCCCCGAATTGGCTGATCGGAGTGTTAAACTGCTTACGCTCGTTGGCATATTTTATACCTTCAACCAAGGCCATTTTTGAAGCACCACAGACACCGGCTCCCAGCTTAAAACGCCCGATATTGAGGACGTTAAAGGCAATTTTATGACCTTTGCCCTTTTCTCCCAGCAGGTTTTCAACAGGAACCTTGCAGTTGTCGAGAATAATCTGGGTAGTGGAAGATCCTTTGATGCCTAGTTTTTTCTCTTCAGCTCCGACAATCAGTCCTTCAAAGCTCTTTTCCACCAGGAAAGCAGTGAAGTGCTCTTTATCGATCTTGGCGAAGATAGTAAACAGCTCCGCAAAACCACCGTTGGTTATAAACTGTTTGGTACCGTTCAGGATATAATGCTTGCCGTCTTCAGACAAAATTGCCGATGCCTGAGCGCCAAGGGCGTCACTGCCCGAACCGGGCTCGGTCAGACAATAGGCTGCACACCACTCGCCGGAAGTAATCTTCTCGAGATATTTTTCTTTCTGCGCTGCTGTTCCGTAATAAACAAGCGGCAGTGTTCCGATTCCTGAATGTGCCGAATAAGCTACTGAAAAAGAACCACCATAAGAAATTTTCTCACTTACCAGCATGGTGGAAGCTTTATCCAGCTCGAGCCCGCCATATTCTTCCGGAGTATCCATCATCAGAAGCCCCAGCTCACCGCATTTTTTCATGCCTTCTATGACGAGACCAAAGTTCTGCTTGTCGATCTCTTCCATATGAGGAACGATCTCGTTGGCGATAAACTGCTCGGTAGTCTCCCCCATCTGTCGTTGTTCATCGGTAAAATCTTCCGGAGTAAAAACATCCTCACAAGGGGTCTCCGCAATCAAATACTCGCCGCCGGATAAAATTTTTTCAGCCATATTGTCACCTTTATATTTTAGAATCATCAATGTCTTAAAATTGCTCTTTTCAATATACGGAGCACAAATTGTTCAACAGTGCTTCAAATGCTGCAAGCAGGCCTCGATATAGTAAACCTTTGTTAACCCGCCGGATCCTGTACAGCTTAAATTGTTCAGCAGTAATCCAGATGTATGCAAGTTGAATGAGAACTATACCCAACCTGTTTGATCCACCCTGATCCTACGCCTGCCCAAATTGTTCAGCAGTGATTCAGATGTGTGCAGGCGGGCAGCGAGAACTATAGCACTACTATGTTCTCCTGCCCGACCGTGCACAGATGGATTGCTGCTGGACAATTTTACAATTTTTCGAAAACTCCGGCTGCCCCCATGCCTCCACCAATACACATGGAAACCAACCCATATCGAGCCTTCCGCCGACCCATCTCATGCAGCAGGGTAGCAGTCAGCTTGGCACCGGTACATCCCAGAGGATGTCCCAAAGCAATAGCGCCACCATTAACATTGATGATGTCTTTATTGAGACCGAGGGTTTTAATTACAGCCAGCGCCTGGGCGGCAAAAGCTTCGTTCAGTTCGATCAGGTCAATCTCTTCCTGCTTGATTCCCGCCAATTTGAGCGCTGCAGGAATTGCGGTAATCGGGCCGATTCCCATAACTTCAGGGGCACAGCCGTTGGCTGAGAAGGCGAGAAAACGAGCCATCGGGCTCTTGCCCAGCTTCTCAAGATAATCTTCAGAGACCACCAGGGTAACTGCTGCACCGTCAGTCATCTGGGAAGAATTGCCGGCAGTTACCGGACCGCCGACTTTGAAAGCCGGCCGCACTTTTGCCAGACTCTCAAGAGTTGTCCCGGGACGAACGCCGTCATCGACGGTGACCATTTCCTTGACTCTTTTGATCTTGCCATTAACCAGCATATCTTTTTCGATTTCCACCGGGATAATTTCATCACCAAATCTTCCCGATTCTATGGCAGCTGCAGCTTTCGCATTACTTGCTACGGCAAATGTATCCATAGCCTGACGATCGATACCGTATCGCTCTGCGACCAGTTCAGCGGTAATTCCCATCGAGGAATAGGCTTCCGGCCAATTTCCCATCAAACCGGGATTGGCACTGTATTTCAAACCACCAAGCGGCACACTTGACATCGATTCCACACCGCCTGCAACAATACAGTCGGCAAAACCACACATGACACGTTCTGCAGCCATAGCAATTGTCTGCAGCCCGGAAGAGCAGAAACGATTGACGGTCTGGCCTGGAACCTCTACCGGCAACCCGGCCTTCATAGCGGCTATCCGCCCTATATTCATGCCTTGTTCGGCTTCGGGAAAAGCGCAGCCGAGGTAGACATCATTTACTGTTGCAGGGTCGATCCCGGTACGCTCCATCAATCCTTTTATTGCCAGAGCCGCCAGATCATCCGGCCGCATGTCTTTGAATTTTCCTTTATTTGCCCGGCAGCCAGGAGTCCTGTAACTCGCCAGTATATATGCTTTTTTCATGTCGTTTTTCCTTTTGAGACGTAGAGATGATTTTCTTGTTTCAAGAAATTCCGGGTTAGTTCCGCAGCGGCTTACCGGTCTTCAGCATATGCTGGATGCGCTCAGCGGTCTTCTTGTTGCCACAGAGTTTCAAGAAGCTTTCTCTTTCGAGCTGCAGCAGATATTCCTCTGTGATAAGGGTTCCGGGATTCACATCGCCGCCACACATAACCTGGGCAATGATGGTTCCCATTTCCGCCTCATATTCGGTTATGAATTTACCCATCTGCATGTTCCACAACTGGCTCTTAATGGCTGCGGCAATGTTGCGGCCGGGAGCAGGAATGTTTTCAGCCGGACGCTTTGGCCTGTAATTGACAGCCAGAGCCAGAACCTTCTGCTTGGCATCGCCGATCAGCTTATCGATATCCATGGTGATCGCGTCGCCGTGCCGCATATAGTCCATTTTATACAATTCAGCCGCGCCCATGGAAACTTTTGCCATGGCCAGCTGCTCAAAGTTTTTGATGATAAACGGCTGCACATCGGTTTTGTTCTTTTGTGCCAGCTCAATAGCCCGCAGACTCATCTCTTTAGTACCGCCACCGGCGGGGAGCAGACCAACACCAATTTCGACAAGGCCCATATACGTTTCAGCATAGGCATTAACTGCATCGGAATGCAGACAAAACTCCGCCCCGCCGCCCAATGTCATCCCAAAAGGTGCGGAAACGACAGGTACCTTCGCGTATTTTACCGCCATCGTCGCCTTCTGGAAGGCGCGAACGGCCATAGCAATATCATCGTAGGCACCTTCGGCAAGAGCGACCGCCACCGCCATCAGGTTGGCGCCGACCGAGAAATTAGTTCCCTGGTTACCGATGACCAGCCCAACACCCTCTTCTTCAGCTCGTTTGACTGCCTTATGTGTCATGGCAAGAATATCGCCGCTGATGGAGTTCATCTTGGAATGGAATTCGAAACCGAAGACACCGTCGCCCAGATCAATGACCGAGCAGTTGGCGTTCTTCTCTACAACCCTGCCCGCTTTTTTGAGGATCTGCAGCTGAATCTGACCCTCTTTTACCGGAACAGGTTGATATTGTCTTTTAGCGAGATCAAAGTATTCTTTTCCGCCATTCTCATTGAACCTATAAAAGCTCTCCACCCCGTTGAGGCTTTCCGGAACCTTGACGCCATCCTTTTCAGCACGCTTGATGAAAGCCTGTACGCCAATGGCATCAAACATTTCAAACGGACCGATCTCCCAATTGAATCCCCAGCGCATGGCATTATCAATATTCACAACGTCGTCAGCTATCTCCGGGATGCGATTAACGGTGTAAATCAAGGTATCACGGATACTTTTCCAGGCAAATTCAGCGCCTTTATCTTTAGCGCCAACAACCATTTTCACTTTCTGCGCGGGATCGTCGACCTGTTTGACCATCTGCACGGAGGCAAACTTCGGCTTGGCCAGAGGCGTGTAATCTCCAGAGGTATAATCGTAGTAAAAAATCTGCTTCTTACCCTCGACCATGTCCTTTTTATAAAAGCCCTGTTTGGTCTTATTGCCAAGCTGACCTGCATCAATCATCTTTTTCATGAAATCCGGCAATTTGAAAACTTCCCGCTCTTCATCGTCCGGCAACAGATCGTGGGAATTGGTACCTACATGGGCCAGCGTGTCAAGGCCAACCAGATCGGCGGTCCTGAAGGCGGCGCTCTTTGGCCTGGCCGTGGCAGGACCGGCAACTGAATCCACTTCCTCAACAGTCATGCCCATTTCAACCATATGCTGTATACCTTTGTAAATTGCATAGGTACCTATTCTATTGGCGATGAAGTTGGTGGTATCTTTAGCATAAACAATCCCCTTGCCGAGCCTGTTGCTAATAAAGTCGGCGAGGCCTTTCATGACGGCCAGATCGGTATCCTTGCAGGGTACGATTTCCATCAGACGCATATAACGCGGCGGATTGAAAAAGTGAGTGGCGAGAAAGTTTTTGCGAACCTCGGGAGGTAATACTTCGGCCATTTCGTTTACAGAAAGCCCACTGGTATTGGTGGTCAACAAGGCCCCGGGAGCAAGATGCGGCACGAGTTTTTTGAGCAGATCAAGCTTGATAGGCATATATTCGATGACAACTTCGATAATCCAGTCGCAGCTTTTCAGTTTTTCCAGATCATCTTCCAAATTTCCAACCTGGA
>JBARUR010000185.1:0-1900 GCA_049645845.1 Desulforhopalus sp. | reverse complement strand
TCTCCAGCTTGTCAACAGGAAGGTAGCCGGCAGAGCCGAAAATGCAAAATCATTTCTCCGGCATGAAATTACCGGCATATCGACTAATCGTCAGGCGATTAAGGGCTATAAGCCGGTCGAGGCGGAGAGAAAAAACATTGTTCGCAGCTTCTTCTGACATTCAGGAGGCACACTCTACGCCGGGAAATGAAAAAGACAACCCCCTCTCCAGCAGACAACATCCAGAAAAGTCTGAGTCAGATAACGGATGTTAATGATTTTTTTTCTGAAATTACCAAGGCGTACCTGCGTTTTCAAGAAAGTGTTCTGCATCTGGACCATACTCTCTCCACATTAACCCCGACACAAATTGCCGAAGAATGTACAAAGATCAGTGAAAAAAAAGACCATCTTGCCGCCCTCGACCAAAAGATGCTGGCCATCATAGAACTGGTCGGCAATGAGATTGCCCATAACCCGATAGTTCATGACTATCGGGTAGCATTTGCCGGCGCGCAAATGGCCTGCACCAACCTCTCGCAAAATTTGAGAGCTCTGCAACACGCTCTTAAAGAAGATTCTGCGACAATTTCTTCCTAATCCCCCCCTGTAGCAGACCACTGCGTATTGACCCCATGCTTCAGCTTGAGAACGATTGATTCGATGATTCGGTTAATAGAAGGTGTAAATTCACAGGAATGTAAAAAGGACCTGGCGAGTCAGTTCATTTTGCGCTCGGCACCTCTCTCTTGCGGGTACCGGGCGTAAAAGAAATAAATTTGAGGCCACTAAGGCGAAACCGCCGGTTATTCTTCGAGAAGGGCTTGGGCGATCTTCGTGGAGATATTGGCCTGGGTCTGAAGCGACCGACCGGACTGCTGATGGATATTGTTTTTCAATGTTGCCATGGTCTCCTGGGCTTGGTCGAAATCGGCCAACCGGCTGTGAGCGGAGGGGAGTTTTTCTATTGCGCTGCTCAACTCGACGCTGTCGGCCGATGTCTTACCACTGAACTGCGGGCCACTGTTGTCTTCAGCTCTTACACGGGCGGCAGCCTGTTTTTCCAAGCCTGGTTTGGTTTGCGTCTGATTATGCTGCTTGATCGCGAAGTCGTTTGCGGGATTAATTGTCATTGCCATCTGTTCTTCCTCCTTGAACCGGTCATTCAGGCGTCGTTGCCATTGGTTGTCGGTATGGGGCCCGGTACTGCACTGGCGGGTTCCCTTGCCGTATATTATTTCTCGGCCGCTGCGCCTCTTTTCTTTAGTGCCTTACTTCATAAAAACCGTCTGAAAAAACAAGAAAACGAAAAATGTTTTTGATAACTGTGAATTTGTCTTTATATACAAGGCACTTATCTCCTACAAAGCATGGGGACTAAAGAGAGTACCCCCTTGTGGGGTGTTAGATAAAAATGAGGATTGAATTTTTTCCCGGATTCTGGATATGATCAGCAGCACCAAGGGCATGTTTGTCGTGCAGAAAAATGGCTACGACAGTTCTGTAAAACGATTTGATTCCCAGATAGGTCAGATGGAACTGCTTATGCTGCGGGAATTAATGTGAACATTTGCAAAATGTCGAGAAACTGCTGGTAGACCTGCGCTTAACTTGGGGAGAGGCTGTTGAGATAAACAAAAAAGAACTGGCTGTCCTAGATGAACAAATGATTGATATTGTGAGTTTAGTAGGAAAGGAAATTGCTAATGCCAATTGTCCACAACTATCGGGTAGCCTTTGCCCGTGCGAATATTGGCGTGCAATAACCTCTATCAAAGTCTAAAAATTTATAAATGCTCTCTCGAAGAAGAGACTAGCCCTTAATTAACCCTTCGTTTTTTACGACACTTTACTTCAAATACAAATTGTCAGAGCCAAAATCCATCAGTTTTTCTGACCTGCCCCGCCCCCTCGTGATATA
>JBARUR010000184.1:0-39213 GCA_049645845.1 Desulforhopalus sp. | reverse complement strand
ATAAGTGCCTTGGATATAGAGACCAATTCACAGTTATCAAATACATTTTTCGTTTTCTTGTTTTTTCTGACAATTTTTCAGGAGTAAGGCACTAATGCTGCAACACACCTTCTGTCATATTCCAGGTATCGGTATGAAGACGGAAAGAAAGCTTTGGGAAGCTGGAATTACCAGTTGGCAACATTGGTATAACCAGTCTTCTATTCGGCTTTCGGCGGCCACAAGACTTGACGCGGCCAAGGTGCTTGACAGTTCCCTGGCCGCTCTTGAAAATGATCCGTCATTTTTTACCGGCAGGCTTTCCAGCACCGAGCCGTGGAGAATTTTTCCACACTACCTGAAGCGTACCGCCTATCTCGATATCGAAACCACCGGCCTGGATGATTTTGCAGAGATAACGACCATAGCCCTCTATAACGGCACGGAAGTGTTTACCTATATCAATGGCAGAAATCTTGAAGATTTTGTTGATGATATTCAGCAGTACCAGGTAATCATCAGCTACAATGGCAAAAGTTTCGATATTCCTTTTCTTGAGAGATACTTCCGTATCCGGCTTGATCATGCCCAGATAGACCTGCGCTACGTCCTGGCCCGACTGGGATACAAAGGCGGCTTAAAGGGATGTGAAAAACAGTTGGGTTTGAACCGCGGAAATCTTGACGGGGTTGACGGTTACTTTGCCGTACTCCTCTGGCATCAGTATATTCAGAAAAATGACGAACGTGCTCTAGAGACACTGCTCGCCTACAACATAGAAGATACTGTCAATCTTGAGCGGCTGGCAATTGAAGCCTATAATCGAAATGTACTGACCACACCTTTTGGAAAAGAACTTCTCCTACCATGTCCTGCTCCTCCGCCTAATCCTTACGTAGCCGATTATGACTGCATAGAAAGGATAAAGCGGACGATGTATCAGTACAGGTAAACGGGAAAAACCGGTCCTTTTCAATACCCAATCCAACATTAGCTAGATCCGCAACAATCATCCGCTACAACTCGATTTCCATCCCCTCACGCGCAAAAAACACCTCGGTATTGCCAAATTTCCCCGGTTCACAGTAAATTTTGGCAAATTCATCAAGAGTTGCATCAGTCCGGTCCGGATCGTGGTGGAACATGGCAAGCTTCTTTACCCCGGCTCTGTTGGCCGCCCCTATGGCATATTCCATGGTAGAATGCCCCCAATTGATACGCGAGCTGTATTCAGCATCGGTATACTGAGAATCATGGATAAGCAGGTCCGCCCCTGAAAAAAATTGCTCGATTGCCTGATTTTGCTCAACTGCAACTTCATTTCCCTCGTAAGCCATTGCCTCATCATAGGCGGGATCATCGGGGTCGGTAATAAAGAGATTACGAAAAGGCTCAGTATCATAACAGGTGCAGACAACTTTGCCGTTATACTCAAAGCGGTAGCCAAGAGCGGTAATTGGATGATTGAGCAATTTTGTTGACAGGAGCAAACCATCACCCAAATCAATATTCGGATCTTCCTTTAGTCGGACATATTCCACCTCCGATGCCAATTCACCGAGGTTAATAGGAAAATACCTATATTTCATTTGACCGCCGACGACCTCTTCCAGAGGATCATCTTCAAAAGAAACCGGCCCGTGCACCTTCAATTTTGTTCCGGGAATATAGATAGGAGTGAAAAAAGGATAGCCCATGATATGGTCCCAATGAGTATGAGATAGAAATATCTCAGCCTTGATAGGTCCATTGGGGAGATCTGTTGCCATGAGTGAATTTCCAAGAGCACGAATCCCGGACCCGGCATCAATTATAATAATCCGATTGTCAGGACCAACCCTTAATTCAATGCAGGCGGTATTCCCACCATATTTCTGGGTTGTCGGACCTGGGCTGGGAATAGATCCCCTGACGCCCCAAAAGCGAACCTTCATTTATGTATACTCCAACAGAGAGGGCTATATTTTTAAAAAGATCTCGGCTTTTTGTATTTCTTCGACGACCCTGTCACCGATGCCGCAAAAATCATCCCACGAGAGACCTGCACAATTGAGCAATTGACCAATTTCCTCTTCTTTCGGAAAAGGATTTCCAGCATATCCATGATCAAGAATGTTGGCATAGATATTTCCAAGAGCAACGAAGGATATCTGAGACCCTGGATTTTCAGTGATATGATTAATTTGATGATGACTGCCGATACAGGAAGCGATGACTTGATTGAGTTTCCATTTTTCCGCGATCATCAGCCCTACTTCCTGATGATCTATGCCCATAATATCCAGCTCAACTTCGTGTAAGGGCAACTGTTCAAACCTGGCAATGTTCAGCACCTCGATATATTCATCACCGAAAGGAACTTTACCCAGATCATGCAGAAGACCGGCCAGAAAAAGTTCTTCCCTTTCCATAACAGGTATCCCTTTTACTTCTCCCAGCAATTTTGCGCTCACTCCAGCTCCGATGGAATGGGCCCAAAATTTGGTAGTGGGCAGGGCTTTTGATTTTTTTGCTCCAGAAACACTGCGGATAATGGCAGTACTGAGCGCCATATTTTTCACAGTGTTCATGCCGAGCATGGTAATTGCCCTGGTAAGAGAGGTAACTTTATTAACTAAAGAATAATAGGCAGAATTGATAAGTTTCAATACTTGTCCGGTCAGGACAGGATCAAGAGAGATTACTTTATTCAATTCGTTAGGAGATGCATCAGTTCGACTGCAGATTTCCATAACCTTGCCAACAGTGGTTGACAGACTTGGCATTCTGTTAATAAACCTGTCAATATCCCTTCTCTGCTTTTCTTTATCTAAGGCCATATAATTATGTTCGGAAATCAATAAATTAGAAATTTATATACAATCATGACTGATGGATTATTGTATCGAAAGAAAACAGCAAGGTCAAGATTCGAACCGAATTAATGCTTCTTTCCAAGCGCTGCTTTATTTTTAACCCAAGAAATTGATAAAATATTTATGTGCGAGGCGCACATATTTTCTATCATTACGGGGCAATAGAGTGCGTCATAATAATAAAAACGGAAGAATTGGCAGTACCCCGCAGCAGGTAACCGGTAACTTCGAATGCCCTTGGGGATCAGACCCGATGCAGAGCTTTTACGCCCCAATCCTGATTGACAGGGCAAAAATCATTCCTCTTTCTTTGCGTTGCGGCAATAAACGAGAGCTTCTTTATAGGACAATTTTCCACCGAAGATATCCAGCGCACTGCCGATAGTAACGTCCAATCTGCCCTTCCCTGCTTTTTGGACAAGTTCGAGATCTTTCAAATCTCTAACTCCGCCTGCGTAGGTGGTTGGTATCGGTGTCCATTCGGCGAGTTTTCTTACCAGATCAGTTTCAATACCGGCACATTTTCCTTCGACATCAGCTGCATGTATGAGGAATTCATCACAGAAAGTAGACAGATCATCAAGAACTTGCTCCGAGATGACCACGTCGGTGAATTTTTGCCATCTGTCGGTGACAATAAAATAGTCATCGTTATTTTTTCGACAGCTCAAATCAAGAACAAGTCTCTGGCGGCCTACTGCGTCCGCCAGTTTTTTAAGTCGGGGTCTATCAATTTTTCCATCTTTAAAAACATAAGAAGTGACAATGATATGCGATGCGCCTTTCTCTAACCATTCTCCGGCGTTATCAGCATTAATACCTCCACCGATCTGCATCCCTCCAGGCCATGCGGCAAGTGCCTGCTCGGCAGCCTGATTATTGCCCGGCCCAAGCATAATAATATGCCCCCCGGTTACATTATCCGCGCGATATAATTCGGCGAACCACGCCGCTGATTTTTGGGCGACGAAATTCGTTCGTACTTCATCAGGAGCGTCATCTTTTAGTGTCGAACCAACAATCTGCTTAACCATTCCGCCATGAAGATCTATACATGGTCTGAATTTCATGCAATCACCTCTATCCAGCATTTCTCGTGAATATTGTATTGATTTTTAGTGCCTTACTCCAGAAAACCTGTCAAAAACAACAAGAAACCTGGAGACGTCTCTGAAATTAAGAACTTAAAGTAACCACTAAGGCACTTATCCCGGCTTATTTCATGTTTACCGGGGTTAGAATATATTTGTCTTTTTAAAAGATTCGACCTTATTTGATTTTTTTCTCTTAATCAACACTGAACTAATGAGAGAAATGCGGACTATACTAAAAAAGCGGAATGCTTGTTCAGCATCCCGCTTTAATTATCATACAATACTTATGAACCGACTGGCCATAGACCAGTGAAAATCACTTAGCCCTGTTTAATGAGCATCGTTGAAGGATCAAGCATCAACGTGGAACCGGGGTCAATCGAGCAGGTGTCACATTTGAGGATGTTCAGGTTCATTGAATCCCCTTCAGGCTTAATCAGCAGCACCGTATCAAACAGACTGTCCACTTCATGACATGGAGCAGGGACACCGTCGGCACTCATCCTCTCGTCATCACGATGACTTACCGCAGAAAACCAGATCATTTTCAAACCACGCTCATTCATGAAATCGCGCAGCTCTTCAAGTGATTTTTTATCATTACTTTCAAAATCATATCCATCAAGAATAAGACATTCCGGTTTGTAGATATTTTGCTGAACCAGATCGTCCAATCTTTCTTCAAGCTTCGCTTTGGAGAAAGAACTCTCTTTGAAAGTCATAATCATGCGGTTCTTCATCACTTCCGGGATAGACTCAACTTTCTCGCCATCGGTCAGCAACGAAAGGATGTCATCGTACCAGGTCCTTGTCTTATCGAGTTTTTCACCGATTGCCACATGCAGTACTTTATTTCCAAGCAACATACAATCCAAAGCGAATTGTACTAAAATAGCAGTCTTTCCTAATCCTGCTCTGGCCATAACCAGGCCCATCATGGCCTGACCTGTTCCGCCCGCCTTTTCCTCGAGTCCCAGCGCTCGAAGTGGATTATTAACTATCATCTCATTTTCCATGGCAGTTCACCTTTTAATTCCTCTTCAGCCTGCATCATTGGTGCAGTCATCAATATATATTTTTAACAGAATACAGCTTTGCCGCAATAGCGTGTATCAAGCAGATTACAGTTTTATAGTTGTAATCCGAAGCTCAAAGTTTATCAACCGTTCTTACGTTCGTCCTGATACTCTTTGACCAACTGCTCACTCACACCTTTTGGTACCTGTTTAAAGGTTGCAAACTCCATGGTAAATTCAGCCTTGCCCTGGGTAAGTGAACGAAGGACAGTTGAATAACCGAACATCTCTGAGAGCGGGACTTCGGCTTCAACGACTGAGTAGTTGCCTTCTTCGGTTGTTCCGATGATCATACCGCGTCTCTGATTGATCGAGCCCATTATTGAACCCTGGAATTCGGACGGCCCCTCAACGGCAACCTTCATTATTGGCTCCATAATGATCGGCTTGGCCTTGAGATATCCCTCTTTAAAAGCACCGACAGAAGCCAGCTGAAAAGCAACGTCAGAGGAGTCCACAGCATGGTATGCACCATCATTTATGACACAACGAACTCCGGTAATCGGTGCTCCACAGAGTGATCCTTTCTCGAGAGATTTTTTGAATCCCTTGTCACAGGAACCGATATACTCACGAGGAATAACACCGCCGACAATTTTGTCGACGAATTCGTACTCACCCTCTTCCAACGGCTCCAGAAATCCTGCCACCCGGCCAAACTGACCTGAACCACCAGTCTGTTTCTTGTGGGTATAATTAAAGTCTGCACGCTCGGAAATTGTTTCACGATACGCTACCTGCGGAGCACCTACCTCGACAACGGCACCGTACTCGCGCTTCATACGCTCAATATACACTTCGAGATGCAATTCACCCATACCGGAAATAATAGTTTCACCGGTTTCATGATCAACAAAGGTTTTAAAGGTCGGATCTTCTTTAGTAAACCGGTTCAGCGCTTTAGACATATTGATTTGCGCTTTATTATCGGCAGGAATAACTGCAAGAGATATAACCGGCTCCGGAATATGCATTGAGGTCATGGAACAGGTTATTCCTTCAGAAGTAAAAGTATCACCTGACGCACAATCAATACCAAACAGAGCAACAATATCACCTGAACCGCATGACTCAATTTCTTCCATCTCGTTGGAATGCATACGACAAAGACGACCGACTTTCACTTTTTTACCGGTCCTTCTATTGTAGACCGTATCCCCCTTCGTCAATGTACCCTGATATGTTCTGGTATACGTCAACTGACCGTAGCGTCCATCTTCAAGTTTGAAAGCCAACATGATAAGAGGATCTTTAGCATCGTTGGTTACGGGGAATTCCTTTTCACCTTCTGATAAATCGAGCGCCATGTTGACAACATCGGTGGGACAGGGCAAATAGCTCTCAACTGCATCAAGCAGCGTCTGCACACCCTTATTCTTATAGGCGGATCCAATCAGAACAGGGGTAAATTCAAGGGAAAGAGTTCCTTTGCGAACGGCGTCGTAAATAAGCTGGGTATCAATTTCCCCGCCTTCCAGCAACGCCTCCATTAACTCTTCCGAAAACATCGAAACTTCTTCCAGCAAAGCTTCCTGCTTCTCTTTGGCCTTTTCCAGCATTTCCGCCGGAATCTCTTCTATCCTGATATCTTCGCCACTCGGGCCATCATAGTAGATCGCCTTCATAGCAACGAGATCAACGACACCTTTAAGATCGTTCTCCAATCCTATAGGCATCTGCATCATATGCGCGTTCAATTGAAGTTTATCCCGAAGCTGCCCGGTCACCTTCTCGGGATTTGCACCGGTACGGTCACACTTATTGATAAAGGCGATTCGGGGAACGTTATAACGGGTCATCTGCCTGTTTACCGTAATTGACTGGGACTGTACCCCGCCGACGGAACAAAGAACCAGTACAGCGCCATCTAAAACTCTCAGCGCCCGCTCAACTTCAACGGTAAAATCAACGTGACCGGGGGTATCGATGATATTGATATCGACACCTTTCCAGGAGCAGTATGTTGCCGCGGACTGAATGGTAATGCCACGCTCTTTCTCAAGCTCCATGGAGTCCATCTTTGCCCCGACACCGTCTTTTCCACGTACTTCATGGATCGCATGGATCCTTTTGGTGTAAAACAGGATACGCTCGGTCAAGGTGGTCTTTCCCGAATCGATATGGGCACTGATACCAATATTTCTTACTTTCGATAAATCCTTACTCATGGCTGCTGTCCTCTGCAACGTTGCAACCGGCTTCCATCCGGCCTCGCTTATAAAAAGCTTTGGGAAAATAAAAAAGTAAGGAGTTACAGCAAGCTGCAACTCCTTACTCAACTGACTCGACTAGTACTCAATACTACTATTACTCAGAAGGGTGTAATAAAAATCGCCCCGCTGCTATTTGCAATTAATAAAGAACCTCTCTTATTACATCAATCATAATATAAATGCTACATAAAAAATCACAGCTATCATCTTTATATTGCGCCATTCTTTAAAGGCGGAATAAATTGCGGTCACTGCATTGAAAAACTCATGATCAACCTGCTCCTTCAACCACCCGATGAAAAAAATTATTGACAGGCGACACACGCTACTGTAAATAAGAATCATTACTGAATGGGAAATAATACTGCTATATCTAAAAGTACGCAGCGCCAACAACAAATCACTATAATCATTTTTGGAGGATTACATGAGTAAGACCATTGAAAACTTAAAGGCTGCATTTGCAGGGGAATCACAGGCTCGTAATAAATATACCTTTTTTGCCAAGGTTGCCCGCAAAGAAGGATATCATTACGTAGCTAAGA
Organism: Desulforhopalus sp.; assembly: GCA_049645845.1. GTDB lineage: Bacteria > Desulfobacterota > Desulfobulbia > Desulfobulbales > Desulfocapsaceae > Desulforhopalus_A. The sequence continues at coordinate 31,451 of JBARUR010000184.1, read as the reverse complement.
TTTTTGAAGAAACGGCATTTAATGAAATGCGCCATGCCAATGACCACCTTAAGCTTCTAAATGGAATTGGGGATACTGCTGCAAATCTGCGGGAAGCCGCCGACGGAGAGGATTATGAGACTATCACCATGTACCCTACTTTTGCCAATGAAGCAGAGGCAGAGGGCAACATGGAAGCTGCGATGCTTTTTAAGCAGATCGGCAAAATTGAAGCTGAGCATCGTGAAAGATACAAAAGACTGCTGGAGATGGTTGAGAGCGGTAGTGTTTTCACACGTGAACAACCGATAAAATGGAGATGCTCTCTCTGTGGTTACACCCATACCGCAACTGAGCCGCCAGTAAAATGCCCAAGCTGTCAACACCCAAAAGAATACTACGAACCTGCTGATATGGACGTATAGTGATATTCTCCGGCTGTGTAGCATTTACACAGTCGGAGTTCGTCAGGTATTTCATGACCTGCCAATTCAATAAAACTTTCGGTGGGTCAAAGAAGGAGACTCGTCTCGCGTGAAGTCCCTACCAGACATTAAGTGTAGTCTTACCCAAACTATAAATTGCATAATCACCTTATTGTTATGCGTTATTGCTTCAGGTCTGCTTAGCAGTTGTGCACGTCCCACTGCAGGTGAGATCGACAGAGAAATACTCTACCTGTCTCCCCAACCTCCTTCGGTTAAAAAATCCCACTCACCAGCATTTCTTATTAAAAACCCAAAAGAACAATATAACAGGATCGGTATGCCAAGTGTTCGTAAGTCAGCAGACCACCTGCCCGAAATATACGTCGATCCCCAAATACCTGCTATTTTCTTTGACTCACAAAAATTTACCACCTCTAAAGGAACATATAAAAATCTGATCTACAGGATTCACTTTGAAAAAGTTCCTTTTGCTCTTAACAAAATCAACCTCACAGCCGGCAATAATCCAGGCCTCCTGATTATTTATACACTGGATGCAAATGAGGAGCTTCTCCTTATCACAACTGTTCACACCTGCGGGTGTTTTCTGGCTTTTTTTCCCACCACCGCATTGAATCAGGAATCATTTCCTCCGGACTGGCCCACTAAATCCCAATGGGTCTATGGTCATAACCTGCCAAGCATGATTCCGTTATCGCAAACTCATGATCTGGATACAATTGTATACACCATTGAGAGCGAAACTCACCGGATCAGTAATGTTACTGTCTTAACAGACGATTTTCAAAATCTTCCACAAGAGACAATCGAAATGAAACTTTTGTTGATGGATGCTCTCTATCAGCTCCCCTATAAAGACAGGACTGTGTCTTTTTTCGAATTGTCCGGTCCACGGGAAGGTTACGTAAAAAATAACACTAAGATACTGGAACGACTACTCATCAGCTGGTGGGCATTTGATTTTTATGTCGGCGAGGACAAGGCCTTTGGATCGATTGATACAAGTGATACAATCTTCTACACCAGCTTGAAATTTTGGGCGAGAGAGGAATCGGACATGAAAAATTTTCCAGGATTTCTCTCTTATTGGGGTTGGAAATTTTAATGAAATTTACACAAAGTCCATGAGCAATGGGGGAGGAGTTTTTCTTTGATGAGTAGCAATCCAGTTCACACGATTTTTTCCGGAGAATATTGCTCAAGAATTTTCAAGAAATTATCCAATACAAAAGGCTTACATATATAATCATCCATTCCTTCAGAGAGACATCCTTCCCTGCTTCCGTCCATTACATTTCCTGTCATCGCTATAATGGGGATCTGATATTCTCCTCCCCTGCTCTCTTCTAATTTCCTAATTGCTCGTGTTGCCTGATAACCGTCCATAATCGGCATCTGACAATCCATAAAAATAAGATCGAATTTCGTTTCAGCGATCTGATCAACCGCTTCTTTTCCATTAGAAACTAAACAAACCCTGCAGCCCAGTCTTTCAAGCATCCCAACGGCAACTTCCTGATTTATGGGACTGTCTTCGACTACAAGAACATGTAAATCAAATTGCTTCTTTGTACCGACAATATTGTTCGTGCCGCCGGATTCTTTTTTCCCTACAGGAACAGGTGTATCTTTGCTGCATACCGATGCCAGCGTTCCCTTCATTTTATGCGGCAACCACTTTTTGAGCATTTCCTTTAGTTGGCTTTCAGAACACGGTTTACTCAAATAATCGTCCATTCCGGCGGCCAGGCATAGTTCCTGGTCTCCTTTCATTGCATGCGCTGTAAGGGCTATAATTGGCAGATGCATGCATGGAGAGCGATCTCCATTTTGCCTGATCCTCCTGGTGGCTTCGTATCCATCCAGGTGGGGCATATGGCAATCCATAAAGACCAAATCGTATGAAGTTTTTCCCATGGCATCGACTGCTTCCAATCCATTCTCAGCCATATCAATACGGCATCCAATATTTTCCAGCATTCCGCTTATCACAATCTGATTTGTCTGGTTATCCTCTACAACCAGAACATGGGCACTTAAGAACCGGGAGGATAGCTGCTCATCATCCAATCCGTTGTTTTCGCTGGGATGATCATGGACTTCGGTCGATAAATATGTGCTGTTTTTTGTAATTGAGAAAACGGTTGTAAACCAGAAAGTCGTCCCTTTACCTTCTTCACTTTCCACACCTATTTTTCCGCTCATAAGCTTGACCAGCTGTTTAGAAATCACCAGCCCCAAACCGGTTCCGCCAAATCTACGGGTTGTGAAATCTTCAGCCTGGGAAAAGGCTGAAAAAATTTTGCCCAGCTTTTCCCTGCGAATGCCGATACCACTGTCTTTAACTTTAAAGAGCAGAGTTACTTCATCATTGTTTCTTTTTTTCAGGGAAACTGTAAGATCAACATGTCCTTTACATGTAAATTTAAGACTATTACCAAGAAGGTTGATCAAAACCTGCCGCAATCGTCCCGGATCACCATCCACATACGGAAGCATAGTCGGCTCAATCGTAAAGCTCATCCCGAGCCCCTTTCGATGAGCATGTTCTGAAAGTAAAGCAATAGCCTCTTCAGCAATATCCTGAACTCTAAATGGTACTTTCTCCAACTCAAGTTTTCCGGCCTCTATTTTTGAAAAATCGAGGATATCATTGATAACATCAAGCAGGGCTTCTCCGGATCGATTTATTGTGCGCACATATTGAGCCTGTTTTTCATCAAGTGATGTACCTGATAAAAGTGAGGCAATCCCCATTACTCCATTCATGGGTGTACGTATTTCATGGCTCATCTGGGCCAAAAAGGTCGACTTTGCCCGGTTTGCCCTTTCTGCAGTCTGTTTTGCATCCAATAACTGCTGATCACGCTGCTGGATATGATCGAGCATTGAATTAAAACCCTCAGCCAGAATACCTAATTCGTCTTTATATACATTATTGATTCTCATTGAATATTGTTTTTCGCTGCGTACGCGGTGCATGACTTTCGCCATTCCCAGGATAGGAGTGGAAACATATCGCTGCAGCATGGAAGAGACAAACCACGCAAAAATCAGGGAGGCGACCATAATGCCGCCGACAACATAGGTTGTAATACTAAGCTTTTCATAAAATTCCTGCAGATCTTTACTGAGAATCAGAGTTCCAAGTGTTTCTCCATCCATTTGAACAGGAACATAAAGCTCCAGGTGTTTATCATTAAAGAAGAAGGCCTCTTCACCATGCTCATGAGTATCATAAGGAAATTGCTCCGGAAAATCATGTTCATGTTTTTTTCCAAAAACAGAATACCGGGAAAATAATTTCTTTTCACTGGTATACAAGGCGGCTTCGTGGACCTCAGGTCTTGCCGAGAGGGAAGAGAGCACTTCGGCAGCGGTATCGGAGTCGGAAAACTCCAAAGGAGCAGCACAATTGATACCGACAACCCGGGCTAATCCCGCCAGGTCTGCAACAGTGGCACTACGAAAGAAATAAAAATCCTGGCCAACAAAAAAAGCTGTAATAACTCCAGCTACCATAAGCCAACTTAAAACAACAATACTCACCAGTTTATTGTTGATGGATAGATAACGAAAACGAAAGATACACATATGAAGTTTTGTTGGGTCTGGCGAAGTTACCAAATTTCAAAGGGAACTACGCCTGTTCCTCAAAATAATTATTAAGATTTTTTTAGGCAAATTACTTTATGCGCTACTTGCAAAAGCTTAGAGCTAAGCTTTAAACCGGCTTTTTGGCAATTTTTCCTACTGATGTTAAATCGGATTTTTTTATCAACCTTCACAAAATTGATTATCCCGAACCTTAAAAAATTTTCGCTGTCGCCTACCAGAAGGACCGGAGCACAACCAAGAGCATCCATTATTTCCTCCATATGCTTGGCTTCAGACGAGGCCACAAAAAGAATGTGACTATCCTTAATCGAATCCAGATCATCAAAGCGACGAATCTCAACGCTTCTATCATTCACTTTTGCTTGAAGAGCAATTTTATCCAGCACAGAACCAAAAGGATCACGGCCAAATATTCCGATGATAATCGGAGCATCATGGCTTAAAAATACAGAATCAGGCCATGTAACATACTTGCCGAATTGGACAAGAAAGGCTGCTTCAATATCTTTAGCGGAAGCACCACGAATATCTGCAATGGCAGCGGCAGGTGGCCAAGCAAAAAATAAAAGCAGCATAACTGCCGTTATCAACCTCTGTAATCTCATTCCCGAATCAGTTTTAAAAGTTATAAGCTACGGCAGCATAAATGATTCTTGGGACTTCACTGGCAACGACACCATCCATGGTGTCAGTGAATTCTTGAGAACTGTTTTCCAGGAGGTTGCGACCACCCACCGATATTGTCCAGTTTTCGTCAGGATGGTAGCCTACATTAATATCTAACCGTATCCTGCTATCAAGTTGTGTCTTGGTAATGAAACCGAGATTTGTAAGACCATCGACATAATAGAGGGAAGCGTTCAGTTCAAAGTTGCCAGGCAGATCCATATAAGAAACCAATGACACTTGATGCTCTGCATTATTTCCTTCGGAAAAACCCTGGCGAGATTCTCTGGAATCCCCTTTATTCAGCTCATTGAAATGGAACCATGTATACCCTGCCGTCAGGCGCCACCACTCCCTAACACTCCATTGGGCACTCAGCTCAACCCCGAATGTTTCACCGTCCATGCCGTTGGCCACTTTAATGGGAAGAATGATATATGTGCTGGAAAATGTACTTTCAATAAAGGGATTTCCATCAGGCACTGCGTTAATCAAGCCCTCATATTTACTATAAAAGACTGTTGTATCCAGAAAAAAGGTTTCTGCAGGACGAACACGATAACCGAGTTCATACGACCACACATTCTCCGCTTCAGTATCTTCATTACCTGTTAAGCGTATATAACTTGCCAACATTTGTGGTGATGGCTGCAGCGCAAAGGCTCCCGCGTGTATTTTAGCATCAAGCTCAATTCGGGAAGGGGTACGAACTGATCGGGACACCGCAGCCCACATGGAGTGGATATCATCAAAACTCCACATAGCACGAGTACTAGGCTGCCACTCAAAGCCGGTATGATCATTATGCTCGAGTTTAGTCCCTACAGTCAGCTCCCCCTTGTCTCCGCCAAAAGGAAACCGTCCCTGAAGAAACCCGCTATAGAGGTTGTCTTCCCTCACAGTGGGATAGAAAAGGTAAGAGTTGATGCCGGGAATTGTTTCATTACCTGTGGTATCATCATTTGTATGGCGATACCCAAGACCCCAGAGCAGTTCAATAGAATTCTGCAGGGTATATCTATGCTGAAAGTCTACATCGACTGTATCGAGAGTCTCATCGATGAGAAATATTCGTTTAGTGCGGTCATAATAAGCCTGGAGAATAATCTCAGAATCGCTGGAGAAAGTACGTGTCCATCTTCCTAACAAATTACCTCCTGAAATCGGAGTATCGATCTTTTCCCAATTTAAGAAAGGCGGCAGAGGGGAAACATATCGAACAGATTGTCCGGATTCACCATCATACATATCACCTTGAAAGGTTATCCTGTTGCCACCGGCAAGATTCATATCCGTACGAAAACCCAATCGTCCCTGGCGCCAGTTATCGGCAGCGTCACCGTCTGCAACAGCCGGATAATCGCCACGATTGGAAAATTTTCCGGAAAAACGATAAGCAATTCGATCATTAAGCCAGCCGCCATACCGGGCTGACAATGATTCCTGATCATAGGTGCCGAGTTCAGCCTTTAAGAAACCGCCTTGAGAATCGGCAGTATCTTTACTGATGATATTAATAACTCCGTTGACTGCATTAGCACCCCATAAGGTTCCACCAGGACCGCGAATTATTTCAATCCGTTCTATATCTTCCATCATGAGATCCTGAGAATCCCAGAATGTTCCGGAAAACAGGGGGGAATAAACAGTGCGGCCATCTACCATTACGAGCATTTTATTGGAAAATCTGGAGGCAAAACCCCTCGCGCTGACAGCCCATTTATTGGCATCAATTTGATACACATGCATTCCAGGCACCATACGTAAGGCATCCGGAATGGAATTGACACCGCTCCTCCGAATATCTTCCTCGGTAATGATAAAAATCGCGGCAGGCGTTTTGGTGATTTTTCCCGGGACTTTAGCAACGGAGACCACTTCGAGATCTAGCAGCTCATCTAAGGAAAGGACTGAAAGGTCTTCCTGGCCTGCAAAAACAGGAACTGCACTTATTTCTGCCATAAATGTCAGTACAAAGAGCACGACATAATAACGAGCTTGCAACAAAGTCAATTTTCTTAATCTCCAGGGTGCCTTTGATTAAATGAATTGTAATGCAATTTTCTTTCTCATAAAAAAAACTCCCTGAAAAAGGGAGTTACATGTTCCGGCACAAATAGAAGCACAAATGGGCAAGAGCTCTATTACATAATTGAAATTGGAAGAATGTCAAGAAAGTTTTAGCTAAACCGCTTTTACACAGTGACTTGGATATAATTATCAATATCAACAGGATAAGGCGGCATGGACGCCGTCAGGCGACTCTATCTTTCAGTAGGACTTATGTGTAAAGCGATCCTTGCCCTGACAATTTTTCATACCAAAGTCCCATGCCGGGTTTGTTTAAAATGGATTGCCGTTTTTATCGTTTCTTTTTCGGATCACGCCCAGGTCTCTGCCCCTGTTTGACTTTTCCTTCCTGTGCTGAGACTTTGGTTTTATCCGCATCTACATGTTTTCCGGCTTTTCGGGAATGTGGTTTATTGTCGGTACCCCTTTTGCTTCTTCGACTATTTCGGTCTTCATCTCTTAGCTGTTCTGGTATTTGCTGTGTTTTTTTCAGTTTTTTCGGTTTTTTCGGTTTTTTCGGGCGTGACTTCATTTCACGGCTGAGTGGAACACTGTGCGTTGGAACAAAACCGGTTTCAATCTCGCGCACCAGTTTCTGACGAATCAGGCTCTCAATCGCCGAGAGAAGATTGACCTCATCGGCACTCACCAGCGAAATGGCCTCGCCTTGCAATCCTGCACGACCTGTCCGCCCAATACGGTGAATATAATCCTCAGGAACTTTTGGCAGATCAAAATTAATCACCTGAGGCAATTCATTGATGTCAATCCCTCTGGAAACAATGTCGGTTGCAACCAATACACGAATTTCTTTAGCCTTTAAAGCAGCAAGGGCGCGGGTACGCTCTTCCTGTCTTTTATCTCCATGGATTGCTGCAGCCGAAATGCCGTCTCGATTCATTTTTTTAACCAATTGATCAGCACCATCTTTAGTCCGGGTAAAAACCAGTACTTGGTTCCAGCCATTACTGAGAATCAGATGACAAAGCAACGCAGGCTTCCTGTTTTTGTCGACTTCGTAGAGCCACTGCTTAATGTTTTTTGCTGTTGAATTTTTCTGCCCAATCTCTATTTTAATTGGATTTTTAAGCAGACCATTGGTAAGCGTTCGAATACCCTCGGAAAAGGTAGCAGAAAAAAGAAGATTTTGTCGTTTGACCGGCAGCAGCTCAAGAATCTTGCTGATATCACCCAGGAACCCCATATCGAGCAATCGATCTGCCTCATCAAGAACCAAAATCTCAACCTGGGCAAATTTAACAGCGTTCTGGCCATATAAATCCAGCAAGCGTCCCGGTGTCGCCACCAGCACATCGATCCCGCTACGCAATTTCATCATCTGAGGGTTAATTTTCACCCCGCCATAGATCACAGCTGAGGAAAGTGAAAGATACCTGCCATACGTCGCGACACTCTCACCGACCTGCATCGCCAGTTCACGGGTTGGCGCCAGAATCAAAGCTCTGATGTGATTTGATCGTGCTTTTTTGCCTAAAGCAAGATGCTGCAGCAATGGCAAGGTAAACCCGGCGGTTTTTCCAGTACCTGTTTCTGCCGCGGCCATTACATCTTTTCCGGAAAGAACAGCTGGAATAGCTTTTGTCTGAATAGGAAAAGGAGTGACATGCCCTTTTTCTGTGAGAACACGAAGAAGAGGTTCAAATAAACCAAGAGACGAAAATGACATGAGGGATTTTCTCGATATATGATTGCTTGTTCGGGTTTAAGGCATGGCGATACCGGATACCCGTTGAAAGATTTTTAAAACCAAATAAACGAAACTTTCCGTGCAGACTACAAGAGTCGAACATTATCCAGAAAAAGAATTCGTTTCTCGGTTTGTTGACTTACAAAAAGTCCAAAGTCACAAATTTTTGTCATATCCATATCCCGGTGATCAGGCGCCTCAATAATATCAGTCAGAGGGATAATGATTTCATTCCAGCCATATCCCAGAGCAACCCGTCCGTTAAAGCGATCGGTATAGTCTTGCATCTTGGTGGAATGTTGAAAATCATGAATACGATAGTGCAAGGTGAGTGGTTGCCCAGGATTGAAGACATTAAACGCGAGGGCGTTCCAGCCACTCCAGTCATTAGGAAAATATCTCAACGACAAACCGGAATATTTTTCAGTAGTCAGGGTGATCTTAATGGCATACTTTCCCTGGACTCGCGGAGAAGATACTTTTGATATTTCAACCTGATGACCTGCTGACCACCTTTTTATTTCAGCCTCTTTTTCAAAACCGGAAAGCAATGGGAAATCCCGATAACTTCTATATTCATCGGCAAGAATAATTCCTAAAGGAGCCAACTGGAACAATACAATAAAAATGGACAATAATCCTATCAAAGCGGATTGAATGCGCGGAAGTTTACTACCTGTTTTCCAAAGGAAGGCAACCGCCCCACCTAATAAATCCCGGCCGACATCACTCCATGAGAAAAACCTACCGACAATGTTTAATTGAATCAACTCAATACCAAAACCGATACATACTAAGGTTAAAAATATGGCGAAAATCCTAAAGACACTCGACCGTCCGGTCGAACACAAATGGGCATCAAGCACAAGGCCAAGAAGAGCAAAAAAGAAAAAATGGCCAAGGTTCCATATCTCCTTTACCGATTGTGAACTGCAATAACCAGGTCCTTTGATAAAAAAGAACGGAAAGACGAACAGCAATGCAAGAACACTCCAGTGAAGCCATTTTCCAAATATATGCTCACGGAATCCTGAAAAGAAATATGTTTTCAACTACCACTCACACCAAAAGGGACTAGTATCCTGAGTATCATTTCTTGCCAGCTATCTACCATTGCGCCTCTTTTTCTGTAATGTAATTTTTTTAAAACTGAGCTTATATATCTTTTATAAACCATTTCCTACCAAATAAGATTCCCAGATTCCGTTTGAGAACCAATTGACTCGCTTTCAATTGTATTTCGTAACTCTTTTTAAGCTACCTTTTTTCACTGCACTTCGACAAGCCATGCTCAGAGAGCACCTCAAACAAAAAATACATATGTTACTGTAATAACATATATTTTTGCCATACTTCACAAAAAACCACACCCCTTTCCGCTATACCCAACGTTTCTTCCGCTTATCCGGAAACCTATTTAAAAACCAGAACTACCCAATAATATTCTCTATATCTTTCCAACCTGAGCTTCAATATATTTTAATCAAACGATCTAACTGCTTATCCACCTGGATTAACAGCTAAAAAGCCAAAAGGCCCCAATGTTATTATCTTCAATTCTTTAACGTCCTCATAGAGGATCGGACTTTTTGCAGACATTTATGGCTAGGCAATGGAACAAACAAAATGTTTTTTATCCTGTAGTTTCAAGCTGATACACAAAACAGAACGATTTAAGAAATTAATGGCATGCTATGTGCAAAGTTAAAACACAAATACATAATATGCTTTGTAGCTTTCGATGCATTTGGCGACAGAAAGCTCTCAGTTATCAAATAAAGGACAAAGTGTCATGAATAAAAAGATTTTGTACGGGATTCTTATCGCCATTGCGGTTATTGGTATACTCGTTGGACTCACGCAAGCCAAACCAATTCATGAATCTGCTCTCATGTTGTGTTTTGGACTCGGACTCGTGGGGATCGCCGGAGTAATCAAAGAGGAGAACGACTAGGTGAACTTTTTTCCCACCTCCTCCTCTCAACTGATGCTCTTACCCTCCAGAACATTCTCTAGAGCATTATTCGTTTTTGAGACACCATGTTCTACGCAGCGTGTGTGCTCGTCCGATACTATTCGACAATAAAATCCTTTTTTTCATTGAGTCAGAGGGAGCCGCCTGGCTCCCCATATGACTTTTGTGCATTGGCGGAAACCCAACAAATACTCGGCAATGCATTACATCTGAGAATCTGCCCCGGCACTCCTGAAAACCAGTGGTTGAGGTACGCTGTAAATATACGGCCCTGGCCGCCTGTACAAGACGCCTCTTTTGCTGATCCAAGCGTTCCCCTGCCCAAAAAAATCCGATAGCCGAAACCTCCTCCAGCGTGGGTAAAATTCAGAGATGATCACTTTTCTGAAAAGGATTGTTGAAATTTTATTGAAATTTAGTGTAGTACTAGGGACACTTGTTTTCTTTTTGACTTAATTCATAGATACGATAGGCGAGGGATGAAATCGACAACAGCAATGAACGATATTGGCATGTACTTGAGCATTGTTGTACCGCTCTTTAACGAAGAAGAATCGGTCGAGCCCTTGCTGGACAGGCTGCAGGAAGTTTGCGGTGGTTTTGATTTCAAATGGGAAGTGATTCTGGTAGATGATGGTTCCACGGACATGACCTGGGCTATTATTGAGAAGCGTAGACCAGCCATGGCAGAGCTAAGGGCTATCAAGTTGCGCAGCAACTGCGGCCAAACCGGGGCAATGGTCGCCGGTTTCGATCACAGTCGCGGACAAATTATTGTTACTCTAGACGGTGACTTGCAGAACGATCCGGCGGATATTCCAATGTTGCTCGACAAGCTGAAAGAAGGTTTCGATATCGTCAGCGGCTGGCGTAAAGACCGCCAGGATCACTGGAGCCGTGTGTTGCCGTCACGCATCGCCAACAGCATCATCTCATATACTACAGGTGTTCGTCTGCACGATTACGGTTGCTCTCTTAAAGCTTACCGGGCCGAATGCATCCGTAATCTAGACTGCTACGGAGAAATGCACCGCTTCTTTCCTGCACTGGCGAGTATGACCGGAGCCAAGGTTACCGAACTGCCGGTGCGTCATCATTCCCGCCAATTCGGCACCTCTAAGTACGGGTTTAATAGGATATTTAAAGTCTTTAGCGATATCTTCGCCATAAACCTGATCATTCGCTTTTCCGCAGCCCCCCTGAAAGGCTTTGTGCTTTGCGGGCTGCCCTTTGCCCTATTAGCCGCAGCTTTTGGTTCTCTGGCATTCGCCGCATGGGGCCTCGACTGGACCCAGGGCAAGGCTATGTTTTTCTCCGTCGGCAGCGCATTATGCGTGTTGGGTCTCCTGTTAATGATCTCCCTGGGCATTCTCGGCGAATTGACCGTAGCCCTGAGCGACTTGAGCCATACTCAACTGATCGCTCTGACCCGCCACAAAAGATTTGTTACAGTACAGGATAAGGTGACATGAACAAGCGCTGGAAATATTCCCTGGTAATGCTGATAGAGGACGCGGAATGCGATTTCGTGCCCTACCTGCAAGACTTGGACAACTATCTTGGTAAACTGAAACTTGAATATGATCTGATTCTGGCAATTAACGGACCGAGGCAGTTCGCCCTAAAATGTCTGCAACGCTGGCCTTCCCAGTCTTCACCACTGCAAGTAGTCGAACTGAACCGCAAGGTGCCGTCAGGAATATGTCTGCAGACTGTGCTGGCCGATTGCAGCGGCGAAATACTGATCGTGTGTGGTCCTTACAGGCAAATTGCTGACGAAGGGCTGAAAACATTGCTGGACACGGTGGCAGATGGTAATGCCGATTTAGCCCTGCCCTGGCGCAAGCAGCGTGTCGATGCATTAGTCAACCAGTGGCAATCCCAACTGTTTAACTGGCTCGTCCGGCAAATGACCGACGCTGATTATCATGATCTTAGCAGCACTTTGCGGGTGGTGCGACGTGAAGTACTGGTAGAAACATCTCTCTATGGCGATCTCTATCGATATCTTCCACTGCTGGCCAGGCGGCGAGGGTTTCGCGTGCAGGAACTCCCCGTCCGCCATGCCGAAGAAAGAGGCAAGGTTGGTTACTACGGATTAAGGGAATATATCAGTAGGCTGGTTGATCTATCGGCAATGCACTTTACCTTCGGATTTGCTCGCAAGCCTTTGCGTTATTTCGGCCTGCGTGGCATTCTGCTGCTGCTGGTGGGCCTGGGCTGTATAAGCTGGAGCTCGATTATGCGTATAGCCGGCTTTGGCTTTCTCGGTAATTCGCCGCTGGTGATAATCGGCCTGATACTTATGGTGACAGGCAGCACTCTCTGGGGCATCGGCCTGCTCGGCGAGATTCTGACTTTCGCCCTGGGGCGCAAGCACAAAGATTATATCATCGAAAAGCTGTTATAAATTTTCCGCTATTACCGGAAAGTCATTGCGATTGACAGCCATATACCTATCAAGGTAAATCCACCAGTCGGTTGTTCAAACCTGGCGAGGAAACTTAATCACGATATTTTTCCTGATTCACCAAAGATGAGGTGAAAATGAATTATTCAAGGATATTTAACTCTATTGATCAACAGCTTTTTGCCGAGCTTTCCGCTGATTACAATCCATTGCATATGGATAATGTGGCTGCACGAAGACTTCTTTTCGGAAAACAAGTTGTCCATGGCGTTCACACCTTATGTTGGTCTATCGACTGTTTTCTTTCTGAAAAAGACGCAGATGTTGAATTGATTACTCTGAAAGTGAATTTTTTAAAATCAGTCGGACTGGATGAATCGATTACGCTCGATATAAATGATGATAAGCCTGGTCATGCTGTTATCATTGCACGAAATGAATCCGTTTCGGTTATGAAAGTTGGAATTTCGTACGTGAACCGCACTAAAAATTCAAGTTTATCTAAATTCGAAGATGCCCTACCCGGCACTGAAAAATGTAGAATCATACATACTTCAAATGTAACTGACCAGAAAGGTTCCTTAAAGCTGTATCTGCATGGATTGTCCTTCAAAAGGCTTTTTCCGCATCTTTATGCAAAGGGTAATCATTTTCAATTTGCCTGGATTATCGCGACAACGCGATTAATAGGTATGCATTGCCCAGGGCTTCATTCCATATATTCAGAATTAGATACAACTTTTTCTCATGATCTAGATTGTGCAAAGAATGGCGAAATAGTCTACACAGTGAAAAGCTTTGATCAAAGATTCAATCTGGCACTCTTGGATTTGAAAGGGTGTGGAGCACGTGGAACCATACGGGCTTTTATACGCCCAGCACCTATTTCCCAGATTAGTGCAGCGCTCTCGAAATCACATGTTGAAAAAGGCCTGTTCAAAGACCAGAAGGCTTTGATTATCGGAGGATCACGTGGTCTGGGTGAAGTAACGGTGAAATTATTGGCGGCGGGGGGAGCTGATATTGTCTTCACGTATCATCAGGGAGCTGAAGATGCGACACAAATAGTAGATGAAATCAGACAGGCTGGAGGATCAGCAGAAGCTATTCTTTATGATGTCTGCCAAAACCCAAAATCTCTGTTAGCCAATCTTCCTGCAAATTGGCAGCCTTCGCATTTGTATTATTACGCCACTCCATTCATATTTGGTGGTAAAAAAGGCGTTTTTAACAGTTCATTGTTTGAAAAATTTTGCAGATTTTATGTTACTGGATTCTCCGATGTGGTCACAATGCTGAATAACGGAAATTTAAAGAAAATACTGTATCCATCAACTGTTGCGCTTGACGAAAAGCCATCTGATATGTGTGAGTATGTATTGAGCAAGAGTGCAGGCGAAATTCTCTGCAGTTATATAGAAAAAAATTGCGGGATATCTATTTTCCGGCCAAGAATTCCTCGAATGTCTACGGATCAAACTGCAAATCTTTTTTCAATAAGATCAGAAGCGCCTGTGCCGGTATTACTCGAATATTTGAAGACAATGAATTTGAGTTAACACATATTAACCCGATTTCTCATAAACATTGTACTGGCATCAGAATATAGTTGTTTTTCAAGAGGTCAGATAATAATGCAGGCTAACCCATCTGCACGACTGCCAAACACTGGTGGCAAAACTCTCATCCTATCACTCTATGGTATTAAATTTACCAGGGAATACAATAACATGCTGGTCGATCTGTCGGCAATGCACTTTACCTCTCATTAACTCTCAATCCGTTGCGCTATTTTGGCATGCGTGGTATTCTGCTGCTGCTGCTGCTGGTGGTGGGCTGAGGCTGTGCAAGCTGGAGCCTGTTTATGCATATAGCGGGTGTTGATCCCCTGGGCAATTCGCCGCTGGTGATGATCGGCCTGATACTTATAGTGACAGACAGCAGCCTCTGGGGAATAGGTCTTCTCGGCGAGATTCTGACCTTCGCCCTAGGACGCAAACGCAAAGATTATATCGTCGAAAAGCTGTTGGAATAGGTTAACCATGGAACGTAGCGATTTTGTTCGAGACGGAGCTAGTTTTGAAATGCCTGACACCCATTCATCTTCACCAGAGTATGCCAGTCGGTTTTCAGGCGCGACGGGGCGTTGGCTGCTGGAAGTGCAAAATCGAGCCACCGCCGCCCTGCTCGACGACTTGATATTTAATTCGGTAATCGATGTGGGCGGCGGTCACTGCCAAAATCTGCCTCTGTTGCTCCGCTATTGCCGGGAGGTAACTGTGGTTGGCAGCAATGTGGGCAATCCTGATCTGCTCCGCCCCTTTTTACGAGACGGCCATGTGGTTTTCAAATCAGCCCGTCTTGAGCAAACCGGGTTGGCCGAAAGGTCTTTTGAGGTGGTGTTGAGCTATCGCATTCTAGCCCACCTCCACGACTGGCAAGCCCTGGTGGCAGAACTCTGCCGTTTGGCTAACACCTCGGTGTTGGTTGATTTTCCGGTGCGCGCTGGATTCAACACCTTGTCAAATCACCTTTTCGGCATAAAAAAAGCGATTGAAGGGAATACCCGTCCCTATTCCTTGTTCGATGAAAATGAGGTTCGCCGTGAATTTAATAACCATGGTTTTATTCTCCACAGCCGCCGTGCTCAATTCTTCTGGCCGATGGCCCTGCACCGCCTTCATCGCAGCCGCCTGTTCGGCCAGTTGTTGGAAGCTTTGCCTCTTTTAACCGGAATGACCAAACGATTCGGTTCGCCTGTGATCGCCCGTTTCGACCGCAAGGATAGATAAATGGCCCGCATACTCTTCCTGGCACCTCAGCCCTTTTATCAGGAACGCGGCACGCCCATCGCAATCGATTTGACCTTACGGGCTCTGGAGGAAGATGGTCACCAGATCGACCTGGTTACCTATGCCGAAGGAGAGTCTCTCGAGTATCAACGGGTACGCCATTATCGAGTTCTACGAATACCGGGCGTGGGCAATGTACCACCGGGTTTCAGTTGGAAGAAACTCGTCTATTCTTTTTTAATGATCTTCACCGCCTTACGTTTGGCCTGCAGCCGCCACTACGATTTTGTGCATGCAGGGGAGGAAGCGTGCTTCATCGGCCTGCTGCTGCGTCTGGTACGTCGTTTGCCTTATGTTTATGATATGGATTCTTCCATCGCACAGCAGATGGTGGAAAAAAAGCCCGCCCTAAAACCATTGGCGGGGTTGATGAACCGGCTGGAGGGTCTAGCGATCCGTCATGCCCTCGCGGTAATAGCTGTTTGCCCAGCGTTGGTAGACTTGGCTCGGGAGAACGGCGCAAAAAAGGTGTTGTTGTTGCAGGACATTTCGCTGCTCGATCGTTACCAGTCTGGCGATGATATAACTGACCTGCGCCGGGAAATGGCCACTGATCTTCCTCTGCTCCTTTACGTTGGCAATCTGGAAGGCTACCAAGGCATCGACCTGTTGCTGGACGGTTTTGCATTAGCAGCAGGCCGAGGAGTCGCGGCTGCCCTGGCGATAGTTGGCGGGCGTCAACAGGATGTAACTCATTATCAACAGAAAGCGCAACAACTCGGAATCGCCGAACGTTGTCGTTTTTTCGGCCCCCGACCTGTGAACGATATCGGCGCTTACCTGGCCCAGGCAGATATTCTGCTCTCGCCGCGAATTACCGGCAATAACACTCCGATGAAGATCTACACCTATTTGGCAGCGGGCAAAGCCCTCCTGGCCACCCGCATTTACAGCCACACTCAGGCTCTGGATGACAGTATCGCATGCCTGGTAGAGCCAACATCACAGGGGATGGCGGAAGGCATCAAACAGCTTTGTTCGGACCCCAGCCTGCGTGAACAATTGGGAGCTGCAGCGCAACATCGTGCCGAAAAACGCCACACTTTCCAATTTTATCGGCAACAACTGACAACTTTTTATAGACAGCTGATAACCGAGGGCAAATGAGCAGCTCTTTGAAAGGTACAACTATTCTTGTTACAGGGGCCACAGGCTTTAGCGGCTCTCTACTTGTAGAAAAACTCGTCAGCGTCGGTGCGCGGGTGACGGCCATTCATCGTCGTGACAATATCCCTGAAAAGTTGAGCCAACTGCCGGTGCGATGGCTAAAGGGTGAAGTCTACGATCCTGAAGTTGTCCGGCAGGCTTGCGCAGAGGTGGAATACATTTTTCATCTGGCAGCCGCCTATCGCACGGCAGGTATCAAAGATGAAATCTACAGAAAAGTGCACCTGGACAGCACCCAACTCCTGGCAGCTGAGGCTTTGAACCAACCGTCCTTCAAACGTTTCGTCCATATCTCCACTGTGGGGGTGCACGGCCATATCGAGACGATTCCCGCCGACGAGACCGCGCCCTTTAATCCCGGTGATGTCTATCAGGTGACCAAAACTGAATCTGAGCAATGGATTCGCCAGTTCGCCATAGAACGCGATCTGCCGTTGACGGTTATTCGTCCGGCAGCCATCTACGGCCCAGGTGATCGACGTCTGCTGAAGATTTTTCGCATGGCAAAGCTACCGTTAGTACCAATCCTCGGTTTCAGCGCCGGCTATTATCACCTGATCCATGTCGAGGATTTCACCGACTGCCTGATCCTTGTAGCTCACCATCCTGCCTCGCTTGGCGAAGTGTTTATCTGTGGCAATAAAACACCGGTTCGATTCAAGGACATGGTCCGCATCATCGCCGGGGAACTGGGACGTCATCCTCTTTTCATCCGCCTGCCTGCCTGGCCTTTCTTTGTTCTTGGTTGGCTGTGCGAAGGGATTTGCCGTCCTTTGGGCCTGGAACCTCCCATCTATCGCCGCCGTGTTGCCTTCTTCACTAAGGATCGAGCCTTTGATACAAGCAAATTGCACACACAACTAGGTTTCACGGGTCGGTATGATAATGAACAGGGGTTAAGTGAAGTCTGCAGGTGGTATCTTAGTAAAGGTTGGTTATGATGAATTCAATTGAGGAGTGGCTGTTTTGTCCGGTACAACTTTCCTGATTATCTGGTTTCCAGCATAACTATGGACGATATTTATTTCATTGATGGTCATGCACATTGGCACGACAGTTTAAGTCTGATAGCTTTTCTCGATACAGCCAGGCAAAACTTCCGCCTTTCCGGAAGCCTATTTCTTTCCGACGACAACAACTTACGGGCGTTTCTCTGTTTGGCAGACTTTGACGGCGCCGAAGGTTGGAAACGACTTAAAAACCTCGGTTCCCATACAAAGTATGGTCCTTGGACCTTAACTGCTTGCGACGAACAAGCAATGTTGGCCACCCATTCGACTGGTGATCGCTTGTGGGTAATTGCCGGGCGCCAGATAGTGACCGTGGAGAAACTAGAAGTTATGGCCCTGGGAACGATCAAAACGGTGTCGAATGGGCTTTCCTTGCATGAAAGCCTGCACCTCCTGAAAAAACTTGGTGCCCTTCCGGTGTTACCATGGGGGGTGGGAAAATGGTGGGGCAAACGGGGGAGGATTGTCCGAGAGGACATGCAGCAACATCAGGTCTTGCTAGGGGATAATGGCGGTCGCCCCTGGTGTTGGCGGCCTGGTATTTTGTCACATGCCCCTCGGCTGGGTATATCAGTACTGCCTGGCAGCGACCCCCTGCCGATTGAAAGCGACCGAGAGCGAAATGGTGCCTTTGGCGTGGTGGCAAAAGGAACGCTGTCGCTAGCATCCCCTACAGACTGGCTTAAGAAAAAAATAACAGCACAACCATTTGATTGTCCAACCTTCGGTCGCCCAATGGGGCTTTGTCAATTTATATCCAACCAGCTGGCCCTTCGAAACAAAGGAAAGACATCTTGAACATACAAACTCCCCTGGCAACCGACGCTATTCTTCGCGAGCCGGCGTCTTTTGCCGACAATCATTATGATTTGATAGTGATAGGATGTGGCATTTATGGTGCGACCTTGGCGCTGGAATCCGTGCGTCGCGGCTTACGGTGCCTGGTTGTTGAAAAAAACGATTTTGGCAGCCAGACAAGTTATAATCATTTGCGTATCCTGCACGGTGGTCTTCGTTACCTGCAGTCTTGTGACCTCAGACGTTTTCGGGAATCGGCTATGGAACGTAGCTGGTATTTACGTTATTTCCCTGACCTTGCCGCACCTCTCGACTGCCTGATGCCATTATACGGCAAAGGGTTGCACCGTCCTGCTGTTTTCCGGGCCGCTTTTGCATTAGATAATATTTTATCGGCAGATCGCAATTCTCAATTACGGCCTGAGCGAAGATTAAATGCCGGCAGGGTACTCTCAGTTAAAGAGACCATTGCCCGTTTTCCAGCCATCGATCAAGAAGGTTTGCAAGGTTCCGCTCTCTGGCAGGATGGCTTTGTACCGGATTCATCTCGCCTGCTTATCGAGTTGCTTCGATGGGCGTGTCGTTATGGTGCACATTTTCTCAATTATTGTCCTGCAGTCGGAATAGAGATTACTGGTGGGCATGTAACCGGAGTGCGCAGCATAGACCAGACCGATGGACGTGAATACCTTTTCAAGGCACCGCTGGTCATCAATGCCACCGGCCCCTGGTGCCGTGAGGTTGCAACCTTGGCCAATGACGATCGCCCGCAACTTTTCCAACATAGGGTCCTCGTTTGGAATTTGCTGTTTGATCGCCCCGCCCTGGCATCCTGTGCAGTAGCAGTGACAGCTCAACGCTCTGGGGCTCATACATATTTCCTCCCTCCCTGGAAGGGGCGACTGCTCATCGGTACAAAGCATGTTCAGTTAATGCCTGGTGAACATCGACCACCGACTGAAACCGAAATAGCCTTGATGATTGATGACATCAATGAGGCTGTCCCCGGGATGGAACTGAGCAGACACGAACTTCGACGGGTTTACCATGGAGTTATGCCCGGCACAGGCGGAATCCAGCTGGCCGGAAGATCAATACTGGTTGATCACGGTGTTGATAACGGTCCGTCGGGTTTTTTCAGCATTTCCGGGGTTAAATTCACCACTGCCCGGCATGTGGCTGAGCGTACTCTGAAAACCCTTTTCCCAAACCATAAAGCGCAGCCATATAACGATAATTTTTCTCCATCGGGACTACATGGCAAACGCGGACTCGGAATTAACGTTACCGATATGGAGAGCTGGAGGTTGCTAAAGATGGAGGAATCAGTAGTCACCCTCGCTGATTTGGTTATCAGACGTAGCGATTTAACTGATTGGCCTGCACCTTCACTTGCAGAACTTGCCCCTTTGGCAGTCCTTTTTGGGCCAGGTGATGTGATGCAGGAGAAAGAATTGAAAGATCTCTATTCAGTTCTATAAAAAGCCATTTTCTCTATACCATTGGATGGTCGACAACACGCCGGTCTTGGTGTCCCATTGTGAAACATACCCCAAATGTCGTTGCGCTTTAGACAGATCAAAGGCGCGATTATGTGTAAAAAAGCCTACTCTGCGGCGGAACAACGGCGGTTTGACCCCGAACGGTTTGCAGATTATTTCACATGCATAAGATGCCAGCCAGACAGGGGCCAGTGGAATGTGAAAGCTGGAGAGTTTAACTCCTCCACCCTCAGCCGTCAGCGAGGCCAGATCATTAAGTGTTATTGGAGAATCTGATGCGATGTTAAAGGCTTCACAATGAATGCTCTCACTTGGAGCAACAGCACAAAGGAGAAATGATTCAGTTTGATCTTCAATATACCCTAGATGCGCCAGGGCTTCTCCAGACCCGATCATCCGAAACCTCCCGGAAAGAATTGCCTTAAAAAACTTAAGCATTCTCATGTCTCCCGGTCCATAAACCATAGCCGGACGATTAACCGTCACAGCCATCTTGTCAGATGAAATGTCCTTGGCAAAATCAAGGATTGCCAGTTCCCCTTTTAACTTCGTTCGATGATACAAGTCCATCGGATTATAAGGGGTTCGCTCTGTAGCTGGAATTTCCTTTACATCTCCATGGACGCCGACAGTACTACAATGAATAAAGCGACTCACCCCCACTCTTGCAGATGTTTGAGCCAACTTTAAGGCTCCTTTGTTATTAACCCTTTCATAGTCATCTTCAGTACATTCAACTTCCTGGAATAATGCAGCAATATTAAAAACAATGTCCTTTCCGTCTAAAATGTCATCCCAGGATTCATCACTGGCGAGATCTAACACTTGAGCCTTATACCCTTGTTCCTTTAGAGTCTCCGCTTCGTGAGGAAACAATACAGTCCCAGTCACATCCAGCCCGTACTCATGAAGCCGACGAAAAAGGTGCCCGCCAATAAAACCGGCAGCGCCGGTGACCAAGATTGATTTTCCGGTTAGTGACTGATACCTTGCGGGTAGACTATTCATGTTTTCCTCGTTCAAATGGCTGTAATTTTTTTTCAATAGATAAAGAGGGTGCCGAAAAATCTTTGACGAGTTTCCGCGCCGATAACAGCACTAAACTTGTAAACAATTTCCTTCTCCAGAAGTATTTATTAATTTTGGACATAATCTGCACATCCATAAAACCTGCAGCCTCCAAAATACTTTGTAAATCGGTTGAACGATAAAACCGCACATGATCGCGAACCATGGTTTTGTGGAGAACGTCCCAGATTGAAGTAAAAAAAGACTTTTCTCTCTCCCTGTCCAACAGGAAAAAATGGCCGTTATTTCTCAAGCACCGATATATTAATTTTGCCGCTGAAAAAGGGTCATTAAAATAATGAAAGGCACTGATACATACAATCAGGCGGATAGGTTTCGACTCAAGATTTATTCCATTCACCGTAAGATGGAGGCTTTCCCATTCCCCCTTATAAAAAGTGATATTATGGAGATTTTCTTCTTTTGCTTTTTGTCGAGCGACATCAATCATTCTTCCCGAAAGATCAATGCCTATCCCCTCTAACTGCGGATGAGCTTTCAGGACCTGTCGAAGAAACCAGCCGGTTCCACATCCAATATCCAGAATAGTACCGTATTGATATGGTTCGAGAACATTGAGGATTATTTCTCCTTGGCTTTTATACCAAGACGAGAGGCGGTTATTTTCATAAGAAGACGCCTTTTCATCAAACTCCTCTTCTACTGAACTATATCCATTCACCTTTGCCCTATCCGGA
This sequence comes from Desulforhopalus sp., assembly GCA_049645845.1. Lineage (GTDB taxonomy): Bacteria > Desulfobacterota > Desulfobulbia > Desulfobulbales > Desulfocapsaceae > Desulforhopalus_A. Next base: position 9,481 of record JBARUR010000184.1, on the reverse strand, counting down.
AAAATGTGTTTTTCCCTTGTGACGATCCATCGATTATTAATAGATCATAGCCAATTTCGTGTTCTTTTCAGTGTTTTTTTTCGAGAAATATTTGGTCCTGAAGAATCATGATGCTGAACAACATAACCACCTGAAGCAGTCCTGTATGCTATCAGCCTTAACTTTTGTAATCAATGGCAAGTCGACGTTCTGAAGCCTCTCCAGCAAGAAACAGTAGCCAGCCGATGAGTGACACCAAAAAGTTTTTTGCCCTGATAACTAATGCGATGGCAAGACCCTGAACAGGGGAACCCCCGGCGGCCATTAAAAAAACGCTACATGCCCACTCAAGCACCCCCAAGTTGTTTGGTGTTAAAGGTACTGAATTAACAAGCAAAATAATTGGTGTCAGAGCGAGAGTCTCATAGAAATCCAAAGTTAGCCCTATCAGATGAGCAGAAAGAAAGAAAAAAACACCTGTCGAAATATGAAACATAAAAGAATAGACCATTGCTATGCAGAATAATTTCGGTCGCCCTTTAAAATATGTCACCTCGTCTCGAAGCTTCTCTAATTTTTCACTAATTTTTCTGCCAATTTTCCATCGCCTCAATATAGAAAAAATTAAATCCCCTATACCACGATAATATATTATGAGGAGGAATCCCACGCATGCGCCTGCCATCACCAAAACTGCCCATGCAACCAGCGGGCTTGTGAGTAAACCCGGTCGTACAGTGAGAACACCAATGCACAATCCTACTAAAGCGATTAAACCTGTAAATCGTTCAAGCACTATGGATACGACAGATTGTGACTGTGAATTGATCTGACGGCCGAGAAGATAGCTCTTCACTACATCCCCACCAAGATTGCCTGGAAAAAAATTGTTGAAAAATATCCCTATGACATAAAGGCCAAAGAGTCGTGAAGTAGAAACACAGACGCCCCTCTCCTTTAAAAAAAGGTTCCACTTCAGGCAACTGATCCAAATCATAAAAAATGATATGACAGCAAACGCAAAGAGATAGTTCCAATGAAAATTCCCAAAAAGATCAAATAGTTTTATCCAATTATCCTGTCGTACCAGCAACCACATTAAGAGCGACACCCCGAGACCGGATTTCAATAACCAAATTATCTTTTTTCGGTCATCACTCTTGGCAGCTATGTTGCTCTTCAATGAATGGATAGTTGACATAACGATCTGCGTTTCCAAAAAATATTTAATAATAAATTGCCCGCTCTTCATCTATACCTAAAACGCCTTAACTTAGCCAATCTGTACCGCTGTGGCAACTTATTTCTGTATTCCTGTCGGTGAAATACCGTAAAAATAAATCACTTTTTCATGGTCGCCTATGTCATGATTGCAGCATCAAAAACAGTATCTTACAAAAAAAAGTTACTGCCATCTCATTTCAGTCAGGTTAAAATTGTATTTAAGCCTTATTAGAGCAAGGAATTTACGTTGTACCCGTGCACAAGGAGAAAAAAAGATTCAATGAGGTAATAGATACCAATTTTAACTTGCCTAAGAATTAGTTTTGCTAAGAAAGTGCAAAGCAGGTAAATTATGTTTGCTCGATAAAGCGTGATCAGCTACAAGAGGACACTCTAACATGGTCCTGACATGCTTGGACGCCCCTGCTAAAGCTAATACTACGTTCACCACCCTCAGATTGTTTTCTTGCTTCTTTACCACGATCTCTTGCCTGCCGTGATTGGTGCCACGGAGAAACAAACTAAACTATATGCGACCACAATATTTCAAATTTTTAAATTAGAGGTTTTTTAATGCAAAGGAATTTTAATCCATTATCGGAAAAAGTGTTTGACTTGGCAATAATAGGTGGCGGTGTCTACGGTATCGCTTGTGCCAGGGACGCGGCTCTTCGTGGATTGAGTGTCGTACTTTTTGAAAGCAAAGACTTTGGTGGCCAAACTTCGGCCAACAGTGCCAAAATAGCTCACTGTGGGATGAGGTATCTTCAGCATCTTGATTTTAAAAGAATGAGAGAATCAATTCGAGAAAGGAACAATCTTCATCAGTTGGCGCCGCATCTTGTTGAATCGCAACCTTTTCTTATGCCTATTTATGGGCACGGAATTAAAGGGAAAGAAACTTTAACTCTATATCTGAAACTTTATGATCTTCTTAGTCCTGAACGTCGTCAATTCAGCGATCCCTATAGAAAAGTACCGGGTTCCAAAATCATTTCACGAAAGGAGGTCTTGGAAATCGCACCTGGTATTGTAGAAGAAGGTTTAAATGGTGGTGCTGTTTGGTATGAGGGGCAAATGCAAAATACCGAACGTCTAACAATGTCGATGTTGAGATCAGCAAAAGAATTTGATGCTGAATTTTTCAATTATTCAAAAGTCACCAAGATAATCAATAAAGGAAATCGTGTTACCGGCCTGGAGGTAAAAGATCTATTAGGGGACAATAGCTTTAACGTCCAGGCTCGATATGTTTTAAATACTGCCGGCCCATGGATAAATAAAATTTTCGAAATTTCAGACCTGAACTTTAGAGATCATGGGATTTATGCATCAAAAGCTTTCAGCTTACTGACAAAACCAATATCTGATAAATTTGCGATTACTTTTCCAATACGCCCAATGTATACGGACAACAAAGCTGTGGTCGACAAAAAGTCCAGTCTCCAGTTTGCCATTCCATGGCGAGGTAAGACAATGTACGCCTCTCTACATTTACCCTGCGATGAAAATCCCGATAATGTCAGGATCACAGAAGAGGAAATCAATACATACATTGAAAGGATTAACGAGGGATTTCCTGGTGCAAAATTAAAACGAAGTGACATCGACCATGTTTTATGGGGAATTGTCCCGGCGGAAAGCAAGGGCTCAGCAGCACCGATGAAACATTACAAGTTAATCGATCACCAAAAAGAAGAGGGTATTGAAGGAATGGGCACCCTTGTCGGAGTTAAATATGTAACTGCTCGCGATGTTGCTAAAAAAGCTATCGATATGGTGGAAAAAAATCTAAATCAACCATGCACATCATGCCAGACCGATAAAAAACCACTCTGGGGAGGAAACATAGATTTTTTCGAAGAATCTCTAAAGTCCATAATAACGCAACATCGGAAAATTTTATCGGAAGATCAGATCATGAATCTCATTCGTACTTATGGTACAAAATGTGAGGATGTGATCGCTATGTCATTAGAATCTGAAGAGTTGCGACAGGTAATACCAAAAACCGATATTATAAGAGCACAGATTGTTTATGCTGCCAGGGAAGAACTAGCAGAAAAATTATCTGATATCATATTAAGGCGGACTGATTTGGGGAGTCACGGGTATCCTGGTGACGAAGCTTTGCAGATATGCGCAGAGATAATGGCAAAAGAAAAGAAATGGAGCAAGGAAAGAATCGAAGAAGAAATACAAACAGCTAAAGATGAGTATATCTACTCTCATAAATGAAATCACTTGTTCCAAACAAGTTTAAGAGGACAATGTCCAGCAATCAACCGATTCTTTAATGCTTGCAACCATGAAAAATTCCGGCGCAAAAAAACCGATTTCATACCTGATAAATATTGTAAAAGCGACCATTACAGTCGCTTTACTCTATTGGGTCATTCAATCAGCCGGTTTAATGCAGAAAGAAGGTTTTAGCGATTTTATGAACTCCATTAAAAATGCTAGCTGGAAGTATTTGCTGATCTCTCTTCTGTTTGTCCCGATAATGGATCTTGTCAGCGCTATCAAATGGTATTTTATAGTTCGATCGAAAAAAATTGATGTCAGCTACATGAGATTGTTCAGTTATTATGTCGTTGGGCGATTCTTCAATATGATCCTGCCAAGCAACATAGGGGGTGATCTCATTAGGATTCACTTGTTAGCTCGTGATACAGGGCGTTTGGCAGAATCCGCAGCTATTGTTTTTGTGGAAAGAGTCACTGGTCTTATTACGTTGGTACTCGCTACTATTGCAGCTCTGTTTGCTGCAGCCGGTATTTTCCCTGAGTTATGGCTAAGATGGTCAGTTTTAGTGGCCGGTATAGGCCTTGTGACATTGATGGCATGTCTAATTTTGGATGGTATTTATTTCCCGGTGGCAGGAATGTTTTCCCGCATTCATCCGTTTTTCCAAAAAATACTTCTTAAATTAGGCAAAATGCGCGGTGGAATTAAGTCAATAAGTGCTGATAAAAGCATTATGCTAGCTGCATTTATTAACTCTATTATTTTTTATGTTTTCGCTGTCTTAAATGCATGGATTTCAATACTGGTATTTGACACTGAAGTTCCTCTCATGACCATGATTATCGCAGTACCAATTATTATGTTCATCATGAATATACCTGTCTCCATCGGCAATCTTGGAATCATGGAGTTTGCATTTACTGCTGTTTTGGCAGCATTTGGAGTGTCTCCATCAGTAGCGTTAAGCTTAGCTATACTGATGAGATTGAAATCTTATTTGTCAGCTGGTGTTGGAGCGATTACTTATCAGTTTATCTCTCTTAATATAGGAACCAAGGAAGATATAAAAACTGAATTGATTGCTGAATCCAAAATAAACTCATAAATGAAGACCTCAAAAATATATATCCTGATAATAATATTTATTTTTTTGGGATTGCTCTTCTTATTCTGGCAATTTCGTCCAACGGAATCGTATGAAGCTGTCCTGAATGAAAATTACAATTCCAAATGTGATTCTCCGGAATCCGTCAATCAACTATTTATTTGCTACGAAATAGAAGTAGAAGCTAAAGAGCACCAGCCAATTAATTTTGTGCATGAAAGCGGCAAAGTCATTAAGGTCCTTTCATTTATAAGGAATGGAAAAACCTGGGTCCGGTTTACAGCTGAGCTCCCTGGCATTTGGACAGTGAAAGGAGTCTCTCTTTTTTTTGATCAGTCAACACCTGAATACGCAAATGGCTTTTTAACAGCTGCAGGAAATAAATGGATACAAAGCGCCAAAGGTAACGCAGTTATCCCGCAATATATTATGTACAACAAACCTACAATATCTGTAGGAATTCAAGAATTCATCAAAGACCAGGGATTCAGCGGATTTCACATCGCTAACTTAAGAGATTTCCTAAAAAATCCTGAGTACTTTGAAGCTGTAGTATTGGATACCTATCGGGCAGGTGGAATGACTCATTTCTGGATCTGGGGCGATAAACAGAGGAAGCTAACCCCGGAACATTATGAAGGCGATGTAAATTATCTTTACAATGAAATTCTCGCTCGACTGGGGCCGATTCCAGGATGGTCGGTAGGATACGGATTCGATTTGTTTGAATGGGCCAGTGCCTCCGATCTTAACAAGTGGAAGGAAAGTTGGAATTCTGCGATAAGTTATTCCCATATGATGGGTGCCCGTGGATATAAGAACGAATACAAAGAAATATCACCTGAGATGGACTATATGTCCTGGGAATGGCATCGACCAGACATTGAAGACTATATTAAACACTTGCAGCACTCCAATAATAAGCCGGTTTTTTCCGAGGACAGATTCAGGATCAGACGACCATCAAAGTATCCCTTGAAGGACTATACAGAAGAACTTACCATTTCAGGGTTATGGAATTCCTTTATAGCGGGAGGCGTAGCCAATATCTGGGGAAACAGAGGATCAGGAAAGATGTATTCGAAACCCTATGAGATGAAGAGTGGAATAAGAAAATACCGTGATGTCGTCGATAAATACTACCACACGAGTTCCGTAGCCTTTAAACCTCTGGAAAATTTGAATTGTATAACGAGTCAGTCCAAGGCTATATGCAGAAGTCATGATGCCCCGGTATCTGTTTCAGAGTTGCGGAAAAAGGGCATTATAATTACTGATATCATTGATATAGAATCAGGTCAGCAAAAAAAAGCGGATAAAATTGAATTCATAACCGAAGACGTAGCTATCATAGGTGTTTTCAAATAATAATTTAAGGAATCCACATGAAGCTAAAAACCATGGTATCCAGATTTCTCCTACCGCGCTTTGCAGTATCTTTATATGGCTACATTAAGTTTAGAAGTTTAATCAGCCTAAGATCCGAGGTCGAACTTGACAACTTAAAACTTGGACGAAAAAATCAGATCAGCTCTTTTTGTAAAATCAAGACACGTCGAGGTCTGTTACAAACCGGCGACAATGTTAATATCGCAACCGGATGTTTCATAAGTACTTCCGAGGAAAAAATAATTATCGGGAATGATGTGCTGATAGGCCCTAACTGCACTATTTTAGCAAATAACTACAGGACAACTGATATAAACCAACCCATTCGAGAACAAGGACGTATCACCAAAGGAACCAGAATTGGAAACGATGTTTTAATTGGTGCAGGCACGGTAATTCTCGACGGAACTATCATAGAAGACGGGTGTGTTATCTCAGCCCTGTCGCTTGTCTCCGGAAAAATACCAAAGAATTCAGTTGTTTCCGGAAACCCTGCTAAAGTTATCTTCACAAGGAGATAATTATGAAAAAGGATATTGTTGAAATATTAAATTCGGTCAAAGATATTGATAGCTTTGTTAATGAACTGTCTATCCTGGATATCCACTCGCTTAATAGAAAATCAATAAAACAGATCTATTCCCAGCTAGATTATCTTGGGCCTAGAGGTAGCGTTAAAGTTGCCGTTTTAGGGAGCTTCACCTTGGACTTCATTGCAGAGGGCTTAAAGCTTGCCTTTGCATCATTAGGATTTAAAGCAGATATATATATAGCGCCTTATGGACAGTTCTATCAGGAGGTATTAAATCCAGAGAGCGAATTGTTTAAATTCAGCCCGGACATCATTTTCTTAGCTGTTAATCCGGAGGATTTAGTCAGTATCAAGAAGGGTGATTTCGAGTTTTCGATAATAAACAATGGCCAGCAGATTAAGGAGGATGTGCTGTCGCGTGTCTCGGGCTGGCTAAATGCCCTGAGTTCGAAAATTCAATGTAGAACAATCATAAGTAACTTCATTACTAATTCCTCTTCTTCATTGGGCATTGCCGTTAATTCACAGAGTTATTGTCAAAAATTTTTCTTGTCTGATTTAAATAAAGAACTGGCGACCTTGTGCCAGACATTCCCATCTACCAGCGTTTTGGATGTTGACTCTTTAGCCAGTTATATGGGCCATAAATATGTATTTGATGCCAAACTTTATTATATGGCGAAGATGTTATGGTCAGTTGACTTTTTAAATGTGGTTGCTTTTGAGATTTGCAAATACTTCGCGGCAGAAAAAGGCATGACTAAAAAGTGCATTGTTCTCGATTTGGACAATACTCTCTGGGGTGGAGTAGTTGGGGAAGATGGCCCTGAGGGAATAAAGGTTGGATCCGGCGATCCCATCTCTGAAGCCTATAATGATTTTCAGATTAAATTAAAGGAGCTGAAAAACCGAGGTATTTTGTTAGCTCTTTGCAGTAAGAATAACGCCCAGGATGCATTAGATGCATTTGAATTGCGAAAAAATATGCCTTTATCATTGAATGATTTTGCCATAAAGAAAATCAATTGGAATCCAAAGTCGCAAAATATTTTTGAAATAGCTGAAGAATTAAATATCGGTTTGGAGAGTTTAATCTTTGTAGATGATAACCCTGCAGAAATTGCTCAGATAAAATCTGTGCTGCCGGAACTGACTTCAATACTTCTTCCTTCACAACATGAGGCCATGAAGTCGATTTTTGACAGTTATCCCTTCCTGGAAAAACTTAAAATTCTCGATGCCGACAGGAACAAGACAGCCCAATATCGTCAAGAGGCAGAGAGAAACCAACTTAAAAGATCGGCGCCAAATCTAAACGATTACCTTTCACAGTTGGAAATCACTCTAAACTTTCGCGAAGCTGCACATACAGATCTTGAACGTATCCATCAACTTTTCAATAAAACGAATCAGTTTAATCTGACAACAAAGAGATATACCCAAGCTCAAGTAGAGCAATTTAATCGCTCTTCCGATCATATCTTATTGTGTTTCGACACAGGGGATAAATATGGTGATATGGGAACAGTTGGTGTTGTACTTATTTCTATGGAAGATGGACCATTTATTGACAGCTTCCTCTTAAGCTGTCGGGCCATGGGACGCGGAATTGAAAAAGAAGTTTTTAGAAAAGTTTTTGATTTATTATTAACTAAGAAAAATATTCCTACTATAATTCGAAGCCTTTTTATCCCAACAAAGAAGAACATACCTGCTTCTGATTTTTATGAAAGCTTGGGATTTGAAGTGATTCATGAAAATGAAAATAAACATAAATTATATTCTATAACATTTGAAAAAAACCCCATTCAAGCAAGTGATTGGATAAAACATGAAGGATAAAAATATGGACGCGACACTAAAAGAGTTGATGGCAGAAATTTTTGAAGTTGAAGAGTCAGAAATCGATGATGATTTTAATCCAGAGTCGACGAACAATTGGGATTCGCTGAATAACTTAAGGTTAATCACAGCAATAGAGACTGAGTTTAATATTTCATTTACTATGGACGAGATCCAGACAATGGTTAATTATAAAACAATATCGTCTCTCATAAAAAGCAAGTGAGGCATGGTGGGATCAAAAACCTATAATTAATGTCATCTTTGTGACGGAGTCCACAGAATGATCCGTTTTCCTGTTATGTACTGCCACCAGGCCACCCCTATAGCAAGATTAACAACCAGAAAAAACTTAGGGATTTTTAATACTCCGCGCAGCGACTGTGTAAGCCAGCCATAAATTCCGATGATATAAAAAAGCAATTGGCCAAAGAATAACATGAGACAAAATAACGAGGTCTCCGCCAAAATGACATTGGTGATAAACAGGAGTACGAGAAAAAACGGTACTAGCCACCGAAGTAGCTTATGACAGAAAAACTGATAAGAAAATAAACCGTATTTAAAAATATTCAAAAACTCAAGGTGCTTAAAGAAAACCGTTAACCCACGAAGTACAGTTCGCACCTTACGCTGAAATTCCTGTTTTTCATCTACAATATCGAGATAACTCCCTATGGCTGTCGAATCGCTTACTCCGCGCAAGCCAAGTTTCATGCTGCTGAGCAAGGTTCTGAAGTCACTCTGCACATCCCCGGAAAAGTCCTGGCAAACTTCCCTGCGTGCAGCAAAAAAAGAACCGCTTAGACCAACAAGCGAATATACCTCGGACTCAAGGCGCCGTAACCACATCTCGTAACGGACGTAAACCCCTTCTCCGGATGGTTTGCCGTTCTGACCAAGCAAACGATCCTCACTGCTTACGCAGCCAACAGACGGATCAGCAAAATTGGCTACAATTTCCTGTAAGCCATGAGGTTCGAGAACCGTTGCCACATCGGAAAAGACAAGGATCTCACCTCGAGCATATCCTACCGCCTCTTTCTGAGCATTTTCCTTGCCACCACGATGAATAACCTTCAGCAGCTCAATACCTTTGTCTGCATAGGAGTCGACAATTTCATTGGTCGCGTCGGTGGATCCGTCAGAGGCAACCAGGATCT
>JBARUR010000183.1:0-2403 GCA_049645845.1 Desulforhopalus sp. | reverse complement strand
CTCTTTTGCTTTAGCAATAGTAAGTGTTTCTGTAGGGTATATATGTAGCAACCTCTAACAGACAGCCGCAGGTTTATTCCTTCGTTGAAAGATAATTCCAGAGATCCTTTATTGGTCACTTTGAGAGGAGTGTCAGGCAACGGCACTATCAGGATCATTTGTATTGTTCCGATAGGGACGGGGAATAAAACTCTTGCCCTTCCCAAAGGAGAAGGATATGTTTTTCAGCCGGATCTGAGGTGTGTCAGAACCCGGTCTGCGGATCAAAAATACGAGAACGGAGTAATTGGTGAAGCATGGTTGATCTGACCCTGTGTCAACGCATAATCGAGAACATTCAAAGAGTTATCATTGGCAAGGATGAGGTGATCAGGCTGCTGATGACTTCGCTCCTGGCTAATGGTCATGCCCTCCTGGAGGATGTGCCCGGTCTTGGCAAGACACTCATTGCCAAAGCGCTGGCCATCTCCATTGGCGGCACTTTCAAGCGGGTGCAGTTTACACCGGATCTTTTGCCTTCCGATATTACCGGTTTCAATGTTTTTAATCAGCAGACAGGATTATTCACCTTTCAGGCTGGACCAGTCATGAGCAATGTTCTCCTGGCCGATGAGGTCAACCGTACCATCCAGCGTACCCAGTCAAGTCTATTGGAAAGCATGGAGGAACGACAGGTTACCGTGGATGGGCAAACCATGGCGTTGCCCGCCCCTTTTTTTGTTATTGCCACACAGAATCCCATTGAGCAGGAGGGAACTTTTCCACTCCCGGAGGCCCAGCTCGACAGATTTCTCCTTCGTATTCATATGGGCTATCCAAGCCGCGAAGAGGAAATTGAAATCATGGCGCGGTTCCAAAAGGACGAACCTCTCGAAAGGCTGGCGGCCGTTGCCGCACCTTCGGAAATAGTTGCTCTGCAGAAGGCGCGTCGGGAGATTAATGTATCTGCCGCCATACGTAATTATATAGCCGATATCGTCCGTGCCACTCGGGAGGAGCCAACGATCCTCTTTGGTGCAAGCCCGCGGGGAGCGCTAGGACTGCAGCGAGCAGGGCAGGCCTATGCCGCCCTTCAGGCAAGAGACTATGTTCTGCCCGACGATATAAAAGCCCTCTGCCGGCCTGTCCTTAGCCATCGATTAATTCTCCGTGAAGAAGAGAGATTTCGAGGTGTTGCCGTAGAACAGATCCTCGACGGCATAATCGACCGCATTCCCGTTCCTGTCGATAATGAGCACTAACTGAAACGATACACCATGGCCGTAGTGGATGACAGGGAAGCGACCTTTTTGAAATTCGGCCTCATGCAGGTGATTATTTTTGGATTGCTTGCTTTTTCCCTCATTTTTTCTCATAAAAACCTGACACTGTTACTTTTAATTCTTCTAGCCTTTGTCTATGGAGCCATGCTTTGGAGTCGTTTCAGCCTTGACCGGCTCGAAGTCTGCTCATCCTTTGACCGGGGGAGAGTCTTTCCCGGAGAAGCAGTTCAATTGCACATAATTGCTGAAAACCGCAAAGTCTTACCTGTGTGGCTACGAGTGATTGTACCCATTCCCGGTTCAGTGCAGAATGATTTTGGATTGGAGGTACCGATCAGGGAGCAGGGGCTGTTATGGTATCAATCGGTTCGTTTTTCCTGGCAATTAATGCCGCAGCACCGTGGCATCTATCGTCTTGGTCCACCGGAGGTGAAAACCGGTGATCTCCTTGGAATCTATCCCCGCATAAAAGAGCTCAATCAGCAACCGCTGGATCTCATTGTCTATCCTCGCCTAATTTCCTTGCGTCCTTTTGCTCATATTAAAAAAGATCTCTTTGGCAGTCCGGGAGCCAAATGTCCGGTGGAGGACCCCGTCTATCTTTTGGGAACTCGTGAATATCACGCAGGCCGGCCATCCCGCTATATTCACTGGACTGCCAGTGCCCGCTTGAACTGCCTGCAGGAAAGGGTCTTTGAACCTTCGCAACAGGCCAGAGTGCTGTTTGTTCTTGACGTAAGCCGGTTTGCTGCGGCCTCGGCTTCCGAGTGCTTTGAAAAAACTATATCGGGACTTGCCTCCCTGGCCGTCGAGTGTGAACGTCAGGGATTCGCCGTTGGGCTGGTCACGAACGGCACCCTCTCGGGCAGTCGCTCTCCGCTTGTATCAATAGCCCGAAGTGCGCGTCAATCGACAATGATACTGGAAGCTTTGGCCGGGGTGGAAATGACCTGTTGCAGTTCAACCGTCGAAAACCTGGTGCAGGTTAAAGGGTTAAACAGTGGTGCCAGCTGTGTATTTTTTTCATTGTATCCGCATGAAAGTTCTCAAGATGCAATTGGCCTCCTGAACCGGAAAAAAATATCGGTAACCTTGGTTTGCTGTGAAGAGCCGGAAAATTCTTCATCCTTGAGAGAAAAAG
>JBARUR010000182.1:0-12883 GCA_049645845.1 Desulforhopalus sp. | reverse complement strand
AAGTGAATTTTCCTATCATAATAGATAGTTCAGACAAGATGTTATGCATCAACAGCCAAAAAACAGCATTTATATTCTCAATACCTTTCAAAACCACCTTATTGGGCAACAGCTTCGGAAAGAATTTGTATAGCGCCGGTTATTGCAGATACACACCTCCGGCAAAAGTATTCGAGACGACATTCGAAACGACAAATGCTACTGAAATAAGCTTGAATCCTTAATTAGGAATCATTCGGAAACTCAGCTCCGTCAAGGAATTTGCCCAGAATGTGCTAAAAATTATAACCTGAAGTGAAACTTTATTGACGTCGGAAATAGGAACAAACTGGTCGTGGAATATTCCTGCCCGAAAACGCTGATTCTGTAAATGAATAAATAGAGTGGCAATCAGCTGTATAAAGATTGCCATGTCAAAGATCTGAAATTACAAAATGACAGTCTGGTAAACATTTTTCCAGAGAGTGAATAAGCGAGATTCTGGAACAATTTTCTAGTTGGTAAGAATTTTACCGCTAAAGGAATGTTGACTTCCAATATTGATACTTAAGTATGCTCGTGGGTATGCAATTATAGCCAGTTAGGCCGTGTATCCTTCCAGATTTTCACAGTGTTTCGCAACCACTCGTCCAAACCAGGTACTATATAGAATTTAGGAAAGAGGAGGTCATCGTCTGGCTTGATAACTCCCTCATTAATTGCTATTCGAGCAAGATCAGTATAAGGATAGATTCTTATCCCCATAGTGATTTTCATGGTTTCCAGGTCGAGTGAGTCCGCAAAAGCAAGGCTTTCTTCAACAGTCTTTTTGCTCTCGCCAGGTCCACCAAGCAACAAGAAACCCATCCTCCGGATATTATAATGTTTGAGTATATCTGAGATCCTGCGGACGTCGTCAGGCAGAAATCTCTTGTTCATTGCTCGTAAGATTGTTTCAGAACCACTATCAAATCCCATGCTAACTTCTTTGCAACCCGCTTCTGCCATCTTTTCAACCAGTTCTTCATCCACTAGCCAAGGGTAAAGGATGCAGCGCCAGGATATATTCAATTTTGCCTGAGTGATTTGTGTACAAAGTTTTTTTGCATAGGAAAGGGGAAGGTTGAAAATGTTATCGACAAAGAAAAACTGATCAAATCCAGCTTCTACGTGCTTGGAAAGCGCTTCAACAGCCACTCTCGTAGAGTGTTTTCTAACGTTTTTTCCTTCAATGGTTGCGGTTGAACAATAACTGCAATTCAGTGAACATCCACGTCGGGTCTGAAAGGGAACCCATAACATTTGCCTCTGGCTCGGGGTTAGGGTTAATTGATGAGAGTTCAGAAGAGGTAAGGAGTACTCATCTAAATTATCTTCATACCGCACTTTGTTGTGAACATTCTGACCGGATAAATACAGCCCTGGAATTTCAGAATAATCTTCCTTACATCTCATTTTTTCTAAGAGAGTGACAAATGCAACCTCACCTTCTCCTTGAATACCCATGTCAGCTCCGAGATACTCCAAGGCACTTTTCGGAAAGATACTGTATCCAGCTCCTCCTAAAATGACTGGTACATCCGTGGATCTTCGGCACTCGCTTACTAATTCTTTTACCAAATCTAAAAGGAATCTAGTATCTTCCATACACTGGTCGTCGATGTTTCTCACTGAGATCCCAATGATTTCAGGTTGGAACTCTTTGATGACGCCTTGTAGAACCAGATTACCTTCGCGCTCATCCATCAAATCAACCAGTTTGATCTCGTGATCTGCATTCTTGACAGCTTCGGCCACGCACGCAAGTCCCAAGGGTAAAACCGGCATGTTAATAGTTTCTGTGTTTGCTGATATTAGAAGTACCCGCATTTTCTCATGCACCTCGATTTGTTTTCGGTGTCCAGGCTTTGTTACTTCGTTTAATCTTTTTTTGGACAGTGGTCCAAGTTGAGGTCGTTAGAAAAGATTCAGAAAATCGTTCACGCATTTGCATGAACATACCGTAAGGAACGGTAAAGGTCAGTTCATCAGTACTGAAAAACCTGCGTGCTGAAGGATCCCAGCCACCCAAAACAGCTCTGTTTTTACCCATGGCAAGATATTTATAGGGCCAGGTGATCATGTTTGTGCAGGCAGCTCCCAATGGAGAAGCGACTACTTCGGGATCGTTAGTTACAAATGTTGCCAACTGGTGAAGGCCGCACAGCGTTTCGGGCCTGGCGAAAAATGCAACCAACTCTGGTTGTTCGTCATCAGTAAACAGGCTCAGCGGTTTCACTACACAAAATTTACCAGATGCAGGTTCAGGATTAATATCGTTTTGGATACGTCTTAGTTCATCTGGTGAGTCACAGTAGAGCTCACCCTCCATCTGACCAGGTATACCAGTGGAGACATATTGGATGATGGTTTCCGTCTGAGGCGTCGTAAATCCGAGCCAAAAAGCACATCCGGGACAACCAAATTGCTCTGCACTGAAGTAAGCTGGTTTTTTCAATTTTCTGGCTCGTAAAACGTGACCCATAACGCATGAAAAATTAGCAAAGGTCGATTGCCAGTCTATTTCGTTTTTTATTTCTTTTTCACGGGAAGGGAGGGCCATAGATTTAGGAGAAAATCCCTCTGCCGGTTTATCGTCGGTAAAATAAATACCAACCGGTTCTTCGATGAGACCGAGGATATCGAAAAATTTCTTTAACTCATCGTGATATTGATTAGTCATCGTTTTTCCTCCTGTTAAAGATATTTTCTTTAACATCTGTTCCCTGATTCTCTTGAAGCCTGATATTCAAATTTCAACACCTAGCTCTTCTTCAAACTCTTGTACTGACATCGGGGTAATTATATCAATATTAATGCCAATTGAGAATGGTGGTGTCAATTGAAGAGCTGTAAGAGTTATTTCCTGACTGACTATACAATGATCAGAGGGCACATAGTTCCTCTGAATTGTGACTTAACAAGTAATCCAGCAGGAAAAGATGTCTATTGGCAGTAATAAATTTAAAGAGTTCGGGCAAGTTTGACCTTATTCCAGTGATGGTCAACCATTTAATACATTGGAAATTATTCAGAAATGCTTGCATTGTTATAAACATAAATGCATCCACCCAATCGCTCGACAAAAGTGTTCGCCCTGCTTCCCCAATTTATTTGCTCCAGCATTGTATGAATACGGTTAGACTGCTACTTTGATGGGCTCATCAGGTAGCCAAAACAGAGCAATAAGTAAGTCGATTTAATGCGGCAGATTCTTTATAAAAAACACGAACCTCAAGCTTTCACAGAAGAGATACTTGAGTGTAACAAAACCCAAGCGGCACCACACCTTTTATTTACCTCTCCATATCCAGGTTATTGAATTTCCTTAAAAGCTGTATGGGGGAAGAAACAATACGGACATTCAGCTGGGGCTGTTTCATCGTAATGGACGTAGCCACAGATTCTGCACCGCCATATTTTCCCGCCAGATACGGCAGTCTTGTCAATGCTGGGATCGTGCAGACGATGGAGCGGCAAGTCCTCTAGGGGCGGAAGAGATGGCCGATACTCTTTCAGCAGATAGTCAGCTAGAACGATGCGCTGGATTTCACTAGTTCCCTCATAGATGCGGAGAAGACGGACATCACGCAGGATTTTCTCAATGGGAAACATCTTGGTGTACCCATACCCGCCGAAAATCTGCAAGGCCTCATTAGCCACTTCGAGTGCCGTTTCAGTCGCATAGATTTTGCTGATTGAGGCGCTCACTCTTCCGTCCTGGCCCTGGTCTGAATCCCAGGCCGCTTTCCAGGTCAGCAGGCGGGATGTTTCCACCTTCTGATACATTTCAGCGAGCTTGAACTGAATTGCCTGAAATGCACCCAGTTCCATGCCAAACGCGCGTCTTTTTTTCGCGTAATCAAGTGCATATTCCAGCGCTGCTCTTGCTGCACCAACACCAAAGCTACCGATAATCGGCCGAGTTCGAGCAAAGGTCTTCATTGCCAGGACAAAACCTTTTCCGGGAAGTGCCAGAATATTTTCCTTGGGAACGCGGACATTTTTGAAATTGATGCCTACGGTGTTAGAACATCGCTGGCCCATTTTAGGGATGGCACGTCCGATTGAGACTCCCGGCCAGTTGGTCTCCACCAGAAATGCACAAATCCCTTTGTGTCGACTTTTGGAGTCGATCGTGGCAAAGACCGAGAGATAGTCAGCAACACCTCCGTTGGTAACCCAGTACTTTGTGCCGTTAAGAATATAGTCTTCTCCAGCAGCTTCGGCCGAGCAGCGAATGCCTGCCACGTCAGAGCCCATTGTTGGTTCAGAAGTTGCGAAAGCGGCCAGCTTGAAGTCCTTGGCGATTGCAGTGAGATATTTTTTCTTCGCGACGGTATTATCTGAAAGCAGAATCGGTTCCATTCCAAGCGAACTGTCGAAAATCGACGTCGCCAGTCCCGGACAGGCCGCGGCTATTTCTTCGGTAATCAAAGCTGAATCTACCAAACTCAACCCCTGCCCGCCAAATTCTTTTGGAATATCGCAGCCTATCATCCCGGCATCATAAGCCTTGCGCAGCACCTGCATAGGGATTTCATCTTTCTCATCATAGTACCAGGCAACCGGCAAAACTTCTTTCAGTGAAAAGTTACGCGCCTTCTGCTGGAGCTCGAGCTGATCATTGGTCAGATTGAAATTGAGCATGTGGGTCTCCTCGTTGGGCATAAGATACTAACAAATCGAGATAAATAAGTAAGGTTTTGATAAAGATGGCATTGTAATGTATCGATTGAGACAATCAAAGATAAATGCGCTCGATCAGAATGTAATAGAAATCTTCCACAGGCCATATGATTTGTGAATTGGGTAGTGTAGCGATGTACCGGGCATTCGAGCTGTAGCGGTAAGCAGACAACTGGTCAGGCGTCCGGCCGATTCAACTCTTTGGAAGTGCGCGCTAGGTTGAATCATTGTAGTCAATTGGTATGAGATGATTCTTGGCAATGTAAAGCTGTTGATATTTCCTGATATTTTCTTCTATCTCTCATCCAGAAAACCATTCAGAAATGGAGTAACTGCAAACGAGACCTTACCAAAGACAAGATGGCTGGACTGCATACGTTCCAAATCCACGACTTGTTTGTTATCGTGGAAGAACTGACTGCCGAATCAAGGCACTTTCTTGCAGTGTATCTCCTGTGCGCCATAGCCCCAGGTAAGCAAAGCTTCGCCATGGTGTTCCCAAAAGGTTTCGTTGCGGCCCTGATACTTGGCTCCACTACCGCTAGGCTGCAAGTACATCAACGAGACGCTATCTCCATGTTCCGCAATCATTGTCGGAGGATCAGTTTGAAAGAAGGTGCAACAACCTCGTTGGCAGAGTTTTCCTCACACATGAAACGTATCGGGCCATTGCCGGGAATGAGCCTATATCTGGCCTGCAGTTCGGCAATGCGGAGCTGGTATTCGTTTCGAACACAACCGCGCTTATCGTTGCTCTTCCAACATTCGTTGCGGCCTTTTATCCAGCCTCTTTGCTCTGCTGTCAGCAGCGTAGGATGCTCGTTGGCAGCTTTTTTATATGCGGCACCGTAGACGTCAGAGAGCTTTCGGTCGAGCTCCGATAATTCCATGTCCTGGCAAATTGTGGTTTCTATGCTGCCGGCCTTAACTTTGCTACAGGCGTAAGAAGGGCCTGGCCCCATCGTCGCTCGACTGGCACCTTTGTTAATATCTGATGAACTTAGGTTGGCCCGAACAATCTGATCGATATGACGACACCAGACATCACTGTTCTTATTCGGAATATCCGATTTACCTCGAATACCGAGTTTGAACTCGATCGCCGACATCCATTCGTCGGACCCGATGTCCGGACCATGCCCTTGGCCGTCGCCTGTTGGCACTTTCTCCTCTACAAAACGAAACCATTGGTCTGAACAAAAAACCTCAGCATCCGGAGTCAATGTCCCGCTATTGCCTACTTTGGCGCAATTAGCGGTGGCTATCAAGAAAATCGCTATCCATCTGTTCATGAAAGCTCCTCCAAGACCACCACTCATTTTGATAGAGTTGAATTCAAGATTGGCTCTCGCAATTTGATTTTTAACTATCGCCTTTGGTGCATGCGATATTGCAGTCGATCGAATCGTATGCCATAGCACATCGCATAGCGGCAGTTCCTCAACATGTCCCTTGTCATTATTAATCATTTAACGCAATGAGCCCACTTGTTTTATCCATCTAACCAAGAAGGTGTAATTATGATTAGCCTAAGAGCAGCTTATCGACTAGATGACCCTTGAAGGATTATCAGAATGTACAAAGAAAAGCTATGTCGCAGCCGTCAAAGGATTAGCCAATTTCTATAATCTTTCCCGAATCTTCTCACTGACAAACAGGTTCATTCCTATATCCACCACCTGATAAATCGTCGTAAAATGAACTTGAATAAGTTGTTTCCATAAGGAAAGCCGGAGAGATTTACTCACTCCTCTTCGTGAACAACTATTGTGAAGTTGGCTCTATTGGCAGGATAGTTACACAATTTCGACCATTTCTTTTGGAAAGGAAGAGTCCACGATCAGCTGTGTCAATAAGTTCCTGTTGAGTCACGTTATCATGTGGAGATAAATGGGCACCTCCACAGCTGATGGTGATGTTGATTGGACCTTGCTTAACAGTCGTCGTCACTAAAGTGGCGCAGCGTCTCAACCGTTCAGCAAAAACTCTCAGCCCTTTTTCGTTCGTTTCTGGCAGTATGACGGCGAACTCCTCGCCGCCATATCTGGCGACTATGTCACTTGGGCGCATGGCCGTTCTGATAGCCTGTGCTAGATTGATCAACACCTTGTCGCCTGTCGGATGACCATATAAGTCGTTAACAACCTTAAAAAAGTCGATATCAAACATGATCAATGAAATAGAATGATCATATCGTTTGGCATGGAGCATCTCTTTGCCGAGAATTTCCTGAAAGTAACGATGATTGTACAGATTCGTTAGACCGTCACGAGATGCCAGTTCTTCCAGTCTGGCATTGGCTTTTCGAAGTTCATTAGCAAACCTTTCTGATTTTTCTTGTGAGTGCTTGAGCTCCAACACCATTTGCTCGTAGGACAGGTTTAATTTGCCAAGCTCGTCATTGGCTTCCTGGAGCATCTGAGAATAAGACTTCATTTGGCCAGGATCAATTTCAAAAATTTTCAACAGATCGAGACTCTTTTCGGCGACATCGTCCATTAACATTCTGATTTGCTCATCGCTTATGTTGCAGAAAGTCTTTATCCTTCTTTGTAATTCTATGACATTTTCTGCAGTTTCTGTCCCGCCGTAAATTGCAGAAAGCAGGCCCGCCACATAGAGCACAGAACATGTCTGACTAATTCCTTCAGGGGCAAGATCGGGTTCATGGTGGTACCGAACCGGTTGTACAATAGATTGGGGAATCCCCCAGCTCTCAAGTAATGTACTGCCGAGTTGTTGGTGATCAAACTGATACATGTTTTGTTCGGCTTGAATCAGGTTGCTTCCACCATCAAGGGTGCACTCCTTTAATGTGACAACATATTCCTGCCCTTTACTGAGATACATTACTAAAATCCCAATGTCTTTCAATAGAGCAGTAACGAAAATATCTTCATTTTTTTCAGGCAGGAGGTCCATAACAAGTTCAGCTGCAACTGCTGCTGTAACTGATCGCCGCCAGAAATAATCAAAATCAAAAGGGGATTCTTTCTCACCACGCAAATTACCGGTGATGACAAAAGAGAGGGCAATGTTTTTAATAACATTGGTACCGAGTATGGACAAGGCTCTGTGGACATTTCCAATCTCGTAGGGCAACGAATAAAACGCCGAGTTGGCAGTCCGCAGTAATTTACATGTAAGTGCAGGGTCAGCAGAGATTATTCTTTCCAGATCGTTTAAAGAACTCTCTTTATTTTTGATCGTCTTGAGGATCTGCGCGGCGATTGTAGGTGGAGAAGGCAGGTTGATTTCTTCGCCAATCAGTTGTTCAATTTTCGTGCGCAAAATGTCTGTTGCCATTTTTTTACCAAGAACACCTTGAGAAAGTTTAATTATTATCTTTCATTGATGAGATATACTAATAATTTCAGTAAGTCAAAGAGTTTATGGCGAGTGAATACATAACCATTCCTAATAATTTATATATGCTAAAAATGTAATATAGTATTCTAAGACCTTCAAAAACCACGTTTTGAGCGATTTCATAAAGGTGAATATCATTATAAACTCATCACCCTGACAATAAAAAAGTATTCTAATGTCCTAGATTGTTCCAGATTATATTTGCTGGTCACTTCTAGATGATTGCTTGGCACGGGGGTTTACCGGAATGCTTGTTTGTGTTCAATTGTATAAAAAAGTTTCAGAACAATATTTGACATTTATTGGATTTCACAGCTAAACTAATTCAATGTGATGCTGTTTTTAACAAAAAAAATTGAAACTACAATTTGTTACAGGATAAACGGTGAATAAACTGGGAAAAGTAAGGGCTGATGTTAAACGAAATCGGCTCTATATCACCCTATCCTGTGACCCGAGCAAAAAAGTTTTGGCAAAGGTTTATACCGATATCCGCTTTTGTGTAGCCGATCTTAAGCCTGGATTTGATGTCATAACCGATCTTTCGTTATGTACTATTGGCCACTTGAATGGCATTTCCACACTGCGGAAAATTATGGATTACCTTATTGCCAATCAGGTTGGGGAAGTAGTCCGCGTCCTTGGCAAAAAGAGTCTTCTCTTTAAACAGTTCATTAAATTTAGAACTATATTTCAAGGCTATTCCGTAGCTTATGTTGCCACACTCGATGAAGCTGAAGACAAGCTGATAAATTCCGCCAGGCGCAATAGTCTTCGTTTTTGTCTTCATCGACAACAGATCAAATACAGAATAAATCAAGAAGAGGGACAGGGGCAAATTATAGATATTTCCTTAAGCGGTTGTGCGGTGGAGGCAGCAACAATTTGTCCGACTCCTAACACGAAAATTTCATTTATCATTTCAATTCATGAAGATCACGACACTCTTTTGTCATTTACAATTGCCGCAAAAGTAGTCCGAGTAAAAGACGATATGTTCGCTGCTCAATTTATGAACCTCGACAATGTCCAGAAAGGAAAGCTGTACAATTGCCTGGCTTTTGAAATACGATCCGACACATAAGGCAACCCTCACCCTCAGAATGGATAAATAATGTTCAAGGTACTCATCGTAGAAAACAATCCAAACATCCTTAAAGCTCCTATCTCATTTTTTTCAGTCCGAAGTGAACTTCGTATAGGGAATCAGTCTAGGCCTTGCCACCGCTTTAGAAATCATCAGACAAAACTGGCCACATAATGATAAAAGTGATTTAAAGAAAGGAACTCCTGTGATTATGCACCTACTGGCCATCCACAAGCATAAAGAGCGGAATAAGGTTGAAAAACATAATGTTTGCAAGTGGAAGCGATATGGTCACTTCCTGGTAGATAACTTGTAGGCAAAGCTCGAAGGAGCGTCGGAGGAGGTTGAACAGATTGTCGCAAATCTGGAAATCTTGGCAAAGAAGCCCTCTGAGGCAGGCAATGCCATGCGAGATCTGTCGTTAAGCAGTCGGAAAGAGCTGCTTTCGTTGATAAAGAAGAGGCCCTGCAAGAGGATTTCAAGGTTTCATACAATAAGTATTTCCATGCAATCGATTATTTTCCCCAACTCTACCCCGAATGAGTTGAGATAAACAAGAATGTGACAGACATGAAATCTAATATTCTTCTGGTTGACGATGAGCCACGTTTTATTGACAGCCTTCATAGTATACTGCAGCATTTCAACTATATTTGTACCAAGGCAACCACCGGAACAGAGGCCATCGAGTACCTGAAAACCAATCAATTCGATCTGGCCCTCCTCGATGTTGAACTGCCGGATATCTGTGGCTGCAGCATTGTCGAATTTATCAAGACGTCCAACATACCCACCGCGGCCGTCATGCTGACCGGCATCAATACCGTGGAAACGGCGGTCAAGGCAATGAAAACCGGCGCCTATGATTTTCTCCGCAAACCGATCAATCACGAAATTCTGCTCAGCACCATAAATAAGGCCCTGCAGCACAATACTCTGAAAAACCAGCTGCAGGTCAGTGAAAACAGATTCGAGACCCTTTCCGAAGCTGCCTGGGAAGGGATAGTCATCCACGAAGACCTGAGAATTATAGAAGCAAACGATCAGTTTCTGAAGATGTTCAACTATACCCGTGCAGAGCTATTGCAGGGCTTATTCCTGCAAGAAATATTTGCTCCGGCCTCTCTTGAGATGGCCAAGCAGTTTCTTAACCAGCAGCTCAATGGCAACAGTGAAGTGATCGGCATGCGTAAAGACGGAACGGAATTTTATGCGGAGATCAAGGCACGCCCAATACAGTATCTCAAAAAACCACGACAGGTTTGTGTTATCAGGGACATCTCGGAACAAGTGCGAGCCATGGAAGACAAGCTCATCTTACAAAAGAAGCTGGCCAAAGCCAACAAGTTTAGCGCCCTGGGATTAATGGCCGGATCCGTCGCCCATGACCTGAACAACATCCTGTCGGGAATTGTCAGTTATCCGGATCTCCTGCTGCTGCAGATGCAGGAATCCGACAAATACTACCAACCGATTAAGAAAATACAGGCAGCAGGGAAACGGGCGGCAGCCGTCGTTTCTGATCTGGTGACCATCGCCAGGGGCAATGCTTCGATAAAAACGGTGGAAAATATCAACGATATTATTCTGAACCATCTCAGTTCGATTGAACACCTTGAACGATTGGCAAACTTTCCCCAGGCTGTCATCCAGACCCAACTGCATAAAAATCTGCATAACACCTGTTGTTCCGAACAGCACCTGCACAAAATTCTATTGAATTTGATCGGAAATGCCCTTGAGGTGCTTGCTGATCAGGGCAAAATTCATATATCAACCGAGAATTGTATGTTCCTCCATCCCATGGTGGTCAATGAACCGGAAGAACAGGCAACTGATTATATCAAATTGACCGTTTCCGATAATGGGCCGGGCATCAAAAAGGAGCATATCGACTCTATTTTCGATCCTTTTTACACCACCAAGGTGATGGGAAAAAGCGGTACCGGGCTCGGCCTGTCAATTGTCTGGAATATTGTGCAGGACCACAATGGCTGGGTCGAGATCAAAGACAACAAGCCCGGAGCAATTTTCGAGATTTATCTGCCCGTCAGTCATGATGCTGTCTGCCCGGTGCAGGATATCCCGACAGCACGTTCCTTGCGGGGCAACGGCGAAACTATTCTCATCATTGACGATCAAAATGAACAAAACGAAATTATCGGCAAAGCTCTCCAGGAAATGGGCTATGTCACCTACTCGGTCACTAGTGGTGAGGCAGGCATTGCCTTCCTGGAGTCAGAATTGGTTGATCTTGTTTTGCTTGACATGATGATGGGCGACGGACTTAACGGCAGGGAAACATACGAAAAAATGCTAGGCATCCATCCTCGGCAAAAAGCAATTGTTATCTCCGGCTATGCCAAGAGTGAAGAAATTGCCAAAGCTAAAATGCTTGGTGTCTCCCAATTTATAGAAAAACCGGTGACAATTTCTGAGATCGGCATGGCTATCAAACGGTCTCTTGCTTGTAACTTAACCGATGTTCTTGTCGCAGGTGATGCTTTAACAATGATACGAGGGAAAAAAGAACCTATACCCGGAGACCACCACCTCGGACAATTGTGATAAGTAGCACCAGACCAGAGACATGCCCAATGGCTAACCTTGGACAGATCCTATCAACACTGTGACCCCACCAGTTGCGAAATTTTGAATATCCGCAATTGTGGCTTGCCCTTCAACTGATCCCAGTGATTTTTCCATGTCAGCCTGGCTCGTGAAATAGAGTTCTGCCATGCGATAAAAAGACGGCTTTCCTCCGTCCGGTGCGGCAACGAATTTTGTCAATTCAACGCGAGCCACGTCCTTCATTCTGCCCGCAAGTGGCAAATGGGTGCTTCCGTAGTATATTTCGAAATCATCATGGCTCTCCGGCTTTCCATAAAGAACGGTGACTTTCATCATGATAGCGCCCTCCTTTGTTTCAAGAAGCGTTTAAAAATTGAGCCTGCCGTGCAAGTTATATTAGTTTCAGCTATCCCCGCTTCCCTTTCCAGATAATGATTTTTATCCGCGCGCATTCCTCAGTCACGATTGCTTTCTCATCAATAGAACCCATCTTCAATATTAATGGGTTTTCATCAATCTTCAACTGTATAATCATTGGCTTAAGATAATGAGCCACGATTCTATTATTTTATGAATTTGTATCATGTTGTCAAAATCTGTGCAGATTTGCACAACTCCTTATGCGCATCAAAGATAGGCCAACAATCAGGGCAAAAAAGGAGTTAATTTACACAATATTTTCATTGGCAAGCATCGATATGCTAGCACCCCTATTGGTTTAAGACTATTCCTGTTATGGTGGGCATGGCTACCTATATGTAGTTTCCCAAAAATGGAGCAGTCACCGATTATAGATTTCCAAAGATCTTTTATGCCTTGAGAATGACCCTGTAAAACTAACAAAAGTAGCAATTTCCCTCTTTAGCAAATCAGAAATCTTCCAGAAGAAATGGGGGGGATGGAGCATTTTGGATTCTTGATTTTTCTTGATATTATCATCCCTTTTTGTTTGGCATTTGATACGACTCATCCTGGATTTTGATGAAACTCCGAAACACAATTCAACGGTTTGTCCGCGATACTGCTTTTTGGGCAGTAATATCTTTAAGGCCACCAGAAACGTACTTGTGCAGCACACTGGACACAAGTGACTGATAAGGCAGACCTTCTTCCAAAGCTCGACGCTGAAGAGCTTCCAGGTCACTCCGT
>JBARUR010000181.1:0-2444 GCA_049645845.1 Desulforhopalus sp. | reverse complement strand
ACATACCCGCCGCCGAGCAGGATAACTTTCTCAAAACACGGTTCAAAAGTTGCCATTTCGTTGCCTCACTTCCAATTCTTCCTGACAGTCGACACACAACTGACATCCGGGCAAAGCCTCCCGCCGTTTAAGCGGGATAGGTTCGTCGCACTCGATACAGCACTCCCGATCAGGGCCAAGAGGGACATCGATTCTAAAGGCGAGACTTCTTGCGAGCTGCTCCTCTTCAAGCTCCTTGGCCCTGTCCAGGATATCCATTTATACCAGCGCCTCAGTTCGATCTTTGGCCAGGTACGGCACACCGTTGATTCGGACAAAGTCGGGACTGGTCACTTCAAAAGAAATCTTTGTGGTGGCCTTCTTGTCACTGGTCGGATCGTATTCGGCAATATCGGTCAGGTTGAGTAGACATCCAAACCCCTCGACCTTTTCCTCTTCCTTGGTTCCCTTGGCATAAAACAGCAGATCAACCGGTTCAATTTCCTGCCATGATCCTTTTCGTTTCGCTTCCTCGGAGAGAATCGACAGTGCTGCAGCATCAAGTTCTATCTCTCCGGAGGCACTCACCTCACCATCAACATAGCCGTTGGGAACTCCGCCGTCCTTGACAGCTTTTCTCCCATCTTCGATAGAGATGGACGCTTTCTCGCAGATCAATTTGAAATCACCGAGGCTGAAGGTAAAGCTCGAATTACTTACTCTTTTCATTGTTCAATCCCTATCGTAAGAATTTTTCTCAATCGTTTGACAGATCAAGCGCCAGGTTGACCGTTATGTTTTTCGGGCAGTTATACGGCTTGATTGTCAAGTAAATCTGCACAGTCGTTTTGTCCATCCAGACGATTTCAATAGCATCGTCGGTCGGCGGTTCGATTTCCCCTGGGAAGGTCCTGCCGAGAATGGTGACGCTCTTGGCCATGGCCCGCAAAGGACGCATGAAGAACAGCTTATTTTCGGCAATGGAAACCGGAGTGGAGTTCAGCCGCCTGTCACCAATTCGGGCCACGGCCAGTGGGTAGATTTTCCGCATGGCCTTTTGAATGACGCGAAGATTTTCAACGACTTGATAATCTCCCCCAGGGACATCAAGAATGTTGCAATCGCCCCAGTATGTCCCAGGGTAATCGGGGTACCATTGAGGGACGGAAAAACGGTTTGCATCCAGTTGCTTTAGCTGCGCAAGGGTTATGGCCGCATCATTCATGTCTGTTGGCCGTGCTGCCCATTCTCCGGATAGGGGCCCAGTGGCAACACGCATCGGTGTGTCGGCAACGGTTACAGAGCGGTCACAGAGACGGCCCGCCAGCGCTCCAAGGTCATGCCCCCAGAGGTAAGGCACAATACACACCTGGTCGGCGGCAACGTTTTCGGTCAATGGCTCAATAGCCGTGATATATGCGTCCCATGTTTCGGTAACAGGATCAATCGACCGGGCTGCAGCCATGAAGAAGATAGGCCGCATGTACAAGGCCATGACTTCATCTGTTTTAGTCTGCATGGCTTCAAGATCGGTGTTGACGGTTATCGGATCAACAAGGACAACGGCTTCACAGGTGATAGATTCCATGGCAAAATCTACTGCCTCATCCCAGGTGGTAGGATCCTGAATCGGCATAACCGAGGCAATAAAGTTTTGTCCGGCATTTTGCAGAGCCGCCAGGACCTGAGTTTTTAAAACCGAATCATCAGCGCCCAGGGCCGCGTCAAGATCGGTGTCAGGGCCAATCGTCAGGATGCTTCCGGCATTGGTCACGCATTCCCCGATGAAAAGGAAGTGCCGCTCAACATCGGGCAGCGCCCCTTGTATCAGGTTGAGTTTGTTTATTTGTACTGATCCAAGCATTGTCGGTTCTCCTTATGCTCTTTTAGTATCCTGCAAAATGCTTGTGGCCATTGCAGTGAGGTATCTATCCGCGTCTGCCGGTGTTGCCCCGAGTATCGGGCGGGCAGGTACTTTAATTTTCCAGCTTTGTTTTCCGCGTGGGCTGTTGGTTCGCATCATGCGAAGGATTAAACCGGCCTTGCCTATTGTTAAATTTTCCTGGATATATTTTTGTGAAACCTTCTTTAAAATGGCTTTGCCTTTTCCCCGCTTTCGAGCCACCCGCAGACGGAAACCTTCTTTGTTCAGCGCCCTGGCCTGTGCCGGTGTTGCCTTTGCTCTGTAGTCGGGTTCCCCGTATTGCTTTTTTGCCTTAGCTGCAGTGAATTTTTCAGGGATCCCCTCATGGTGCTGATAAGCTATTTTCGCCTGTCCCAAATTTTTCCAGGTCACATCTGCGCTATGATCACTTTTAATTTTCGTGACCATGTTTTTTGACATTGCACGGAACATCCGTTTTTTCTTCTTTGTTGCCCTTGGCTCCATGCTTTGGCCGGTGATCGTCTTTTGACCACTGACATTTTTCCGAAGATCCGCCCGCACCTGTTTTCCGGTTTGTCGG
>JBARUR010000180.1:0-10272 GCA_049645845.1 Desulforhopalus sp. | reverse complement strand
TTCAAGAGCTTCGACATTGTTTCACTTATTCTCTTGATCAACACAATGTTCACCGAAGGTCAGTACATGCGGCGCCATCTTTCGCAGTATTTTGCCAGTGAACATAGCCTACTATGGTTCACTACCACAAACTTTGAAGCTGACGCCGCCTGAACTGATGAGAAATGTCGGTTAAAGAGGAATAAGACGGTCATTCTTTTTGAAGGAAGAAAGGAGCATTATCCGAAAATAAGGTCTGGATCAGAAATTATCTTTTAGCCGGCGAAGAGCAGCGAATACCGATACAGAGTCAAGTGCTTCTCCAGCAAATTTCTCTGCAACACCCCTGACGATGCCCTCTTCTTCACAACGCAGGAATGGATTAGTTTCACACTCGATCTGAATGGTTGAGGGGGTGGTCGGCATTAGTGCGCTGCTGCTGTGATTTAACAGCTGGTTTAACCGTTTGTTGACAGGTTCGTTGTCGGGTTCGATAAAACGGGCAAATTTGAGATTCTGGAGTGTATACTCATGGCCAAAATATACTTTCGTCTGAGGAGGAAGGAGCTTAATTCTGCAATTAAGGGCGTCATACATTTGCTTCGGATTCCCTTCGAACAATCTGCCGCAGCCGCCACTAAAAAGTGTATCACCGGTGAAAAGAGCGTCTCCGATCATATAACAGAGACTCCCCGAGGTATGGCCGGGAGTATGCATGACCTCTCCTGGAATATTGCCGATTTGGATCTGGTTTCCTTCTGTAAGATAATTGTTCATTCTCCGAATTCTTTGTTTATCGCTTTCATGGCCGTAGACAGAGAGTTCGGGAAATTCGCCAAGCAACTCATCTAAACCGCCGATATGGTCGGCATGATGATGAGTGCAATAAATTGCCTTTAAACGCACACCTGTTCGTTTTATTTCGCAGAAGATGGGGTAAAATTCTGCCGGATCAACGACGGCTGCATCACCGGTTTCTTCGCATATCAGCAGATACGCATAATTGTCAAAGGAACAAGGAATCGTGATTATTTTCATATTTCATACCTGACGATTATTAGGAAACGAGAGATTATAGGATCAAACAATATTCACCTTTCACCAAAAAGGGAGCCCTGCCCTATAAATAAAAATGCCCCATCTGCAGCTATTATCCTATGGATAAATGAAGCTGCAAACAGGGCGGGGAGGAGCTAAATGTCTTACTATTTATTACTGCGGCACGTTATTCATCATTCGGCCAAAACCTTTACCACCACATCCTGGGCCACGTCCGCCGAACCCCCTACTCCCAGGCCCAACATACTGATCAACTCCGGCAGCCTCCGCTTTCTCATGTATAGTTAGCCGAAGGTCGAACATTTCCCCGGTAACTTTGGCAACCGCCTGAGGATCCGGCTGGGCACTTTGCATGAGCGCCTGCTTTTCAGCTCGTTTCATGGCCATTTCTTTATGAAGCGGCTGGGTATCGTTAAAAAACTGCTTAATTTTTTCCTGAGTCGCTTCATCTAATTGCTGGAACATCGGCCCCTGCATCATCTGCCCCTGTACCTGTGGACAATCCCCATAGCCGCCACAGCCTCTACCTCCTCCTCTTCCCCAGTTTGCCGATGCTGCCGTTGCCATAGTCAATCCGATGATAAGGGAAAGTGCGATAATTTGCTTTTTCATTTTGATTCTCCTTGTGCTGATTTTCAGTTGCCGTGAATGGCGTTGCAATCACTTTTCTTTTAAAATTCAAGATAATGAGATGGCTATCATTTCTGCCGTCGTCCTTTGTATTAGATATAGCAACTAGGGTGCCAGAAAAGTGCAAAAACGCATATCACCACGATATTAAAAGAAATAATCAATATAACAGGAGATGGAATAACAAGATAAGCAAACCGGACTAGGTAAAAATTACCTAGTCATCGAACTTAAACCAGGTAGAAATTCCTCACCTTGTTTAATATATCAGCATGAGCGGGATCAGGTAGATTATAGAAGTACAGAGGAGGTAAGGTCGACACGCAAACGCATCAGCCATAATTTTTTCCGTCTCGTTCAATGTCCCTGTGAAAGACAGTCAGTTCTATTGGGAATGTTGATAAAAAGGCGGCAATTTTCTCGGAGACTGCTACGGAGCGGTGCATCCCTCCGGTGCATCCAATAGCGATACGAAGAGATTGCTTACCGGCCGTGCTGTTCTGTTCAATTAAAAATCGCAATAGCGGTTCGAGGTGGAGCAAGAAGGACCGTCCTTCACTGCTCTGCAGCACATAGTCTGCAACTTCTTTCACTTTTCCGGTTTTTGGGCGTAAAGAGGCCTCCCAATATGGATTAGGGAGAAATCGTACATCCCAAATCATGTTTGCGTCTACAGGAACACCGTATTTGAATCCAAACGAGTAGAGGACTACTCTCAGCGGCTTCGACCTGCCCATTCCAGTCTCCTTCTTGCCAAATATTCTTTTCGATTCTCAACCCCGGACATATACCGCTAACCCGCATTTTTCATGAACATTGTGTTGATTTTCAGAATAATATCGGTTTCTCAAGAGGTTCGACAGTTTTTCAATTTTTCTCTTAATCAACACAATGTTCACCAAAGGTCAGTCCATTCGGCGCCATCTTCCGCAGTATTTTGCCAGTGAACATAGCCTACTATGGTTCACTACCAAAAACTTTGAAGCTGACGCCGACTGAACTGATGAGAAATGAGGGCTAATCAAGATCAGTTTCCCTTAATTTGAGGATTCGGGGAACAACATTTTTTCTATTTGCAGGCCTATAATACTTTATTGCCGGGTATCCAAGGGCAATAATGCTATAAATCTCCATATCTTCTGTAATCCCCACAAGTTTTCTAAGCTTGGAATCACGCCGCAACGCCTCAACGACAAAGCCTATGAGACAACTGCCAAGTCCCATAGCATGGGCAGCCAACAGAATGTTTTGTGTAGCAAGCAAGGCATCTTCAGCCGGACAACTCGCCTGCTTATTTCCCGTGACCAGAATTGCGGCTGATGCACCATGAAAAAGTCGATCCTTTCCCTCTTCATCCCACTCCCGCAATGCCCCGGATACTGATTGGTAGTATCTTCTATAATATCGTCCCAAACTGTCTCCGCCGATGATTCGAACAATAAAGCGCAGGAAAGGGTTTTCAGCAAGTCGGTTCAGTTTTCGATAATAGTCGGCAACCTTCCCACCAAATATCTGGAGATCGGATCTTTCCGAAATAATAGTAAAACCCCAGGACTGGCTATTTGTACCGGAGGGAGCTGTCGTCCCGACCTTTACCAGGTCCTCAAGCATTGCCCGCTCCACTGCCTTGTCTTGGTATTTTCGACAGGAGCGCCTGGAGCGCATAAGAGCCACGAGTTCCGATACCTTGGTTGTGCCTGGAGGGATTGCTTCTTCCCTTTCTTCAATGGTTGTCATTCCCAATTTTGTCGGAATGTTCAAAAGCTCTATTGCAGAGACCGGACAAACGGCCTGGCATTGCCCACAAAGAAAGCACTCTTCAACATATTCAGCCTTTTCGCAGGATAAAACGATGGCCCGATAAGGACATATATCTGCACAGACTCCGCAACCTGTGCATTTTTCTTTATTAATGATTACCTGTACCATCGTTATGTAAATGATCCCCAATAAATGGAATGTGTATTCGACGCACAACGAAGCAGATGAAGAATTTTTACGACTCCATAAACTTTCAAGTAGTCATAGTTCCGAGGTTAGTGTATTAACAGGATCCCGCCATGGCAAGTTTGCCATGTTATAGTCCTTTTTGCCATAATCACACAAGAAATGCCCGATTTTCTCAAACAATTATTGCAGTATAACCGACATCGGGAAGTTCTGAGGGTCTGCCTGCCTCTGGTAATCAGCTTATCAGCTACCACGGTCATGGAATTTACCGACCGGGTATTTCTTGCCAACTATTCAATAGATGCCATTTCCGCAGCACTTCCGGCAGGCATCACCTCCTACCTCTTTATCGCTTTTTTCGGGGGTGTAGGTGGATATGCCGGAGTATTTATTGCGCAATATACCGGCAGGGGAGATTTCCAAAAGATAGGTTCCGTCCTCTGGCAGGGAATATATTTCACAATCGCCTCCGGTTTTGTTCTCTGGTTGCTCGCTGTCTTTGCAACAAAACCGATTTTTTCTCTGGCAGGCCATGCCGAAAACGTTCGACACCTTGAAGAGATATATTTTTCAATTCTCTGCAAAGGCTCCGTGCTCCACGTGGCGATGGCAACACTGTCTACTTTTTTTACCGGTAGAGGCCTCACCAGACCTGTGATGGTCATTACCTTTTTGGGCGTATTTATTAATATTCCTCTGGATTATGCACTGATATTCGGACAATGGGGTATGCCGCAACTCGGAATAAAAGGTGCGGCAATCGCTACAGTTGTTGCCTGGGGAGTTAACGTAATCTTCCTCATAGGATTGATCTTTACCAAGGAAAACAACCGCTGTTTCGGTGTTTTTTCCAGTTTCAGATTCGATTATCATATTTTTATCAGGCTTATGCGCTTCGGCATTCCCGGATCCCTTCAGTTTACCATGGATATCCTGGCGTTTACCCTGTTCATTCTCCTGGTCGGCAGGATCGGTACAGCGGAACTGGCCGCTACCAATATCGTCTTGTCGATTAACGCACTGGCATTTATGCCCTCAATGGGGGCTTCCCAGGGAATAAGCATACTTATTGGCCAGGCTCTTGGGAAAAAGAATCCGGCCCTCGCGTCTTCTTATGTCCTCAGCGGCAGTCAGTTGCTCATTGCCTATATCCTGGTCATTGACCTCATCTTTATTTTTGCTCCTGATTTTGTGCTTGCGCCCTTTATGGCTTCTGAACAGGGGACAGCCTCTCAACTCATCGTCCTGGAATACGGCAGAAGTCTATTGAAGATCGTCGCCGCCTATCTTTTTTTCGATGCACTCTATATGATCTTCAGCGGAGCATTGAGGGGCGCGGGAGATACTCGGTTTATGATGCTGGCAATCGGTTTGGTCTCACCTTTTTGTCTCGTTCTTCCTGTATATTTGGGCATTGAATATTTTGAGATCACCATCGCTTCAGCCTGGCTCTGGGTACTTTTTTTCATTTTTGTCCTATTTCTCATCTCTGCATTGCGCTACCGGCATGGCATCTGGAAAAAAATGCTGGTTATAGAAGACCAAGCCTAGGTCTGAACAACCGAAGGAAAGTGCTAGTGGACGTTTACAAATTTTTAACTGCGACTTTAAGACGCCTGGTCAGAAAAAGAGCCAGGCAGATCATTACAAAAAGCTGCAGAAGAAAAACATGCCAGCCGAATTTGTGAAAAATGAGTCCCGGCAAAACCGACCCCAATGTCCCACCGGTATAATAGAAAGAAATATAAAGACCATTGGCGATTGCTTTATTATGGCTGGCAAGTTTATTGACAAAACCGGACAGCAGGGAATGGGCAGTGAAAAGTCCGGCACAGAAGACAAACATAGTAACAAACATCACTACATAATTTTCAATCATGAAAAAAAGTAGTCCTGCGCCGAAAACCAGGATGCCTACCCCAATCGCATCAGATTCATTACCGAAATAATTGATAATCCTTCTGGTATTCAAGGATACCAGAATCCCCATGCTGTATCCCAGGTATAAAATCCCTATACCGGTTTCACCGAATCCCGGGTTTATTCTTTTGAGTTCAAAGGGAAGAAAATTCATTAGTGCAGCAAAAACAAAAAAGAGGCAAAAAATTGAAGAATACAGCCAGAAAAATTCTTTTGCCCGCAGAATATCAAGGAGCTCATTCATCTTTGGTCTGGCATAATTCAACTTTGCATCCCGGACCATATCTTTCAACAGGTAACAATTTAACAGCAGCAACAAACCGAGAATAAAAAAGAAGAATCGCCAGCCAAAGAGATCGGTGAACAGGCCGGAGAGAAAACGCC
This sequence comes from Desulforhopalus sp., assembly GCA_049645845.1. GTDB lineage: Bacteria > Desulfobacterota > Desulfobulbia > Desulfobulbales > Desulfocapsaceae > Desulforhopalus_A. The sequence continues at coordinate 4,350 of JBARUR010000180.1, read as the reverse complement.
CAAGAAAACCTCCCAGGATAGTTGCCGCGATATAGGCCGCTATTGCATGCTGCACTTTTTCCTTTGTGGAAGAGTAACTGATATAGCTCATGATGGATGTTAATATAGCCGGAATCATCAGCCCTTGGATGGCCCTGATGGACAAAAGGGTGAAATAATCACCGGCCAACGAAAAAAGTATCTCCAGAGCACCGAGGAGAAACAGTGCCCAACGCACCATAACTTTGGCAGAAAAGGATTCGAGAAGATAGCCGTAGAAAAGAGGCGCGACCCCAAGGGGTGCCATCATCAATGTAGTAAAAAGAATGGCCTGAAAATCCGTCAGCTGGAATTCCTGTTGGAACAGGGGCTGAATCGGTTGAGCTGCATACAACGAACAGAAGGTTACAATTGTGGTAAAATAAATGTATTTGTTAGAGAAATCGGACACGAAATATTTCCTGACGACGTATCACTGTGAGCAAGCCCTTATGTTTTTAGGAGATAGAAGAAAGCATCTTCTGCATGGATGCCAAATCAAAAGGTTTAGCTATTCCTCCGGCGAATCCATATTCCTGAAAATTGACCATAATATGATCAGTTGAGTATCCGCTTGATACAAACACTTTTGCTTCACGGTCAATGTTCAGAATCTCGGCAACAGCTTCCTTACCCCCCATCCCGCCGGGAACATTAAGATCCACAATCACCGCCGAGAATGGTACACCATTTTCCCGGTTTTCTTTGTATTCCCTGACTGCATCGGCACCATCTGTTACCCGCATAGCCTCGAATCCCAGATACCCCAGCATCTGGCAGGCAATTTCTCCGACCATGTCTTCGTCATCCATGACCAGAATCTTTTTTTTCTTTTCTTGTGTTACCAAGATTGATTCCTCCCGACAATATGGACATTCTTACCCCATCAAAAATATGAATCTCAGTATGCCAGAAATTGAACAAACCCGCTAAGGATTTTATGGATGAACAGCATATTCTCCGGAATGAATAGCCCTTTCTATATTACATTCTCAGCCTGAAAATGGTACTTTAGGTGATCAACCGAACTCTTAATCATAGTAATGTAAAGAATATGCTGAAAAACTCCCGCCAAATGATATACAGCGGCTTCTGGAATGATCACCTTGTCGAAATCGAAGATAACGGCCAGTACCGTTCACTCTATTTCGGTTCCCGCTCCCTCCAAAGCCGAATGCTGCTCGATACTCCCCATGAACTCGTTTTACCCTACACCTGCTATATGGCTTTAGCCCTGATGCTTAACACGGCTCCACGAAGTATTCTGGTTATCGGCATAGGTGCCGGCTCTTTTATACGTTTTTTTCACTACCACTTTCCTGAATGTCAGATAGATGCCGTCGATTATTCACCGGACATAATCAAAGCGGCCAAAGGTTATTTCCGGTTGCCGGAAGATAAGCAGATTTCTTTATATTGTGAGGATGGTCGAAGTTTCCTGCAAGACAACACGGAGAAAAAATACGATCTCGTTCTCATCGATGCCTTTGATGATCTGGGCATGGCACCGACAGTATATTCAGATCATTTTTTTAGCCTTTGCGCAGAATCGCTTGCTCCGGACGGAGTTATAAGCTGTAACCTGTGGAGCGACGATAAAGTAAGGCTGCAAGAGATCAAAGAAACTCTGGCTACCTTTTTCAAAAGCTGTCTGTATCTTCCTGTGCGCGAACGCGGCAATATCGTTGCCTTGGCTATGCCTTTTGCAATCCCATGGCAACGTATTCAGTTGAAAAAAAAGGAGATATCAGCACTATCAAAGAGATACAACCTCAACTTCCACGAAATCATTCAGGTAGCGAAACGTAACAACCTCAGTGTCTCCGAAAGGATAGCCGCATGGCTTCGATAGTCACATAATTTAGAGCATATTACCGGAAGGGATATAGCTCTCAGCAATTCTTCCCCGCTGATCAATAAGGTCTTCGATCTCCCTGTTCCAGTATTCCCGAGACCCGAAACCATCTATGGCCCGTGTGATCCCATCTCCTTCCACCTGGTGTGCACACCATGCCATATAATGAATAAAGCGCATTGCCCTGAGGGGCTCAATCAGCCGTAATGACCTTCGATCGAATGGACGGAACATTTCGTATCCTTCCAGGAAAAGATCTAGCTCCACGAATGATTCATCCACCTCTCCCGGCAAAAGCATCCAGATATCCTGAACAGGCGGTCCCATAGCCATATCATCGAAATCAATCAAATAAAAGGACTCTCCAGGCCTGTAAATGATATTGGAGAAATGGCAGTCGCCATGGATACGGATATTTTCAATTTTGGCAAATAGAGGTTGTATGTCTGCAATAATCGCTAATGCCGCTTTTTCAAGAGGAGGTTTCATTTCCTCCGGAACACAGGCTGAGCCCAAAAGATAGTTGAGCTGATCCTGTGTTGAGCGATTCGGAGCCATGGTAATTCTATTCCTGGGTTTGACAATCTCTCCGACTTTGTGGACTCTGCCAAGCAGACGCCCCAGCTGCAGCCACTGATCATCGTTGAATTCGTCAACACTTCGACCGCCGCATTTAGGGAAGACACTGAAAATGAGGTTTTCACTCTCGGCAAGAGTCTTACCATTAAGGAAAACCAGAGGGGCTATCACCGGTATCTCTTGTGCGGCCAGGTCAAGTAGATATCTATGTTCATCAAGAATAGCTTTTTTTGTCCATCGCCCCGGACGATAGAATTTCACTACCATCCTCTGCTTATCCACAGTCTCAATTTCAAAGACCCTGTTAATATAACTGTTTAAGGTCCGAAACAGATTATTACAACGAACCCCAAGCATTTTTTCTACTAGATTTAGTACCCGATCCGGTCCCAGTTGTTGAAAATCTTCACTCGTTTCTCCCTGTTGACTGGCCATTTCTTCAATCCTTTATTGTCTATACTTCATTATGCGATTACCGGATACATAAGGCGGGCCGGACTATCACCTGTAACATTTTGAACACAATGTATTGCTTTCATCGTATGAATTACAATATATGCATTCACTGTGTGAAGAACCAGTCAAGCAAACGAGATGATAATATCATGTTCATCTGTTTTGAGGAAGCTCCTGTTTCATCAGCCTTCAATTCTTAAAAAGAATTAATCTCATGGAGAAAAATACTGTGCAGGCTGTTTACAGAGATGTATTGTCTATTCCCCGTTGCGAATACGTTTCGTAAACGTTCACGAGTATTTCGCTATCCCCTTTGAACGGTTACGTTTTTTCTACAAACAATTAATAACGACATGAACAAGATGGAAAATTTCCACCAGGCATATAAGGTACACAACACCACGGGATCAGATATCAAGACAGGCGGATACTGCAAAAAATGCGATAAAGATCATTGGCTCGGTCCCGGAAATACAGTGTATTTTTGCCGGGAGCTTATGCGTCGGTTGGAACGATTAGAAACAATCGATCTTTTCTCTCAACAACCCAGGGCTGTTAGAACACTGGAAACTGCCTTGCTCTTTGGCCCGTCCAGAGGAAAAATGTTTGGGGTGATGGAGTGTCTGGCGCCCGACGGAACCGCCAGACTCCTCTATGCTTTCTCCGGACAATATAACGGAGTCTGGCTGGTCGATGGATGGGTACCTCCGCTTTTTGATCTTGACGAGTTTTTGATTCTGACAACGGATAAAGAAAAGCGGATTAAGCAGCTTGGCCGAACTATCGACCAATGCCTGCCGTATTCAGAAGAATGGCTGGCCCAGAGGAAGAGACGTCGACTGCTCTCCCGAAAACTGATGGTCGATATTCATGATCTCTACAAACTCACCAGTTTTCGTGGAGAAACAGCCTCCCTCAAAGAGGCATTCATCGGCAGCAACAATGGCATTCCCACTGGAACAGGGGACTGCTGTGCTCCAAAACTGCTCAACTATGCAGCAAAAAACAACCTGCAACCTCTCGGAATAAGTGAGTTTTTCTGGGGAAAAGAAAACAGATCAGGTGAACATTGTCATGGTGCCTTTACGGCATCCTGTATGGAAAAATGCCAACCGATTCTTGGCTTTATGCTTTGCGGACTGAATGATTAGCCCGGATTTCTCACCAGTCGAGGTTGCCGTGTATCCGAGAAGTGAAGCAATGAACTATAGTTGCCTATGTTCATTGCTTCGGCGACGAAAGAGACGCGGTGAGATCGGCTGGCCTTCGGTGAACATTGTGGAAAATTCAGATTTAGAAAATCGAAAGTAGTATATTGAAATTTCATCGTTTTAATGAAATTCACACAATGTTCATGAGAAATCCGGGTTAGAGGTCAGAAATTACATTCAAACCATGACTAGCGAAATACAATTAGAAATCGTCTACCAGGACAGCGAGAT
>JBARUR010000179.1:0-5749 GCA_049645845.1 Desulforhopalus sp. | reverse complement strand
GTGGTGTCGGAGTAAACTTCCCGGACATTACCAATGCCTCCCGGGCTATTAAATCAACTGAGATGAAAACCTGTGCAGATAACGGAGTAGCCGATATCGTAGAAGTTAAAGTCGGTTATGACGGCATCGTACTGGCCAATTCCAAAGAGGCCAAACCGTTAGAGCTTACTCGTAAAGATATCTTCCTCGCTCTTGCCAAGGACGTACCTGATCCGGCAAATCCCGGAAAACTTATTGCCAACCCTTATAAGACCTGGAAGGAAGTAAACAGCTCTCTGCCGGATACTAAAATTGAAGTTCTTGGTCCTCCGCCGACATCCGGCACACGTGATGCCTTTGTCGAACTGGCAATGGAAAACGGAGCCAAATCTTTTGATTTTATTAAGGATATGAAAGCAACAGACAAAAAAGAATACAAAAGAATTGCCCATACCGTTAGAGAAGACGGAGCATATGTTGAAGCCGGTGAAAACGACAATTTGATTGTTCAAAAACTCCAGGCTAATCCTAATGCACTTGGAATTTTCGGTTTTTCTTTCCTTGATCAAAACGCAGACGTTGTACAGGGATCAATTATTGAAGGCAAAGAACCTACCTTTGAAGGTATTGCCGACGGAGCCTATCCAGTTTCCCGTCCACTCTTCTTCTATGTAAAAAAAGCCCATGTTGATGTTATTCCCGGCATGAAGGGATATCTCGCTGAATTTACCAGTGAAAAAGCCTGGGGAGATGATGGATATCTTGCCGACAAAGGGATGATCCCCATGCCGAAAGAAGAAAGAAAGATGTTTAGTGAAAATGTTGCTTCTCTCAAAACCATGGAAATGAAGTAATCACCTCGTAGATACAGAAGCAAAAAAAGCAGGGCGGATCCCATAAAGGGTCGGCCCTGCTGCTGTAATTTGCAGCAGCCTACAGAAAGAATGGAGAATTAAAATGGAACTCGTATCCAGACAAACCAATCCCGCGTTCCCGACTATGTTGACCGGCGACCTCACCCGGGAAGCCGAACAGGCTCGTGCCGGTTCCGGCAGGAAAACCGTCGGCACCCCTTTTGTAGAAAACCCACGCATGACATGCAGGGATGTGGAAGTTTACTATGGTGACAAATGCGCCATCAATAAGATCAGTATTGATGTTGGCTGCAATGAAGTTCTGGCCATGATCGGACCTTCCGGTTGCGGAAAATCCACTTTTCTACGCTGCTTGAACAGAATGAACGATACTGTCCCTTCCTGCCGTGTCAAAGGTGATATTTGTCTTGACGGGATTGATATCTACCATCCTTCAGTGGATGTTGTTCCTTTGCGGGCTCAAGTCGGCATGGTATTTCAGAAACCAAACCCGTTTCCAAAATCAATATATGACAATGTTGCTTATGGCCCGCGGATTCATGGAATGACAAGAAACAGGACCGAACTCGACGAAATCGTGGAAACCTCACTCATAAAAGCAGGTTTATGGGAAGAGGCTAAAGATCGATTACTTGAACCAGGTACAGGTTTGTCAGGTGGTCAGCAACAGCGTCTGTGTATTGCCAGGGCCATCGCGGTGTCGCCCGAAGTTATACTCATGGACGAACCTTGCTCTGCTCTCGACCCAATAGCAACTGCAAAAATTGAAGAGCTTATCGCCGAATTGCGAACCCAATATTCGATTGTAATTGTCACCCATGCCATGCAGCAGGCTGCCAGGGTATCCCAGCGGACTGCCTATTTTCATCTTGGTGATCTTATTGAAGTTGGACCAACAGACAAGATTTTCACCAACCCCAAGCACAGGTTGACGGAAGATTATATTACCGGCAGATTCGGCTGATCTAGACAGATGCGTCCATCTAAATTGCAAAAGGAGGGGGATGTCAACTGACACCCTCCTCCTTTCTCTTTTTCAAGTCTTACTCTTTTTTAAGCGGCGAGAGCGGCTTTAAAAGTTTTAGATCAATGTACGCTTCCTGTATCATGGTTCATCATGACAAAGATCACAGCTCTGGGAAATAGTTTTACCAAATTCTGTCTGATGTTCATCGTTGTGACAACGAAAACAGCCATATCCTTCGTCTTCGTACTGATGACCATTATGCTCTTTGTACGTTCCCCAGGTGACATCCATTCTCGGCCAGACATTATCCATATAGGCATCCAACAGGTAGGCGCCTGATGCAATGAGGGTCCTCTCATTTTCAGCAACAAAAGCTGCTCCGTGCCTCTCAGCCTGCAATGCCAGTAAGCTCTGAACAATCTTTTCCCTGGCTTCATCGCGACTTGCATATTCCTGTTGCAGAACGGTCAGACTATCCTCACGAATGCCTGGAATCTCCGGATTTATTTTTTTGCTGTACAAACCGAAATCCACTTTCGGCACCAGATCGTCAAAAAAATGGGTAGGCCGGTTATGACAATCTATGCAATCCATCGTCCGCCAATTGCCTTTGCCTGTAATTGGAGCTTCTCCATCCAGGGTGTAGAGCTCAGTGACGCCGGATGGTTTGGTCACCTTCACCGCACCAATGGAAGTTCTCTTGTCATTGAGGGATTGATATTCTACTTTTACGTTGTCGCTGACATGCCAGTGAATCCCCTCAAAATTATCGGTTAATGGATTCCTACCGCCGATATGAAGAGCTACTTCCTCGACATAAGGATTTATCTGATCATCGTTGGAAAAGCTCACGAACTGCTTAACCTTCTTACCATGAAACTTTTCGGGCCAGTGACACTCTTCGCAGGTATCCTGAGCTGGTCTCAGATGCTCAACCGGTGCAGGGATAGGTGTACTGTAACTCCCATCGATCACAGCCTTTACCTGCCGAAGGCCTGAAAGCTTTGCTTTGACATACCATTCAGCACCAGTACCTATATGACAGGAGACACAACCGACCTTGGCATGAGGTGAGCGTTGATAGGCGGTATATTCAGGATCCATAACCGTATGACAAATCGCTCCACAGAAAAAATCAGATTCCGTAAAATGATAAGCTTCGTACACAACAAGCGCAAAAACCGTCAAATTGACCACCGACAGCACTAAAATGAGAACAACCGTTCTTCTATGACTTTTTTTGCCAAAGTCGATGATAACATTGCGCATATTGATGTTATCTTTAAACCATCTTTTTCGACGAAAATACCATGAAATTGGAATAAGAAACAAACCAAGAACGGCTCCGATCGGAAATACCAGAAAGGTCACTATCGCTGCATAAGGATTTTGAATAAGTCCTGTAATGTGTCCAAGAAGCCCAAGAACCGTCAAGGTAAGACAGACTGTCGTTAGACCGATGCCGAACAGTCCTATTGGGGTTTTAGCCGACAGTCCTGCTTTTTCCTGCCAGGTAAAATTTTCAGGATCTGGAGATTCTTTCTCTTTTGCCGGCACACCTCGTTTTTCAGCCATAGTTTCTCCTATTTAATATTTTGCCATTCATGAGCGATGTGCACCCCGCTGTCAATTATCTTCTGCAGCATCATCATTTGTTCTTCACTCAATTCAAGCTGATCGGATGAATCGTAGAGGAGCTGCGCATAATTTATTATGCCGTTCAGGCTATTGGTGGTTTCATTAACTGTTTCAGCCAGCAATGCTTTTACGTTCCTGCTATTCGATTCCTGCCCGGGCCTGTTTTTTGATTGAAGCGCCAGTTGCTCAATGGCCATGGCCAGGTCGGCAATTTCTTTGGCAACCGGGGCTCGAAGCGCTATGCCTTCTGATTCAAAGGTATTCGACTGAATCTGGTGAGACATCTGCAACAGTGGCGAAACCGTATTACGGTACAGTAAAATAAGGGAAAAACTGGCAAGACTGATGATCAATCCAAGTGCGCCGATGACTACCATTTGAAAATTAACTATTCTTTCTCTGGCTTGACCAACTATAATTCTATCGTATTGGAGAAGATAGTCTGAAATAGACCTCAATTGCTCCTGTAATTGTCTGCTGCGCCTCACCTTGTCCTGATCACTTATTACCTGGCGCAAAAGAATAGCGAGGCCAGTGAGATCGATTTTATCGACCAGGGCCAGTTTGAGTTCTGCAGAAACCAGTTTGTTCTCCCTGAGTCGTGCGATCTCTGAGTTAAGTTTTTCAACATCACCGGTGACCTGTTCGAGCCGCTCCCATTTGCCGGAGATAAGAATTTCTGTGATCGTTTCGCGAATCGTCATAAAACGAAACAAAGCACTCTCGTTCTGATTGATAACTTTATTATACGCCCCTGAAAGCCGGTATTGGTATGCCCCCAGCAAAATAATGCCGGCAAGAAGTACGGACACCACAAGAAAGGCTAACCAGACAAGTCGTTTCAATGAATGCATGGTTTTCAGTTCGCTTTAAATTGCAGGCAGTGTCCTTTGGCGGGACAGACACTACATTCCGATACTTTCTCTATTGTTCCCGCTTCTTCGGCTTTTTTAGTGACTGAACATTGATAGATGATCTCAAACTCTTCAGCATCCAGGGTTTCGACCTGAAAGAGAATATCTGAAAGAGCATTTAGAAAAATCCTCTCGCGTTTTAAGATTTCAACTGCCCGTTTATAACAAATTGATAAAAGCCCTTTAATTTCTCTGTCGATCAGGCTGGTTGTATCATTACTCATCATAAAGCGGAGTGATGATTCTTCCCCAAGAAAAGAACCATCACCAACAGCATATGCCTGAGGGCCGAGAGCCTCACTCATACCCCAGCGACACACCATGTTCGTTGCAATCTCCGTTGCCTGAAGCAGGTCGTTTTCCGTACGGGTTGTCCGGCTGTCGAAGATAATTTTTTCCGCTGCCCTGCCGCCGAGAAGAATCGTTATTCTGTCGGTGAGATATGCTTTACTGTAAGCAGTACGATCACCGAGCGGCAATTGCTGTGTCTGGCCGAGCGCACGGCCACGCGGAATAATACTTATTTTATGAACCGGGTCGGAACCGGGGAGCATTTTAGCGATAATGGCATGCCCTGCCTCATGGTGAGCAAGAATACGTTTATCCTTGTCAGTGAGAACAATGCCTTTTCGTTCGACTCCGAGTGTGATCCGGTCTCGAGCTATATCGAAATGACTTTTGCTGATACAATCACATTTATCCCTGCCGGCAAGTAAGGCTGCTTCATTAACCAGATTGGCGAGTTCAGCTCCGGTAAAGCCTGAAGTCATCTGAGCTATCTCTTCGAAATCGACTTCAGGGGATAAAGTGACTTTTCTGCTGTGTACTTCAAGTATTTTGACACGACCTTTCACATCAGGGGGCAAAAGAGTGATTCGTCGGTCAAATCTTCCAGGCCTTGAAAGCGCCGGATCCAAAATATCCGGACGATTCGTCGCAGCCAGAACCATAATCGTATCTTTTGTGCTGAAACCATCCATTTCAACGAGCAAAGCATTCAGTGTCTGTCCCCTTTCATCCTGACCATCTGTTGGCGCCACTGCTCTGCTGCTGCCCACCGCATCAATTTCATCAATAAAAACAATGCAGGGTGTATGTTGTTTGGCTTCATTGAACAGATCCCGCACCCTGGAGGCACCGACTCCGACAAACATTTCCACAAAGTCAGACCCGCTGAAGCTATAAAAAGGAACCCCTGCCTCACCGGCAATTGCCCGGGCAAGAAGTGTTTTTCCCGTTCCCGGCGGTCCCTGAAGCAACAAACCTTTGGGCATGAATGCTCCTAGTCTGTTAAATTGCTGGGGATTTTTCAAAAAAGTAACTACTTCTTCAAGTTCCTCTTTTGCCTCAGGAACACCGGCAACATCATTAAAAGT
>JBARUR010000178.1:0-10451 GCA_049645845.1 Desulforhopalus sp. | reverse complement strand
CCCATTCTCAACATTTCGTCGGCTTCGTCAAGAACAAGGCTATGAATGGACGCTGCTTTTAAGGTGCCGCGACGAAGGTGATCCATGACTCTGCCGGGTGTACCGACAACTACCTGAACACCCTTTTGGAGCTGTCTCAGCTGGATATTGTAATCCTGCCCGCCGAAGATTGCCAGCACGTTGAAGTTTTTAAGATGCTTGCCATATTCGTTAAAAGCTTCAGCCACTTGGATTGCAAGCTCCCTGGTCGGGGCGAGTACAAGTATTTGTGGATTTTTATCTTTTCCGGGTTGGAGTCTGGAAAGAAGCGGCAGGGCAAATGCTGCGGTTTTACCTGTTCCTGTCTGCGCCTGTCCAACCACATCTTTGCCTGCCAGCACGTGCGGGATCATCTCTCTTTGGATAGGAGTCGGGGTTTCATACCCGGCGTCGTTTACAGCTTGAAGAAGGGGTGCGGAAAGGTCAAAATCGGCAAAAGAAAACGGCGTTGTTTCGTACTCAGAAGACATAAAAATACCTATAGATAAAATGGGTTGATTCCAAAAGAAGAACTCGTCGTGCAAAGCCTGCCCCGGAAAGAAAAATCGGCCTTCTTAATAAAATGAGAACCATCCAGAGGTCCTCTGCGGCCGATCGGTTCGTGTCTGTCCAGTTTTGCGCAACTTCCCCAAAAATCTATGTTCTGGTCCGACACTAACAATTGAAAACCTTTCTATGTACCAGTACTAGCGTTAATTTGCAATCTATTTATAAGAAAGGTAGTCGTGTTATTAAGAAATTTCAGATAAAGGACCAGGTTACACTTCAGTCCGGAATGCAAATTTTTTAAAGAAGAAGATAAGATTACAAAGAGTTCTTTCAGGCAGCGAAAAGTTATTTTCCCGCTGCCTGAAAGAATTAATATCTGTTAAGCAGTCTCGTAGCAGGCAACAATTTCACCAAAATAGAGAGTGTGGTAATCTTTTTTGGGATAAAGGTTCTCAAGGCTGCTCTCCATAAGAGTACTATCCATGGGGGATTTGTAGATGATATTGCATTCGTAGTGAACGCCGGGAATATCTATAATGGGAGATTGAACATGCTGTGCTTGCTTGGTCGTTAAATTACATTCCTTGAATTTGTCAAATTCGCGACCGGATTTTGTTCCACAAAATGCTACGGCATCTTTAAATGCCTCGCCCGATGGAATGGTAACAGTGTAATTATCGGTCTGTTCCAGTAACTTAAAGGTGTGTCTCGAATCTCTGACGGCGATCATGAAAACAGGTCTTTTCCAAATATAACCGATGGTGGCCCAGCCGATTGTCATGGTATTGCACTCTTCACCTGCTTTGACAGTGAGAAAAGCTCCCTTTTTGATGATGTCCATGGTTGCATCAATATCCTGCAGATAATCTCTCTCTTTCATTTGTGTAGTCCTTTTTCTGTTATGTCTAATGACTTTTGCGGTGCGAATATTATGAGTCGATCACCTTTTTTCGTAGAATCTTGACTTTTCCGCGTTTGGTTTTTTTATCCACCCGCTTCTTGCGGGCAGTGCCGGAAGGACGTGTCGGTGTTCTCTTTTTTGGTGTATAGGCGGCCCGTCTGATTATGAGAGCCAGGCGTTCCAGGGCTTCTTCCCGGTTTTTCTCCTGGGTGCGATGCTGTTGTGCTTTTAAAACAATCATCCCTTCGTCAGTCAACCGGCTATCGTTAAGTGAGAGCAGCCGCTGCTTATAAAATTCAGGAAGAGAAGAGTTGCGGATGTCAAAACGAAGATGTATTGCACTCGACACCTTGTTTACATTTTGTCCCCCTGCTCCCTGTGCCCGGATAGGAATAAGAGTAATTTCGTTCAGAGGAATTGAAACGCTATTGCTGATTCGAAGTACCATAAGGATAGCTGTGATAAAAACTTCAAAGGTTAAGGAAAAATTGTCAACTCATTGAATACTATGATTTATCCTGATAAGATAGATAGGTGAATCGCATATGTCTATAAATCTTTGCTAAATATCAGGATCAGGTGAAAAATGCGTTGTCCCAAGTGCCAGCATGAACAGAAAAATACTTTGGAGTGTGCAGCCTGCGGATTGATTTTCGCAAAATACCGCAAAGTTCAGGAACGTAAGAAAGAAGAGGAACAAGCGAAACTGGCCGAAGCGTCTAAAGAATCCGGGTCAGGGTTGAAAATTTTTCAGATTATAGGCTTGGTTGCAGTTGTTGCAGCAACCACCTATTATTTCACTGCCGACCGGCAAAAGGAGCCTCTTCAGCAAATGGCGGTTATGCCATCTACTGTCGATAAAGTTGAACCGATAAAGATACAGCGACCGGTCCAAAAAGTAGTTGCACAAAAAAAAGCTGAACCGCAACGCCGCATAAATAGTCAGAATATCATCGAAAGAGCTCGAAATTCTACAGTTTCCATCGAAACTCCCTGGGGCACAGGGTCAGGTTTTTTCGTTAATAAAAATTATATCGTTACCAATCGGCATGTCGTTGAGTTCGATGAAGATAAACTCTTTGATTTGAAGCGCCGAATAGAAACTAACAGGAGATTGATCGAACTTGAGCAACAAAAAATCAGGGAGATGAAACATACCCTGCGGCAAATGCCCAAAGGACCTTCTCGAAGCCAGCTTGCCATTATTATCGCCAGTCGCGAGGAGGAACTTGGCAAAATCCTGCCTCAATTTCAGGAAGAGGAAAGACGCCTGGATAAACTTGATCGAAAAGTTCAGCCTTCCGATATAAAAATTGTTCTCTCCGATGGCAGTGAACACTATGCCAATTACCTTCTGGTCAGTGAAACAAGTGATCTGGCCCTGATGTCTTTGTATTCCGGTGATTGGACATATATCGAACGCCCACCGCAAACCTCAGGGCTGCGTCAGGGCGATAAAGTTTATACAATCGGCAGTCCTGTCGGCTTACGGCACACTGTAACTGCAGGAATTTTTTCAGGATACCGACAACAGGAAGACAACGGCCAAATGTATCTGCAGACAGATGCCGCCATTAATCCCGGCAACAGCGGTGGGCCGCTGATTGATGAGTATGGCTATGCTCGTGGTGTGAACACCATGATTCTTCGCAATACGCAAGGGATAGGTTTTGCCATCCCCATTGAGCAGGTGTTTGAGGAATTTAGCTCGACACTTTTTTAGCGCCTTATATATCCTCCCAAAAGTCCCGATTTTTTCCTCTTTCCTCTTTACTTATTATCTTCGTTAATGCAGGGGCGGGTTCTAAACCCGTCCATATGCTCTCTCCATGCAAGTTTCTAAAATGAATCAGGAAAATTATTATGCTTTGAGCTTTCATAGGTAAATCTGGACTCCATTTGTATTTGTTTCAGGAGATTAAGACACGTCAGAGGGATCATATAATGACCTCCTCCGTGTCTTTTTTTTGATGAGCTGAATTGGAAATTGCTGATTGTAAGATAATTGTAAGAAATTGAAAGTACAGTCAGAATTAATTGTAGTTTAAGTAACTTAACCAGTGTGGATACACGGCCATCTGATCGTTTGAAAATGGACCCAGATGAACGTTTACAAAAAACAAAAAAACTTCCCTATAAAAGCACGTGGACTAAAGAAAGAAGTTAACTCTTTTCATGGTCAAAACGCGAAGGAGGAGGAGATGGATCCAGCAGTTCATCAATCGCAGATAGGCTTCCATGTCGGCGGCAATGGCTTTTCTGTACTTGGACTCACCGGCACCGAGTTCTTTAATCAGCCATTTGATTTTCAAGTGACGGTTTTGGCTGAGAGCAGCATGTCTCCGGCTTCTTTAATGGGGGCTTCGGCCCGGATCGACATGGCGGCGCCGGATGGGTTTCAGCGGCGGGTCAATGGTATAGTCACCTCTGGAAAGGTCCAGGGAGCCGCTGCCGACGGACAAATTATTCTGCAACTAACGGTACAGTCGATCCTGGCCACTTTGCACCAGCGGGTCGACAGCCGGTTGATCATCTCGCAAACCCTGCCTGAAATAATCGAACAGACCCTTAAGCGCAACGGTGTCCCGAAGTCTATTCTCCGATTCAACTGGGTCAATCCCCAGCATGTCAGACCATCGACTCTGCAAGCGCAGGAAAACGATCTCGACTTTTTGTGGCGCCTGGCTAATCGACAAGGAATACTGGCCTGGTCTGAATCGACCGGGAGCGACGAAATACTCCATTTTACAGATACAACCAATTACCTGCCGCGAATCAAGCGAGAGATCCTGTCCTATTTGCCGCCTGTTGGCTTGGCCAGTACAACTGAAGGAACAACCCGGACCGGCATCTTAAAAATCACGGTGGGCGCAACTCTTACCGCCAACACCTTTGCGGTCCATGACGTTTACGAAGACCGACCTGATGAACATCTAACCGGCGAGCGGAGTCTGCTGCCATCATGCCCCACCGAACGAAACAGCCAAAGTGTTACCTTCGGCAGTGGAGTCAAGAGCCTTGATCAGGCGGAAGACGAAGCCCGGATACAAGCTCAGCGGGCAGCCTGTAAACGGATGTTTGTCGAAATTACCAGCAATGCAGCCGACTTGCAGGTCGGTGCCTTTGTACAAATCGATGTCGATGCCTACGGTGCTGATCTGAGCGGCGACTATCTGATTAGCTCGATCAGCCATGAGCTGTACCAATATGGTGACTACGCCCGGGAGGGATTCAGCGGAGTGAAGGATTGTGCTTACACCAACCGGGCCACCCTGATACCCCGGGAGACTCCCTGGCGGCCGGAACTGCCGCCGAGGCGGGCTTTGCCCCTGACCTTCACTGCCCGCATCGAAAGCATTGACAGCACTGCCAATCTCGATGAAGCTGGGCGCTACCGGTATCGCCAGCACCCCGATAGCAACTGTTCCTCCAAAGGTGAAGCCTCCCAAGGTGTCCGCCAGCTGCAGCCTTATACTACTCCCTGTACTTCAGCCGGTCCGCTGCCGGCCGGATGGCATATGCCGCTTCTTGACAATAACGAAGTTTTGATCAGCTGCCTCAATAACGATCCGGACCGGCCCATGATCGTCGGCACCCTGGCCAACCCGGAAAATCCGTCCCCGGTCAACAGCGACAACCCGCATCAGAATCTTATCCGCACCGCCGCCGGTAACGAGATCTGTTTCGACGATCTGGTTGATAAAGAAGCGATCAGCCTGTGCACCTTTGCCGGGCAGAATATGCTGCATCTCAACGCCGATGTTGTTGGCCACCGGATTAACCTTGCCAGCGGTGAGGGGCTGGTGGAATGTTACGCTAAAAAGACCATCAAAACCGAAGTGGGTGACAGCCTGACAGAAACCGTCGGCAACGATCGGGTGCAAACCATCGAAAATCGGCACAGCACCACCACAAACAGCAAGGAGATACACTACCAGGCCGAGACCGACGGCCGACTGGCCTCAGGCAACAACATCCACCTCAAGGCCGGAAAAAATATCGAACTGAAGGCCGAAAAAACACTCAGCCTCGATATAACCGAGAGCAGCCGGATCACCGTCGACGACCAGTCCGCCAGCATTAACATCGACAGCGGCAGCCTCACCATAGATGCCGAGAATGGTCTCTTGATTAAAGGCAACGGCGGCGGCACCATAACTTTCGCCCAGAACGGGGCGGGATTCTCCATGGCACCCAACGGCGATATAACCCTATTCGGCAAGAATATCGTCTTCAATACCCCCGGCGGGGTCAATTTGAATGGCAGGATTAATATGGATATCACCTGCCCGCCGGGTGTATCGTTGCCTTCTGCCGTAGCCCCTTTGGCGGTAAACGCGATCAGGGAATTAATCCCGCCTGAAGACAAGGAAGATGGAAAAGCTGTGAAGTCCGCCTGGGAATTTCATATTGCCGATCTATTTGACAACCAGGTTGATACAACGACTCCGTTATGGATCGGTTTACCATGGGTACTTGAAACAGATTCCGGTGAGGTTTATGAAGGTATTGTGGAAGAGGGGGGTATAATTCGGATGGCCGAAGTGGAAATGCGAAAAACGTGTACACTGACCATCGACCAGTTTAATTTTGACTTTGATCTTGATGCAAAGGAGGACAGGAATGACGGCTGAAAGTCGGCGAACGGTTTGTATGAGGCACCACGCACCTGAAAGTACCGCAACCAAGCGGATTGTTAAGCTGCGCCAGCCGGATTATCAGGCGATTGTCTTGCATCCTTCCCTCGGTTGTCCCCTGTTGGTTGAAGATAAACAGAAAGTCAGTATTATCCTAGCGGGTAATGCTGTTTTTGAGCAGGTATTTCTCAGCGGTGCCGGTAACACCCGAACAGGGGCAGAAAACATTAAGCTTGTGCTCGCCCAATGCCTCAAGGTTATGACATGGGACGATGCATCCAAATTCAACAAAGATCCGGCTTTGATTCCTCCTCTCTACAAAGCCGACCGCGAAACGGCTTTTAAAAATATCACCTGTACGGCCCTTGGTCCGATCGGAATCCAACTTAAAAACAAGGCTGGAGAACATTTCGCCAATATTCGCGGTGCGACCCAAAATACGCTTCATAATGTCGGCATGACCCATCTGTATCAGGTCGACCTGGCGAACCTGCCCGACTTGCAAGATGATAAAATGTACGATATTTGTTGGATTGGCGCTAATTCACGGGCAGAGGCCCATGATTACAATGAAACCTATCTCGATCCACAGGATCGTTTGCTGCGGAAGCTGGTAAGCAACAGCTTCTATAACACCGAAGCCGCCAATGGCCAACGTACGGCAGATAAAGCCGTAAAAACCGGTCCGAACAGGGCGTATAAAATCACGGAAGGCTTTGTCGATGATGTTGATGAAAAAGGCAATCTTAAGCAGGTGTCCATCAAAACCATCGATTTCACCAGCTTGGACGACAAGGTGCCGCTGATGATGCGCCACCCTATTTATGTTTCTTCCAAGCAGGCCCTCAATATAGCCCATGTCGGCGATATACACCTTACCGCCCGCCAGCATGCCTACAAAGGCAAGGAGGCCACCGTTATCCCCGGAGCCGATCTCAAGGTATCGCCCTATATCGGCAACACCATCGGCAACAACCTGGAGACCTGTCTCGAACTGATGGACAGTATCGGTAATGCGGAAAAAGATATCGACCTGCTGTTTATAGCCGGCGACCTGTATGACTACATGCATGACTTCGATCCGTCCAGGCTTACCGAGAACAAAACCGGCAAGCTGTGGGAGGCGATGTATATCACCGAAGAAGATGATATAAAGAAACGCATTGAAGACTATCCCTACGGCATCAATGCTCTGGCCTTTTATACGCTGCTGCTGTACTTCTATAACACCTATCAAAAACCGGTGATGATGATCAGCGGCAACCACGAAGCCTACCGGTACCCTTACGGTATTTCGCCGCGGGTGAAAGTCAGTGACTCAGAGATCATGAAGGTCAACGACGGCATCCCGCTGGATCACAACCTTACCTTCTACGAGGCGATTTTGCTCTATGGCCCCGGTTATGACAAAACTATTCCCAGTCCGACTGGACAGCTCTACGGGGGCTGGTTTAATAGCCGAAATTTTCAGGCAGGCAACTTCGATTGGTTTTTCACTGCCTTCAATCCGTTGGCCGATTATGTAGTTACCTATGGTGATCAGTGTCTGGTCTGCCTTGAGTGGGGTGACGACGAATCTTTGATCGGTCCCTCTACCGGCGGGGGCGGCACTCTGCCACGCACAGAAACAGGCGGCAGTGCGCAACAAATTACCTTGGGCAATACCGCTCTCAAATTGCCTCAATCCAACAAGATTTTGTGCACGCATTATACCCTGGTTAATTATGAACCCCACATTGCCCTTTCCGAATCCGGAACAGTTTTCCCGACTCCTTCATATAGCCTGTACGATTACGGCAGTGCCTGGGGTGACCGCCGGACGCTTTACGATAACTGGCTGCGGAAGGGGAGTTTCAACTACGCCCTTGCCGGTCATGCTCACAGGGTGGGATTATATACCTGCGATTATCGGCCTGTAATGATGGGTGAAGGGCCACATAGCCATACTGTACAACCGGAATGTTTGCAAACCAAAGGGTATTTGCCGTATAAGGTTGATTTAGCCTACCTGGGCAGCAAAACTAAAATAGTCGTCTCTTCCAGCGCCGGTTGTATGGCCAAGCAAAACCTCTCCGGCGAACTCAGCGGCAAAGGCATGGATTTTCCCGCCGCCACACTGCTCTATTTTAACGGCAAAGAGCACATCGAAATCATGCCGACCAACCACCCCAGATCCAAGCCCCGCTTCTGCGTGGTCTGTGACTATATCGACATCATGGGTGGGGGCTTCTGGGAATCCTTCAAGGCGGTGGGCAATGATGGTACCTTTGAGATGAAGCCGTATTGGCAGAAGCTTCATCCCAAGTTTGACGAGGATGGTGCCGCGAAGCCAAAATTCATTGAGTCGGTGATCTTGTGGGTAATCGAGAACGGTGAGACAAAATTGTACGATGGGACAACGACTCTATCCGGCAGTCTCTTCAAGGTTACCCTGCCAAACACTCTGCCCGACAAATTGAAGTCGAGAAGTAAATATATCGACGCACTGTTTCTCTCCATCAAATTCAACGGCGCTGCTTTCAATGGAGTACCAGGTTTTAACCACTACGACTACTCTTCCCCGTGGAATATCCAGGTGGGTATCTATTCCGATGGTCATGACCTTGCTGAGAATCCTGAAGACAGTCTTGAGCCGGGGTATGAAAAAGATCTTATTGCTCTGGCAATATTTGAAAAAAAGAAGCAGATACTGGAGAAAAGGAAAGCGAATATGGGGCGTTGGGAGATTAGGCGGCATGAGAAGTTTGGTGAGATACCCTGCTTTGATTGGAGAGCCGAGACAAATCCTCGCGAGTATAGTTATCAACTTAAGAAGAAGAAAACATGAAACGACAAAATATTATTTTAATCTCTTTTGCTACAGCATTCATTTTAATGATATTAACGAGCGCGGGTGTTGCTATGAATATTTTCAAGAATGATTTCGAAAAAAGGTGGGAAGTGCTATCGAGTGATGTTGAAAAACTAAATAGCTACACGAAGTTACATCCTGTTGAGCTGCGGAACGTCAAAATTGAAGGCAAAAATCTTGGCGGAGTAATTTTTAACGCTGCGACATTTGATGGGGTGGAATGGGTAAACACAAATCTCGAAGAAGGCGTGTTTACAAAAGTGGTATTTAAAAACTGCAAGTTCATTAATACGCAAAACTGGAACAGCACATTCACCGATGTACTATTTGAAAACTGTACGTTTCACAATGCAGAATTTAGTGGCAGCAGCATGGTAGACGTGAGCTTCAAGGGGTGCAAAATTACCGACAGCCGTTTGAAGGAGCTTTTTGGTAACGAACTTCTTATCGAAGGCAGCACTCTTGAAGAACGCACATCTCTGGCATGGTCGAGTATACCTATGACATTCCGTAAATGTACGCTTGATGGAGTTGGCCTGTCAGGCATGAAACTGCCCAATGTTATGACAGTCGAAGATAGCCTATTGGACGAAGTTGATTTCGGACGTAGCCATTTTTCAACCGTCACCCTCAGGCGGGTAAGGCAGGGAGAAGGGGGGATAAAGTTCAATGGGATAACCGCCAAAGACATATTACTTGAAGAGGTCGACCTTGATGGTCTTGGATTCATGAAGGCAACGGCCGAAACTGCAATTATTAGGAATAGTCAGATTTTAGCGATAGGTTTTAGCGGTGGCGGAGTCGGCAAGATTAATTTTAGCAATTCTACGATACGCTATTTCGATATTGCAGAATCCATGATACCGCATGTTCAATTCACCAAATGCAAACTTTATGAGCCAATGCTTTATGACGGTCTTATCAAGGAATTTGTAATCAGGGAATCAACAATCATTGATATGAAAGGCAAAAACTTCAAAGCCGACCTCGTCCTCTGGGACAACGTCACCCTCGACGGCAAAATCGATCTCACCAACGCACAGGTTAAAGATTTTCGGCCAACCCGTCTTAAGCGCGGATCGAAGCTGAACTTGATAACCACAGGTTCGAACATGCGATTCTGATGGTATTGTAATGAGGATTTCTTATTGTCTATCGAGTGGAGGAGATCGAAGAGCCGGCGACCCAGCCGGTGGAAAAGGCAGCCTGTAGGTTGTAACCGCCGGTGTCGGCCTGGATATCGAGTAGTTCTCCGGTAATAAACAATCCTTTGACAAGTTTTGATTCCATGGTTTTAGGATCGATCTCCTTGAGACTCACTCCTCCAGCGGTGATAATCGCCTCATCATAGGAACGATAGCCGCTGATATCGATGCGAAAGTCTTTGAGCCACTGCACCAGGCGTTTGCGCATTTTAGCAGGAAAGTTTGCCGTGTCGATAGCTGACGGAATATCGCAGGATTCCAGGCAGATTGGTACCATTTGACTTGGCAACAGGCCGCGAAGAATGCTCTCTATCGGCTCGCCGCAACGG
>JBARUR010000177.1:0-7651 GCA_049645845.1 Desulforhopalus sp. | reverse complement strand
TAATAAGGAGGCTAACTACTGTCAATTGTTTTCCTCCATAAAAAAGAAAAACCATAAGATATCTGCACCAACTGCGGTCTAAATACATATAAATCCTGGTAACCTAAACTATATTGGGTATGAGTCAGGTTAGGACTTCCTGGTAAAATTTTGCCTGTCTCAACAAACGACCGTTTTATGACACAGTCTATTTTTCCTTTAAAAGTGTATCATAAACCCGTCTCATAAATATATTTCTTGATTTGTCCCGTAAAGTACGTTTAATGAGACAAGGGGGTTTATTTATGGGAATAATATTCGGATATGCTCGTGTGAGCACAAAAGATCAAAATCCAGAAGCACAGGAAGAGTCTCTTAGAAGGGCTGGATGTTCACGAATATATAGAGATATTGCGAGTGGGGCTTTATCAGAAAGATTGGGTTTGAATCAATGCCTAGAAGATTTGGCCCAAGGTGACACTTTAGTTGTTTGGAAACTTGATCGTTTAGGTCGCTCACTTCCACATCTTGTCCAAGTAGTAACCTTACTGCAGGAGAAAGGGATTGGGTTCAGGTCATTGACTGAAGGAGTGGTAGATACGACCAATCCAGCTGGTGAACTCATTTTTTCTGTTTTCGCCGCATTAGCTCAATTCGAAAGAGGTCTGATTCGAGAACGAACTCAAGCTGGATTAGCTGCTGCAAGAGCAAAGGGAAGAATCGGTGGACGTCCCTCAACAACCAAGAGTGATAGAAAAGTGCAGCTTGCTTGGGAGATGACGACTAAAGAGATGAAGATCAGAGATATTTGTTTAGCTTTAGGAATCAGTAGATCTACCTACTATCGATACTTGAAACTGAATTGCTCAAAAAAGATATCTGGATAAAAAGTATTTCCTTAGCGTACGTTTTCGTTCCGTTGGGCTTCAGACCCCAGATAAGAACCAATATCCTTCGAGCTAATTTCCAAGTTCTTTTTTTAATCGGTCAAATTCCTTATTTGAAATTTCATCTCTGTGATATCTTTTTTTCAGAATTTCTGTTGGACTTTCGACGGAGGAGTCTTTCACATTCTGGTTGTGTTTTATCCAATCGAAAACAAAATAGGCAATCCCCCCTACAATAAATATCCAGAATAGCCACATATATATCCCTCCACCGTATCTCATCATATGGCCCGAATCCTACGGGCATCCATTCATTGGACGCTGAGTGCATCCTGGAAAAAATAATGCCGTAACGCTGTTGGGACGATGAAAAGGCTTATTTCTATGGTCATTTCCTCTAATTGTTACTGATAAAAAGTTTGATGGGAAGCTTTGCTAGCCCACCAGCAATCGAATTGCCATTCCCCCGACCACAATGATCAAAAGCCAATTACGAGTTTTTGCCAGACGTGATCTGAAAGGTGTTCCATTGTTCATCTTGTTGCCAAATCGTTGCACCAACCCATCAGCCAGGAAGATGTAAATGGTGTCAAAAAGTAACCCTATGCTTACCAACACTCCACCAAGTAGAATAAATTGCAAAAGAAGCGTTCCCTTTTCTGGTGATGTGAACTGAGGAAGCAGTAGACTACAAAACAACAGTGCCTTCGGATTCAACAAATTGGTAAGAAAGCCACGCAAAATGTCAGAATTTAACAAAAAAACAGTTGTCGACACATTCATTTCCGTTATAGGGGTTCGCAGCATTTTCCATACCCAGAAGAGCAGATAGCCCGCCCCTGCAACGCGCACAATTTCCTGGAAATTTGGATGAGTTGTAAAGAGTGCCGCCAGCCCCAAACCCGACCCTAGGACATGTAAGGTACGTGCGACTGCGATGCCAGTAGCAGTGTTAAAACCCGATCGCTTTCCTTTGCTAGCTGAAACAGCCAAAACAAGAGCCATGTCTGGACCTGGCGATAAGTAAACTGCTGTTATTAATCAGTTCATTAATTAGCGGACATACGTTATACTGCGTCCATGATAAATCTTGACGGACGAAAAATTAATCGCAAGGCCCTCGAAGAGATACGTATCAGGGCTGTAATGCGTGTGGAAGGCGGAGAAAGCCCTGAGGTGATTATCAAAACCCTTGGCTTTACGCGGGGCAGAATATACGAGTGGCTTGCAAAATATCGTGAGGGCGGAATTAATGCCCTTCGCAGTCGCCAGGCACCAGGAAAGGCCCCGAAACTTAGCGGAAATCACCTTCAAAAGCTTTATCGCCTTATTGTTGGTGTTGATCCACGCCAACTTAAGTTTGAGTTTGCCCTCTGGACTAGAGGAATGGTGCGAGAGCTTATCAAGCGAAAATTCAATGTCAGTTTGAGTGACGTTTCCGTTGGGCGCTTGTTGAGAAAAATTGGGTTGAGTCCGCAAAAACCAATGAGAAAATCTTATCAACAGGACGAATTGCTTGTTTTCAAATGGATGGCTGAGGATTTCAAGAGGATTAAAACACTTGCCAATGAAGCCGGTGGTGAAATCTTCTTCGGTGATGAATCGACTGTCCGATCTGACTACCATTCCGGAACAGCTTGGGCCAAACGCGGAAAGACACCTGTTGTAAAAACAACGGGTTCCAGACATAAAGTGAACTTGATCTCTGCGATCAGCACACGTGGAGCAATGAAGTTCATGGCAACAGAGGAAAGTGTGAACTCTGGGGTATTCATAGAATTTTTGAAGCGCCTTATCGCAAGCACAGAAAAACCGGTATTTCTGATCTTGGACAATTGCTCTGTTCATCGCTCCAAGGAGGTTCGCGAATATGAAGAAAGCACTAAGGGGAAATTGAGAATATTTTTTCTTCCACCTTATGCTCCTGAGCTGAACCCTGATGAGCATGTATGGAATTATCTTAAAAATCATAAGATTGGCCGCCAGACTACCACCGGGAGTTGGGATTTGTATAAGCGTGTCACCAAGGTTATGCGGTCTTTACAGAGGTGCCCCGAGAAGATTCTATCTTTCTTCAGGCACCCGTGGACAAAGTACACGCTCGTGTCCGCTAATCAATGCACTGATTAATAATGCGGTAAGGTATAGATACAATAAAGTCGGTTCAATCACGATTAGGATCCTCCAATAATTCGATCTTATCGCAATCAATATACCAGTGTGATTTTGAAATTGTCTTGCTATATTGTTTTCAGATATTTTCTTCTTTAGAAGAATACTTTAAAAGGAGCTCTCAATGAGAAAGAATCCACCAAAAAAAAACCTGGACGATACAGATTACGCCCTGTTGACCTTATTGCAAAATGATGGGCGCATACCTAACTCCAAGGTGGCCGAAATTCTTTCTTTGAGTGAAACACCATGCTGGCGTCGGCTCAAACGCCTGGAAGAGAGCGGTTACATCGTTGACTATCAGGCCAACCTCAGCCGACATCGACTTGGTCTCGGAGTTTTGGCTTTGGTGCAGATAAGTTTTGCCAACCATACCGATGACACACCGTCACAATTCGAGAATGCGGTGCTGAATATTCCGGAGATACTGTCCTGTCATAATGTCACAGGAGAGGCAGACTATTTTCTACAAATCGTCGCCGATGACCTAGATGTATATGAAAGTTTTCTCCGGACAGTACTTCGTAAGCTACCGGGAGTCACATCTATCCGATCAAGCCTCTCTTTACGTGAAGTGAAAAATTCAACACGGTTACCCTTGGTGGGTATGTGTAAGACCTCAAAAGCATAAATGCAGGTAATCTGATATATTAAAAATGAGTTTGTCGGTTAATGTCGTCCACCGCAGATTAATTGACCTCTAAGAGGGGGTTGAGGTGCAACGTTTCTCAGAAAATCGATCATATTGTAAGTGTCGGTTACAAAAATCAGATTTTCATCACATGGCTGTGCCCAAGCTATCTGGTCCAGCCATGTCGACGCTTGAAAGCTTCGAGCTACCTCATTGTTGGCATAACAAAAGCATTCTCCGATCTGGCCATGGAGGACCAACGGGCTGTTACCGTCTTCATTTTGGTGTAAAATCGCACACCGTCCGGTCCATGGACATGATTTACACCAAAAAGAGAGTTCTTCCAGCCACCGAAACTGTGAAAAGCCATCGGCACCGGGATAGGCACGTTGATTCCCACCATACCCGCTTGAATCTGAGCGGCAAATTCCCGTCCGCTGTTGCCATCACGGGTAAAGATAGCCGCACCGTTACCAAACTGATGGTTGTTGGTTAATTCCACAGCCTGGGAAAAAGTATCGCAGCGAACCGTGCAGAGAACCGGGCCGAAGATCTCTTCCTGATACACTCTCATCTCCGGGGTGACATTATCAAAGAGTGACCCTCCGATGAAAAAGCCGTCAGGATAGTTGAGAACTTTGTAGTTGCGGCCGTCGACAACCAGTTTTGCCCCTTCCTCCAGACCGAGATCGACATAGGAAGATACCCTGTTCAAGTGTTCAGGGGTGATCAACGGTCCCATCTCAGGTTCCGGCTTGTCGAGGCCGTTACCAATCTTCAAGTTTTCAACCAGTGGTTTCATTGCCTCTATGAATCTGTCTGCTGTATCTTGGCCCACGGGTACTGCTACAGAAATTGCCATACACCGTTCACCGGCAGAACCATACGCGGCTCCTATCATTGCCTTGGCTGTTACCGCCATATCCGCGTCCGGCATGATGATGGCGTGATTCTTTGCTCCGGCCAGGGCCTGAACCCGCTTGCCGTGGGCGCTGGCGGTGGCGTAGATATACTGGGCTACGGGAGTGGAACCGACAAAACTTACAGCCTTGATATCCGGGTGGGTAAGGAGAACATCAACCACTTTCTTGTCTCCGTTGACGACATTGAAGACACCGTCCGGCAAACCGGCCTCTTTGAACAGCTCGGCTATACGCCTGGAAAACCTCGGTACCCTTTCCGAGGGCTTCAAAACAAACGTGTTTCCGCAGGCAATTGCCACAGGGTACATCCACATGGGCACCATTGCCGGAAAATTAAACGGGGTAATACCGGCGCAGACGCCCAGGGGCTGCATCATGGACCAGCTGTCGATGGAAGTGCCCACATTACAGGAATGCTCACCTTTTAACAGTTCCGGGATGCCGCATACATACTCGACTACTTCAATGCCGCGGGTAAGCTCTCCTTTGGCGTCCGAATATACCTTGCCGTGTTCTTTGGTAATGATTTCAGTAAGTTCGTCGGTATGTTGTGTAAGAAGCTCTTTGAAGGCGGACATCACCCGTGAACGACGCAGAGGAGTGGTGTTGGCCCAACCGGGAAAGGCTGCCTTTGCTGCGGTTATGGCTTCTTCAGCGTCCTGTTTCGTGGACAAATGAACATTATATTGCGTTTCACCTGTGGCCGGATTATAGACCGGAGCTACACGTTCACTTGTTGACTTTTTCGCCTGGCCGTTGACATAATTATGTAAGTTTTCCATTACTTCCTCCAAAAGATAAGAGTTGTGATATATCTCAGGTTATAAACCTGGTTCTTCAATACAGTGGCGTAGGTGCTCAAAACCCTTGCGGTTCCCCCAGTCTGTTTGCAAGCCGCTACAAATAACCAGCGGCGACAAAATGCTCGATTTCCAACAAATTGTTCAAATTTATTGCATATATATTTTCTGTTCGAGTTGATTTATTTTATATAGCTTTTTAGGTTTCTTGGACTTTTTTGGTTCTCTCTGCAAAAACCTCTTTTGCCGTGAGGATGCCATTCAATGTCACAGGAAATCCTGCATAAACAGTCAACTGAATCATGATTTTAACAATTTATTGTTCCGTGCAACCAACGTTAAGTGCCCCATTAATATGGACTTTGAGTTGTGATTGCGCGTTGCCCAAAGCAGCCAACGCAGCTACAGTTGCTATTTCTCGCTCTTTTAGAGAAAGAATGCCCCTGGAATAAATGTCGCCAAATGGGAACTCGATAGTGTATTTGGCGAGATCGAGGGCAATATCTTTCAGTGCTTCAATTACCTGTTCACCAGCATGCCGATCTACTCCATTTCAATTTCTAATTTGTGAGATTTGAAAAAGCATCTGCCTGTGCATCAATAATAGCTACGGCAGCAAATTAAATTACTCCGACCATCTTTTTACAAATGGCACAATCCATTGCACCATGATCGGTACAATTATCAATGTGAGAATTAAAGTCTGCACTGGTATTGGAAGGGTCAGGTCAAGAGAGCGAATAATGTAAAGAAAACCTGTGACAAGTGGATACACGCACAGCCAGACACCGAACATGAAAGCAAGTTGCTTACGACTCATTTTCATCTCAAATCATGAAATCATGGATGATCGAATAGTATTCAGGAAGGACGGCATAAAGTTTTTCTCGGCCCAGGTCTGTCAACATTATACACTTTGCTCGACCGTCTTCGGCGTGGGCACGGATGGTAAGCAGGCCGTCTTCCTTCATTGATTTGAGAGTGTTGGTAATAATGGGGCGCGAAATGTCGAGTTTGTCTGCAATCCCTTTAGCCTGAAGCCCATCATGTTCAAGTTCGCGATCCAGAACCACCAAGATAAGAAAACGAGTTTGCGATAGGCCGTGCTCAGTAAAATACGCCTCTATCAATCGTAGGAGTACGCTGGCACGGCGCAGTAGATTGAGCGCAGCTTCCACCTCTTCCACATACATTTGAGGGAAGCGTTCCTTGTAAGCATCAAGCATTTGTCGGGACGGCAACTCCTTTAGGAAAAACATTTGTCCTCATTCCTCCATTTTCTCGATAAGGTCGCTGACGCTTACTTTGTCGCCAAAGTGATGAATCACATGCCTACGAACGTGGTCATGCTGAGTCGTTTCGAATTCCGCGCAGCCGTCGTGTACGACGCAAGCGTTGAAACTAAGATCGTGCGCCTCGCGAAGAGTCGATTCCACACAGACATGAGTGGCGAAACCCAAAAGAAAGAGCGTGTTGACATCACAGTTGCGCAGAAAGGGATCGAGTGTCGAGTTTTTGAGTACACTAACTCCCGACCTTCCCTTTACAACGAATTCATCGTCAAGCGGCATGAAGGGCTCAATATGGCTTGCCTCCATCGCCCGCAATGTTCCTGCCCTAGGGATAGCAGCCCTAAGATCTGTGACTCGCTCTCCACCATTGAACAACAGGTAATTGGGGTCTTGCGATAAATCCAGACCAGCATGTGTGACTACCTCGTTTGACGCGCCGTACTGAGAACCCGTGTAGCCGCCTCAAACAGCCTAATGGAATTGCCCTTTGTCCTTGATCAGAAGTTTTTGCAGATTACCATTCGGGTTAAGCCATTCATGTTGAAATTCAATGAACACGAGTGCTCTACGACTCTTCTCGACACCTTTTAGGGAATAGTTTTCCATTGCTTTCACATTTACTTAATCAGCAGCATATATAATTACCATGATAACTATATGAATATGCAACTCCCGTGTCAACCAAAATAAACTTGTGTTCAAGCTGAAACGTTTTTGCAGCAGTGGAGAGCTGTTTTTATGTTGACCAACCTGAATATCGTCACCTAAAAGATTTATACCGTAATTCCCGATTTAGCCGCAAGGTGCTGAATTAAAATGATAAATACAATCAACGCTTCCTGGACATTTTCGTCCGAGTGTTAGGCTAATGAATCAAAATTATGACGTAATTTCAATATAATAAATTATCGTCGGGGGCAATTTTTAGCTTGACAAGGCCAGCGCGCGGGGGGGGGGCGTTTTTTCT
>JBARUR010000176.1:0-6205 GCA_049645845.1 Desulforhopalus sp. | reverse complement strand
GGGGTATAAGTGCCTTGGAGGTAACTTTAAGATTCTAATTTTAAAGTATTATCCAGTTTTCTTGTTCTATGGTAGGTTTTCTGGAATAAGGCACTAACCCCGGTAAACGGGAAAATAAGCCAGGACTCTTTTCAGTCCCCATGCTGTGAGGGGGGTAAGTGCCTTGGTGGTTACTTTAAGTGCTTAATTTCTGAGGAGTCTCCAGCTTTGGTGTTTTTTATACCCCTCAAAGCATGGGTATTCTTTTTAATCCCCATGCTGTGAGGGGGACTGAATTGAGTGACAGAAATTCTGGAGTAAGGCACTAAAAACAAAATCCCTGCATCGGCAACCCGGCAACCTGAAAAGCCTGGTGGATGCCTTTTGGGAAGAGGTTGTAGAAATATCTGATAGTTCCTTTGTCTTCGCCCATTTTCTTGGCCATATCTGCGGTAACCACTCGAACAAAGGGATGCTTTTTTCTCGTTTTATAGGATTCCCTGATTAATTCTATGACTGTTATGTGGTCGTTACTGAGCTTGAGGTCAAGTTCTTCTGCAATATAATCCCGAATCTGATCGTCCCATGAAGCAAGATCCAGAAGCTGGTTGTTGTTTGAAAGGAGATATCTTTTTCCATTCAATTCCAAATAGTGGCTCAAAGTTTTCATAGGTCACCTCCTGCGATGTTTGTGGTACAGATCTTTGTGGCTGATCCGATGTAACAGCAATAATCATGTTAGGATATTCTTAAATAGTACCACGCCTGTCTGTCTTTTCCAAGCTATTAATGGATAATTATATTGTCCAATTATTTGAAATGGTTAAATAAAACACTACAATGTAGTATGCTGCTTTCGCGTGACCTTAATGCGGGTTAAAAATCAATTCCCGGTTGCGGCTCGATCTCTTTTCGGTAGGCATGCTTAATTTCCCGTACTTCGCTGACCGTGTCGGCAAGCTCAATGAGATCTGGATGAGCATCCCTGCCTGTCAGGATAAGGTGCATGTGTTTGGGACGGAGAGCTAGAATATCTTTTACCTGATCTAAATCAACCAGTTTAAGCTGCAGGGCATTGTTGACTTCGTCAAGGATCAGGGTATCACAGTCATCTGCATTAAGAATATCGGTGATTAACTGAATGGCGTCCTGCGCATTTTTTCGATGTTCTGAATGGGGAAAAGGATTACCTTCAATGCCGCAGAAACCTTTGCCGGTATGGTAGAGTTTTACCAGTGGATGCAGCTTTTTAACTCCATCCCACTCTCCGGAGTAAAGATCACCTTTCATGAATTGAACTATAGTGGTTTTCAGTCCGTGTCCACAGCCGCGAAGGGCCATTCCCATGGCTGAGGTTGTTTTTCCTTTGCCGTTTCCGGTGATAATGACGACGAGGCCCTGTTTTTTCTTCGGCTCATAGGTGGTGATAGTAATCTGGTCGTCCATTATGCTTTTCTATGCTCCTCATTTCATAATTTTGTCATATCTCTTAAGATTGGTTAGATGCTGTTGGCGACGCTGCGATATATGATGACTGTAAACGGTTCCGATCCATTGGGGTAGTGTTGCCGGCTCACTTCTATAAATTCATTTTCAGAAAATTCGGGGAATATAACGTCTCCCTCAACTTCCCTTTCAAGCAGGGTAAGGTACATTGATGTCGCTATCGAAAAACCCTGCTCGAAAATATCAGCACCACCAATAAGAAAAACCTTTTCTGCCTGTCCGCAAAGTTTTAGAGCATCAGCCATCGATTGAGCAGGTTCGCCGCCAAGTGGAGAATAACTCTTGTTGCGGCTGAGAACGATGTGGCGTCTTCCGGGAAGAGGGGCGGGAAAAGATTCGAAGGTCTTTCGCCCCATGATCATAGGATATCCCATGGTGGTTTTCTTAAACAAGCTAAGTTCTTCCGGAATGTGCCATGGCATTTTACCATCTTTGCCGATTATGCGGTTTCTGGCCATCGCTGCTATGATAATGATTTCCATTAGAGTGGGTAGGGTAGAATAGCTGAAAAGATATGATATTTGCATTACCTTCTATTGAATAATACGTAGATTACACATATAATTCAATTCATTTTAAAAGATACGTTTTCCTATATAAAATTTAAAATTTTCTGGATGAGTTTGGCTCCGGGAGAAGATACAGAGTTGGAGGAGCTAGATGAAATTGGATTGTCCGCACTGCGGTGTAAGTGGTTCTGCAAAAGATTCATACACCGGGCAGAAAGTGAAATGTCCAAAGTGCAATGGTGTTTTTGAGGTGAGCGAGTTAGAGGCTGCCGAAGAAACAACTGTCGCAATAAAGGAAGAAACGCTTGAATGGGAAGATATTGCTTCGGAAGCGGAGGTCAATCTTCACGATGCTGAGAACGAGGAAAGTGAACAGGAAGATAAGGGCAGTCCTGCGGAATTAAGTCCTTGGGAGAATGAGTTTCAGAAACCATCTGACTTCGATTTAAAGGAGGATGATGTTGAAGCCCAAGACGAAACCGGTAAAACAATCCTGCCTGAGGCTGACCTTGAGAAACCTCAGCAAGATGATCTGGAACTTCAGGAAGATGATCACTTGGAAGAACCTCCACTGCACGACTCTGCTGGTTCAAAGTCAGCGGAAGCTGAGGTCAGCTCTCAGGATCAAGAAAATATCATAAATGATGATCTTCAATTTCCGCAGAAAGAAGTTCAGGAGGTCGATAATCTAAAATTAGATAATTCCCTTGAAACAGACAATGAGCAATGCTGTCAGTGTGGAAAAAAAGACAATGCCGGAGAACCTTTTATTACAAAAGATGGTGGATTGTATTGTGGCGATTGCTCTTTGCTTGAAGATCTGAATATGAATACTGGAACCCAATTTCACGATTCAGATGACATTTCCCCTGCAGGTAGACAAGATATTGTTGATTCTGCTTTTATGGACGATAACGCTGAAAGAACCAATTTTGATTTTACCATAGGGAACCTAATTCGCGAGGCATGGGAAAAAACTAAAGGTGCAAAAGGAATTATTTGGGCCGGTAGTGCGATCATGTATCTGGTGATCCTGGTAACCGTTGCAGGAGGAGCTTTTCTTTTTCCTACCGATGTTGGAGAGATTGCCACTTTAACCCAGGCCATTGGAAATGCCCTCTTTCAGACTGTAACCGATTTACTTTCCATTCTCTTCACCGCCGGTCTGTTTCTTATGGGAATTAAAAGAGCGGCGGGAGAAACAATTCACTGGAAAATGATTTTCAAAGGATTTTCTTGTGCTGGAAAGATTATTGTCACCACTATTCTGCAATTTATCCTGATTTCCATAGGTTTTCTGCTCTTGATTTTACCCGGGATTTATCTGATTGTTGGCTATACCATGACCATTCCGCTTATCATTGATAAAGGCTTATCGCCATGGCAGGCGATGGAAACATCCAGAAAAGCTGTGCACAAAATATGGTGGAAAGTATTGGGTATATTCTGCATCATGGTATTGATTTTTATCGTTTCTTTTATTCCGCTTGGAATCGGGCTCATATGGACTTGGCCTATGTTTATCATCCTGATAGGCGTGATGTATCAGCAGCTCTTTGGAGAAGAGAAAGAAGAAAGGAGTACTTATGGGAATGATTGATCCTGCATTGTATTGGCTGACCATCGGGGTGATGCTATTTTTTCTCGAACTGGCTGTGCCGGGATTTATACTTTTCTTTTTTGCTTTAGGAGCACTGCTGACTGCCCTTGTTACCTGGTTGTCTCCCGTCAGCATTGCTTTACAGCTGGCTCTTTTTATCACTGCGTCCCTCGTTTCTCTATTAAGTTTAAGAAATGTAATTCAGAAAAAATTTATCTCTCCACCTCCGAAAGAGGGAGAGAGTGAGGATGAAGATGAAGAACTTGTTATGCCCGGTGATAAAGGAGTTGTCAGTTCGACTATAATTCCTCCCGCTGAAGGACGAATTAAATATTCAGGAACTTCCTGGAGAGCCATTGCCGATGAGAAGATTGAAGAAGGAGAGATTGTTTCCATCATCCGCCGAAAAGATCTCGTCATTCATGTAGAAAAAGTTTGATGAATATCAAATAATCATACCGAACATTTAGTTACTACGAATTTATCATACCTGCTTCACCTCAAATAATGGTTCCCCGATTACGGGAAGGAAATAGATAATATGGAACAAAATCTTATAGCTCTCGGCATTATTCTTTTACTTGTTGTGGTAGTTCTTTGGAAGACAGCGGTCGTTGTGCCTCAGCGTTCGGAATTTGTAGTAGAAAGACTCGGCAAATATCGTACAACCCTTGAAGCTGGGTTTCATATCCTGTTTCCATTTTTAGATGTTATTGCCTATAAAAGAATTTTGAAGGAAGAACCAATAGATATTGCTGCGCAAACCTGTATCACAGCCGATAACGTGACTCTCGAAGTGGATGGAATTCTTTACCTTCAGGTAATAAATTCTAAAATGTCTGCATACGGTATTGATGATTATCGTTTTGCTGCTACACAGCTTGCCCAGACCAGCCTTAGATCGGCAATCGGTAAGATATCACTGGACAACACTTTTGAAGCTCGAGAAACGCTCAATGGCCAGGTTGTAATGGCTTTGGATGAAGCTACTACAAACTGGGGCGTTAAGGTGCTTCGATACGAAATTAAAGATATTCAGCCTCCAAGAACAGTGCTGGACGCAATGGAAAAGCAGATGAAGGCCGAACGGGAGAAACGAGCTGAAATTGCCAGATCCGAAGGAGAAAAACAGGCTATTCTGAACAGGGCGGAAGGTGATCGGGGCGAGGCGATTTACCTGTCGGAAGGTGAGAAAATTAAGAGAGTGAACGAGGCGGAAGGCCGTGCACTTGAGATCCTCAAGGTAGCTGAAGCTACTGCCGAGGGTATTCGCAAAGTTGCCGAAGTACTCTCGTCTCCCGGAGGAAAAGAGGCCGCAAATCTTGAAATCGCTAAACAGTATCTAACTGAATTCGGTAAACTCGCCAAAGTAAACAATACTATGATTATACCAGGTAATCTCACCGATATGAACAGCATGGTCGCTTCGGCAATGGCTACCTTCCAGCATGTTCAAAAAGGGAAGGGCACCGGTGATGAACCGGAAGTCGCCCTTCGTCGGAATTGACAATACCTCCAATCCATAAAGTAAATCGCCAATCAAGCCGCAAAGAGAAAACGTACTCTTTGGGCTTTGTTCATCTGCTGATGGTTATTGCGGCGATTCTTGTTTCCACCTCATTTACGGTTGGAGAGGCGATAACTGCAGAACTTGATCCTGCTGTTCTGACCCTTGTACGTTTTACCCTTGCCGCTTGTATTTTCGGGCCTTGGGTGCACCTTAATTATGGTTTGGGTTTTTCAGTTTCACTCTTTTGCCGTTGCGCGCTGATCAGTGGCTGTCTGGTAATTTTCTTCTGTTGTATGTTTTTGTCTCTTCGCTATACCAGCGCGCTTAATACCAGTGTGATTTTTGCGCTGGTTCCTTCAATCTCGGGCGGATATGCCCTGTTATTTGTTGGAGAACGTTTACGAAAAGGACAGTTGCTGGCGCTTGCTTTCGGAGTGGTCGGTGTCGTCTGGGTAATTTTTAGAGGGGATTTGTCGCTTTTCCTGGCAATGGAATGGAATAAAGGGGATTTGATTTTTCTCGGTGGCTGTTTTGCCATGGGGCTCTATACTCCGCTGATAAAAATTCTACATCGGGGAGAACCTATGGCGATCATGACGTTCTGGGTTCTGGTGACGGGAAGTCTTTGGCTTCTGCTCTTTGCCGGAGGTAATATGGCTGCTGTGGATTGGGATGCAGTTCCTGCATTTGCCTGGGTCGGTATTGCTTATCTTTCTGTTTTTACAACTATAATAACTTTTTTTCTCACTCAGTTTGCTGTACCTTATCTAGGACCTACCAGGGTTACATCCTATTCCTATTTATATCCTGGATTTGTTTTGATCATTGATTTGTTGCTGGGACATGGACTTCCGCCTCTACGCGTTATTCCCGGCATTCTGATTGTACTTACTGCTATGGTAGTACTACAGAATACAAAGGACGTTGAGTTGAAGAAGTCCTAACCCGCATTTCTCATGAACATTGAGTTGATGTTCAGAGTATATTTGTTTTTTCAAGAGGTTCGACATTGTTTCGTTTTCTTCTTCATCAACACAATGTTCACCAAAGGTCAGCCCATGCGGCGCCATCTTCGTCAGTATTTTGGTAATGAACATAGCC
>JBARUR010000175.1:0-48500 GCA_049645845.1 Desulforhopalus sp. | reverse complement strand
TTCTATCTGGGACAGCCTCCAAAAAGAAAAAGATGAGATTGGGAATTTTCCACGGCAGTCCAGCCGATCACACCGAATTTCTTTTTGCTGATACGCCTGATACCAGGTTCCACGAGCTGGCGAGCCTTACCAAATGTCATATTGTTATAACAGGCCACTCACATTCCCCGTACCACAAAACGCTGTCTAATATTCACTTCATTAATCCCGGTTCTGCTGGCAGAATGTTTGACGGTGATCCGAGAGTTTCGTGCGCCACACTGGAAATTACCGATCATAAAATTGTCGTTCAACACTTTAGGGTTGCCTACAATATTTCCGAAGTTGTATCGAAAATCAAGCAAGACAACCTCCCCGAGATATATGCAGCCATGTTCCTGAATGGTAAAAAGCTGAATTAAACTTTGGATTTTACCTCTTTTTTTTGCTATCGTGCTACACTTGTTTTATGAAAGACGGCTCCAGCTATTCCGACCTCACCTGCGAGAAATTACCCACCCTTTAACCAAGGAACCCAGTATGGCCAAAAAAAAAGCGCCCAAGAAGGAAAAGATTAATTTGGAAGAAACCAGGTTACTGGAAGAGACAGCATATAAAAATCTTAATTCTAAAGAGAGTGATAAAAGTACCGCAATATGGATTAAAAACTCGCACCTTCTCTATGAGATAGAATTAAAGAAACTGCAGATTGAACTGATGAAACTGCAGCGCTCATTGCAAGCAAATGGGCAACGGGTCCTGGCTATCTTCGAAGGCCGCGATGCTGCCGGTAAAGGTGGAACCATTAAGCGGACAATCGCTCATCTCAATCCACGCTATACAAGGGTCGTTGCTCTGGTCAAGCCCAATGAGACCGAAATAAGCCAGTGGTATTTTCAGCGCTACATCACTCATCTTCCTTCAGCCGGAGAAATTGTTATTTTTGATCGCAGTTGGTACAACCGGGCCATGGTTGAACCTGTTATGGGCTTTTGCACTGATGAACAAAATAAACGTTTTTTAAAAGATGTACCGATGTTTGAGGAATTGCTGGTAAAAGACGGAATCAAGCTTTTTAAATTCTATTTTTCAGTGTCGAAACAAATTCAGAACGAACGCTTTGAATCGAGAAAAACCGATCCTCTTAAGCATTACAAACTTTCTCCTGTAGACAACCTAGCCCAGGCGTATTGGGATCAATATTCCGTTCGTAAGTTTCAGATGCTCTCGGAAACTAATCGAACAATATCTCCTTGGACAATCATTCGTTCCGACAACAAGAAGAAGGCCAGATTAAACTGCATAAAACACATTCTCAGTAATATGGACTACGACGAGAGACTTCCGGCAGCAGAACTCACCCCGGATCCGGATATTGTTGTTTCCGGCATTGATGAATTGAAGCACATGGAAGATAATCTAATGCAGCCGGATCAACTTCACGGCTGAAACAACACAAGCGGGGCCAACGAAAAACATCCGTTAGCCCCGCGTTTGTGCTCAACAAACACTATACTTCTTTACCGCAACATTTCTTATATTTTTTCCCTGAACCGCATGGACAAAGAGCGTTCCTGCCGACTTTGTCCGCTTCACGCCTGACGGGTTGTGACGGTTGTGACTCCTGCCCTGCCGGGGCCTTATTCAAACGCAGCTGTTCCTGTTCGTGACGCTTTCGCCTTTCTGCCTCAAGACGCTCGACATCGTCTTCGCGAACGATTCGTACTCGCATAAGACTTGAAACGATCTGCGTTTTTACCGTCTCGACCATTTGCCCAAACATGGCAAACCCTTCTCGTTTGTATTCATTAAGAGGATTTTTCTGGCCATACCCACGCAAACCAATTCCTTCTTTGAGATAGTCCATGGATAAAAGATGATCTTTCCAATGGCTATCGACAATCTGCAGGAGTATGAGCTTTTCGAGCTGCCGCTGTGTCTCCGGCCCATTATTTTCATCCTGCTTTTTATAGGCAGTCTGGACAAATTCAAGGATCTTCTCTCTAAAGGTTTCCTTTTTCAAGCCGGCTAATTCCTCCTCCGGCCATTCAGGTACATTGTGGAAAAGTTCTCCCATGCGAATTTTAAATTCGGGCCAATCCCATTCCTCGGAGTCGATCCTGTCCTGGCAGAATTCGTCGGTGACATCATCAACAATGTCCTCGATCATATCCTGGACGACCTGGCTCACATCCGGTTTGTCCAGAACATCCCGGCGTTGCTGATAGATTACCTCTCTTTGCTTGTTCATAACATCGTCATATTCAAGAAGGTGCTTTCGAATATCGAAGTTATGACCCTCGACCTTTCGCTGGGCGTTCTCAATTGCCCGGGATATCATGTTATGCTCGATCGGTTCATCCTCTTCCATACCGAGTTTATCCATGATGCCGGTAATACGGCCCGAACCGAAGATCCGCAGCAAATCATCTTCCAGAGACAGGAAAAATCGTGAAGAACCCGGATCACCCTGACGACCGGCGCGACCACGCAGCTGGTTGTCGATTCGGCGTGATTCATGACGCGAAGTTCCAAGGATGTGCAGGCCACCGACCTCAACAACACCTGGCCCAAGTTTAATATCGGTTCCTCTACCGGCCATATTTGTTGCGATAGTCACTTTACCAAGTTGGCCTGCACCGGCAATTATTTCCGCTTCACGTTCGTGATGCTTGGCGTTGAGGACTTCGTGCTCTATTTTGCTTTTCTTCAACATTCCGGAGATCTTTTCCGATACATCGATTGAGATAGTGCCAACCAATACCGGCCTTCCCTCCTTGTGCAATTCAGCAATTTCATTCACTACGGCTCGATATTTGGCAGCCTCATTCTTATAAATGACATCGGCGTAATCGTCACGAACCATTGGCTGGTTCGTCGGCATCACCACTACGTCAAGATTATAGATTTTCTTGAATTCGGGGGCTTCTGTATCAGCTGTACCGGTCATTCCCGCGAGTTTTTCGTACATCCTGAAATAGTTCTGGAAAGTAATCGATGCCAGCGTCTGGTTCTCCTGTTCTATCTTTACCCGTTCCTTGGCTTCCAAAGCCTGGTGGAGTCCATCGCTATATCGTCTGCCTTCCATGGTTCTGCCGGTAAATTCGTCGACAATGATAACCTGATTGTTTCTGACAATATAATCGACATCATTCTTAAAAATGATGTGGGCTTTAAGTGCCTGATTAAGATGATGGAGTTTTTCAATGCTCGCCGGATCATAAAGATTTTCAACTTCAAGCAATTTCTCACCAAGAGCAACCCCCTCGTCCGTGAGGGATACCTGTCTTGCCTTCTCATCTACCGTGTAGTGTTCTTCTTTTTTAAACTTGGGGATAACCCGGTCAACGTTTTTGTAAAGCTCGGTTGAAATATCGGCTGGGCCAGAGATGATGAGCGGCGTCCTGGCTTCATCAATAAGGATTGAATCCACTTCATCAACAATCGCAAAATTAAAACCTCGCTGACAAAAATCTGACAGGTCAAACTTCATATTGTCGCGAAGATAATCAAAGCCGAATTCGTTATTGGTACCATAGGTAATATCGGCAGCATAAGCTGCGCGGCGCTGAGCGTCGTCCAGACCATGTATGATTTTACCAAAACTCATGCCAAGAAAGGTATATACTTTTCCCATCCATTCGCTGTCACGGGCTGCAAGATAATCGTTGACAGTGACGACATGCACTCCTTTACCAGTCAATGCATTGAGATAGACCGGCAGCGTTGAGGTTAATGTCTTTCCCTCACCGGTTTTCATCTCAGCAATTTTACCCTGATGCAAAACGATCCCACCGACCAACTGGACATCGTAATGCCTTTCTCCGAGGACCCTTTTACCTGCTTCACGAACGACGGCAAAGGCTTCCGGTAAAAGATCATCCAGCGGTTCGCCTTTGGCAATTCGCTCTTTGAATTCAATCGATTTCCCAGCTAACGCTGTATCATCAAGAGGCAGGATTTCCTTTTCCAGCTCATTAATCCGGGTAACTAAAGGTCTGAGCTGTTTAAGGTACCGTTCATTACTGCTGCCAAAAACCTTCGTAAGTATTTTTCCTATCATTATATCAAGCCGTTTGTTGTGGTCCGTGATTCAGATGTTGAGTAAAGACATATTCGTAATGGCCGAAGTTTGCATACATCACACGTAGATCATACTGATAACTCGCAAAAACGCAACGTATCGAAACAGTCACGCAAAAATTTCCATCCCTGCAACTGCACCTGGAGGATTTTTTTTACGGTGCCATCAAAATACACTGTTGTTCTAATCAATTTTTTTAACAACCTTCTTTTCCGCACGAATAACCAGAGGTCCTATTTTTTTCACAGGCTCATCGGCAACAGACCCGATTTTATCATAGGAAGGCAGTAAAAGCGATTGTCCCGCCCACACTCCAAGTAAAAACATCCAGAGAAAGAGGCAGAAAGAAATTACAGCAATGCCGGCGATTGCGCTTTTCGTTAACTCAAATTTAAGCTTTTTAGCCTGGGATTTACGCCTCACAGCCTTTTCTGCCATCTGTTATTCCCACTACATTCTTGTCGGCGCTGAGAGACCAAGCATCTCAAGTCCATTTTTCAGAACCACCTGAAGTGCTTTGATTAAGCAAAGCCTGGCCCGACTGAGTGGAACATCGTCTGTAATTACTTTATGTTTGTTATAGTAGCTATGTAATTGTGCCGCAAGATCCATAAGGTAAAAGATCATTTTGTGCGGTGCCAGCTCCAACGCACTGCTTTCTATGGCAGCCGGAAATGTTGACATGGTTTTAAGCAGTTTGAGTTCCTCCGGTTCCTTGAGGAGCTTGGCGTCGACTGCATCAAATTCAGGATTCTCAAATCCTTTTTCTGAAGCCTGATGCAGTATGGCACAGAGTCGGGCGTGTCCATACTGAACGTAGTAAACGGGGTTTTCCTGACTTTGTTTTGTTGCCAGATCCAAATCGAATTCCAGCTGACTGTCAGCTTTTCGCATCATGAAAAAGAACCTGACCGGGTCAACGCCAACCTCGTCAATCAGTTCATCGACGGTAACAAAATTAGCCTTTCGTGTGGACATCTTAACTTGTTTGCCTTCGCGGGTAAGAGTCACGAACTGATGCAAAACGACAGTAACTTTGTCCGGGTCGTAACCCAGCGCCTTTACCCCGGCAAGAACATCCGGAACCGTTGCAATATGATCGGAACCGAAGATATCTATCAACCAGTCAAAGTTTCTCCGAAATTTTTCCCGGTGATATGCCATGTCCGGCAGACGATAGGTGGGCTCTCCACTGCTCTTTATAATAACGCGGTCCTGTTCCTGGCCAAAGGCAGTAGTCTTAAACCAGACTGCATTGTCCTGTTCATAGACATAGCCTTTTTCCCTCAGTTCAGCGACCACATCGTCGATATGACCATCTTCATACAGAGACTGTTCATTGTAATAATTGTCAAAAACAATGCCCATCCGCTCCAACGTCGAGGAAATATCTTTGAAAATATGTTGCTCAGCCTGTTTCTTGAATGGAGTCACATCCTGTTCATCTTTAAGAGAATCTCCTTGTTCATCGATCAACGACCGGCTGATATCGATAATATATTCTCCCTGGTATCCATCTTCGGGAAAAGTAAATTTTTCTCCGAGCAGCTCAAGATATCTGGCGCGGGTTGACTCGCCAAGCACACGCATCTGCCTGCCGGCATCATTATAGTAATATTCCCTGAAGACATCATGTCCGGTCACCTCCAGCAATCTGGCAATGGAATCACCCAGAATGGCCTGGCGACCGTGTCCGATGCTGAGAGGACCAGTTGGGTTGGCACTGACAAATTCCACCATCACTTTCCGCCCGCTGCCGATCGTGCTTTGACCGAAAGCAGCATCCTGCTTAATGATTTCGGGAATAAGCATGCGCCATACATCGTGATTGATGAAAATATTGACAAACCCTGGTCCGGCTATTTCTACACGCTCTATGAGTTCAGTCCGGCCTGAAAGTTTTCCGGCAATGGCCTGAGCAAGTTCTCTCGGATTTTTCTTTTCTACTCCGGCCAGTACCAGGGCAAAGTTGGTAGAGAAATCCCCCTGCCCTTCATGCTTGGGTAATTCGACGGTAAATTTACCGGCGGCATCAGTTGACCATAAGCCTTCGGCGGCACCTTGATCAAAACATTCATCAAGCACCTTTTTCAATTGTGAACGGATCATTCGTCTCTATTCGATATATTTTCGTTGATTATTATTACCCAGAAGGCACAGTACCTCGTAACTGATGCTCCCCATTTCTTCCGCGATATCATCTGCCGTAATATTTTCCCGGTCCTGCCGGCCGAGAAGAACAACTTCATCTCCGGCTGCAGCACCTTCCAGACTACTTACGTCAATCATACACATATTCATGCAAATCCTGCCCAGAACCGGCACACGTTGACCATGAACCAGAACCTTTCCCCTGTTGGACAACGACCTGGAATAGCCGTCTTCATAACCAACCGGAACTACAGCGATTTTGGTTGAGCATTTGGTTTGAAAAGTATGGCCGTAACTAACTCCTGTTCCGGCAGGGAGTGTCTTTATCTGCAGAATCCGCGAGGAAAAGGACATAGCCGGAATCAAACTTTCAGTTGAGTAATTACCAGTCCCAGAATGACCGGCGGGATGGTACCCATAAAGAGCAATGCCGGCCCGCACCATATCACAGCAAGTGTCGGGAAAATTAAGCACTGCTCCGGAATTGGCAATATGACAAACACCCGGATGCCTGTTTTTAAATTCATGACATGCCCCGGCAAACAATTCAAAATTCTTCAGTGTACTTGGAGAGGCGGGATTATCAGATTCAGGAAAATGGCTCATCAAGCCGGCGACTTTGATACCTTCCAAACAGGAAACAGCGCCTAAAAATGATGCAAGATCAGCAGGAAAAATCCCCAAACGGCTCATGCCGGAGTCAATTTTAATATGTACTGATACTTCCTGCCCTAAAGAAACCGCTTTATGTGAAAGTGCCAAAGCCATTTCATAGCTGTAAATAACGGGAATCAAGCTATGCTGGAAGATGAGTCCGGCATCTTCTTCGGCAAAACCAAGTGTCACATAGATTTCACCTGGTATTCCAGCCTGCCTCAACAAGACAGCCTCACGCAGTTCAGCAACTCCAAATATCCTGCATCCAGCCTGTTGAAAAGCTTTTGCAGCCATTACCATTCCATGGCCGTATGCATCGGCTTTCACCATGGCCATCACAGGGATATCAACTCCTGCTTTCTTTTGAATAATGGTATAGTTATTTTGTAATGCTGTACAGTTTATTTTTATACAATTAAACGAGTTTTCATTCATACCGGTAGAATGGTAAAGATTATTTTCCTGTGAGCCATACTTTCCAGACGAGTCTGCTCGACAACAGCAACGCCCAGCCTATGGTAAGATAGAGTAAACTAATCAGGTTAACTGGCAGTGCAGAATTCCTCAAGATAACACCCATACCCATCATGCACAATACCAATATCCATGTTTTTACAGAGTAAACAGCGCCAAGACATGTTCCATCCTTAAAATTGAGAATGCGGTTGATGACCCTGCCGGCAGATTTATCGAGAATGAAATAGGCCTTAAAGCTGCCGGCCAGAAGAGCAAGGAATATAATCAGTGCTTGTCGGTCCCATACCTCTAAATAGCTGAGACGAAAACCTCCCTTGGCAATCAACATTAGACCGACGCCCGTCCAGAGAATGGCAGATAAAAATAGATGGGTACGCTTATTGACTCCCGGTTTTAATCGAGACAGGCCCTTGGCCATTTGCAACCTCAGCTGTATAAAAAAGAACAAGCCCATCTCCTTTGCAGGAAATGGGCTTGGTCTTTGAAAGATCGTGAAGCGGGGATGAGTACTCTAAATTATTTCTTTGTATTTGAGCAAGAAATTTCTATCAAGAGACTTATCCCAGCGTTCTTCCCTTTTACCGGGATTAAAGCTCGTTTACAACGATAGCGCCTTCAGGACATACTTCAACGCAGGTCTCACATCCGAGACATTCATCTGCTTCTACTGGCTCAGCTTTGCCGTCCACCATCTCGAAAACCTGGGCAGGACATGCTGCTACACATTCTTCGTCACCGCTGCACTTATCTTTGTCAACTATTACTTCAAACATGAATTACCTCCATAAATTGTGAGTGAAAAACAAGTATTCATCATACTCAATTGGCTATACGTACCTCATTAATATCTCTTTGCTACGTGTCATATTGCATTAATTCACGGCCAGTTTTTTGTCAAGCAAAAACGGCCAGACAATTTTCGCAAAGCAGATACATCAGTTTATACAATTACCTTAACATTTCAGGTAATTCCACCATAAATCCTAAAAATATCTCCCCGTTCCGCCTTAAAAACTATTGACCGTGGCTCATTTTTTTTAATATAATACCTGTTCTTTTTCCCCATCCTCTACAAGGATGTTTAAAGGGCGGCATTGATAATAAAAAAAGATTCTGCCTATTTACAAAACTAAGTGACAAAACCATTCATTCTCATGAAAGATAAAAAACCAAAAAAGATAATACAGTCGGAAAAACGGGAACAAGCCATGATAGAAGGAATTATCGAGGGAAGTCCCGATGGTATCGGTGTGGTAGTGGTTCGCCTGGAATGCGGGTGCAGAAAAATGGCTGCTGTATCAAAGGATGGCGACCCGGCTTCGGAAATTATCATGTATCGGGATCATGCAGAAAGCATCTGTGAAAAATGCAAAACAGATAACGGCAGCTTTATGCGTACAAAGGAGTCATTCATCCATTGGGTTGAACCAGCTCCAAGCGAAGAGAAACAAAAAGAAATCAGCCTGAAAGTTCTCGGTTCCCATACTTCCCACTGATCCCGTTAACCCGACGAGAAATGCGGACTAATGCGAAGTATGGACAGGGACGAGTCAACTGCGGCTACAGCTCACCCCTGCAGCTCCTGCCTCACGGCACCGCTGCACAAAATTACCGGCCCATTCGGGAGTTCCTTCAGCATGAACATGAGTATATAGAGCCAACACATTCTTATAAGTCAAACCGTCACGACCATCAATAAAACCCTTTCCGCGGACCATCTTCAGAACCAGTTGGTCAGCGGATCCCTGCCAATCGAGAATTTTCGAGTAGCGAAACTCGTGTCCCTTAATTTGAGTCCCCGAACTATAAAAGGCATTTTCTTTTTCAACCTGAAAAATCGTATAACCGTGTGCCTGCGGTTTTGCAGACATTTCAAATTGTATAGGGAAGACATCCACTAGCGGAAACTCTTCACCATCCAGCAGGATAGAACTCCCGAGATAGATCAAGCCGCCGCATTCGGCATAAATCGGCAGTCCCTGCTCAGCCGCTTTTTTTATTGATTGACGAAAACTTGCATTAGCCGCCAATTCCCTGGCGCTCGTTTCAGGGAAACCACCACCTATATAAAGACCGTCAAGCTCGGGCAACATGCTGTCACAAAGTGCATTCAGGGGGACCAACTGGCCGCCTGCGTTTTCCAGTGCTTCCAGATTTTCCGAATAGTAAAACTGAAAAGCCGCATCCTGCAGAATACCTATTTTTACCTTTGGCCGGGAGACAGCAGCGAGTTTGTCGTCCTGTTTCTTGATGGGGGTTATGACACGCTCTGGAACATCACCCATTATAGCCTCAACCCGAGCAAGGTCGACATTTTTTTCTATCAGTTCGACAAGAAAATCGAGTGCCCCATGACTATTCTTATATTCCTGATGAGGCACCATCCCCAGATGGCGCATCGGGAATATATCCCGCTTCAACCGGGGTATGGAGCCGAGAACCGGAATCCCTGTATAGGTTTCGACCGATTCAGTCACCAGAAGGCGCTGACGTTCCGTCGCTATCTGGTTCAAGATAACACCTTTGACATTGACCCTTTTATCAAATTGTTGACAACCCAGAACCATTGCTGCGACAGTGCGGGTCGTCTTGGTACAATTAACCACCAAAACGATCGGCAGCCCCAAAGTGACCGCAAGTTCCGCAGTGGAGTAGCCTCCTTCAGCATCGACACCATCATAGAGCCCTCTGTTGCCTTCCACGATAACCATTTCAGCATCAGCTGAATGGACGGCGAAAGACCGT
Source organism: Desulforhopalus sp. (assembly GCA_049645845.1). Lineage (GTDB taxonomy): Bacteria > Desulfobacterota > Desulfobulbia > Desulfobulbales > Desulfocapsaceae > Desulforhopalus_A. Next base: position 38,407 of record JBARUR010000175.1, on the reverse strand, counting down.
TCAATTGACTCTTTTGTCATGAGAAATGGATCGAGATTATAACACCTTCTTCCGGCGGCGAGCTGCATCCATCCCGCGTCAATATAATCCGGACCTTTTTTAAATGGGACGACGTTACGATTCCTTCTGGCAAGTGCGGCGGTTATTCCTACAGACACAACACTTTTTCCTGATCCTCCGGCAAGTCCGGCTACAACCAGTCCCTTCTTATTCATTCTCATAATCCTCTATTTCTTCAATCACGGAAAAAACTAAAATTCGATGACACTCTCTTTCAATGTACTCTTTTTCCATACCGTCCCCAAGCCTTCCCATAAAGCTCGTTCAGCTGTTCTTCCAGATGTAATCGATATTGCTCAAGGGTTTCCGGTTTTACTTTGGCCGGAATATAAAGTGGCTCTCCATAAAAGAAATCTATGCGGGAAAAAGGTTTGGGAATGATTGTCCTGTCCCAGGAGTTGATTGTGAAATAGTTGGATGCGGAAAATACCATGGGGATAATCGGTGCACCCGTTCGTGAAGCGAGAAGAAGTGCACCGGCCTGCACTACTCTGGGCGGCCCCTGAGAACCGTCAGCCACGATAGCCGCGCTGCTTCCATTTTGAATCGCCCGCAGCATGGCCTTCAGGCTTTCAACGCTCTTTTTGTTCTTTGACCCCCGAACTGTTTCAAAACCAAATTTTTCAGCCAGTCTGGCGATATATTCTCCATCTTTACTGGCACTGACCATTGCCGTAGCAGAATATTTCCTCATATGATAGAGGATATAAATAATCGAATAGTGCCAAAAAGAGGCGATGCCTTTTCTATCTCTCTCATTCGCCTTAAAACAATTTTCTTCGTTGTGTAGAGTCACCCTGCAGCTGCGAAACCACACTTTCATCAACAATGCCACCGTCCATGGCACAGTTCGGAGCAACAGATTATTCAACCTTCCTTCGGTCATCCTATTTCAATCTCCAGCAGGCGCATTTTCTTGATTCGATCCCGTAACTCAGCAGCTTTTTCAAATGCCAGCTCTTTTGCTGCCATATGCATTTCTTTTTCCAACTTTTTAATCTCTTTCTCCAGGTCTTTCACAGATGAAAACGTTGGTAGTTCTTCAGCAATGGCCAACACAGTTTCATCAAAATCTTCCGATATATACCCTGAATTATGCAGATGCTGCTGCATGGAGTCTTTTACTGAGGAAATTATCGTTTGTGGTGTTATCCCGTTTTCCAGATTATACTGCTCCTGTATTTTTCGCCTTCGTTCAGTCTCTTCAATGGTATACCGCATGGAACCGGTAATATTATCAGCATACATGATTACCAGGCCATTCTCGTTCCGGGCGGCCCGACCACAAGTCTGGATAAGTGATCGCTCAGACCTGAGAAAGCCTTCTTTATCGGCATCAAGAATTGCCACCAGCGACACCTCGGGAATATCCAGCCCTTCCCTTAAAAGATTTATGCCAACAAGAACGTCGAATTCCTTATTCCGCAGATCCCGGATGAGCTCGATGCGTTGAAGGGTTTTAACATCAGAGTGCAGATAGCGAACCCGTATTCCGAGATTTTCATAATAATCAGTAAGATCTTCGGCCATTCTTTTAGTAAGTGTCGTTACCAGTACGGCCTCGCCTCGATCTGCACGCAGCCGTATTTCTTCCAGCAAGTCATCAACCTGACTGGTAGCCGGTCGAACTTCGATTCTCGGGTCAAGAAGCCCTGTCGGACGGATAACCTGCTCGACCACCCTCCCCTCCGCCTGTTCCAGTTCATAAGGGCCGGGTGTAGCAGAGACATAAATAACCTGATTAACCCGTTTGACAAATTCATCAAATCTCAGTGGTCGATTGTCGAGTGCGGAAGGCAGTCGAAAACCATAGTCGACCAGCGTTGTCTTTCGCGACCGGTCACCGTTGTACATTCCGTTCAGTTGCCCGATAGCTATATGACTCTCATCAATAAAAAGCATATAATCTTCCGGAAAATAGTCCAGCAGGTTAGGAGGTGGAACGCCTGGTTTTTTCCCGGTTAAATGCCGGCTGTAATTCTCAATCCCGTTGCAGTACCCTAATTCCTGAATCATTTCAAGATCGAACATGGTCCGCTGGTCGAGGCGCTGGGCTTCAACCAATCTATTTTCCCTATAAAAAGTTTCCAGTCGTTCGCTGAGTTCAGTTTTAATTGTCTCGTGGGCACGCTGCAATCGATCTTTCGATGTGACAAAGTGACTGCCGGGAAAAACCGTATATTCATCAAGGCGTTCCAGCACCACTCCCCGTAATGGATCTATGACGGAAATAGCGTCAATTATTTCCCCGAAAAATTCTACACGAATTGACTTATCTTCTTCGTGGACCGGAAAAATATCCAGGACATCACCGCGAGTTCGAAACGTCCCGCGGTGAAACGAGATATCATTACGTTCATACTGCATATAGACCAGGCGCCGCTGGACCTCTTCCACGGGATATTCCTCTCCTGCCTTCAGAAAAAGATGCATATTTTTATATTCATCCGGTGACCCGAGGCCATAAATACAGGAAACCGAAGCGACTATCAGGACATCCCGGCGGGTGAGCAAAGAACGGGTGGCCGAGTGACGCATTTTGTCGATTGCATCATTTATAGCAGAATCTTTTTCTATATAACTATCCGATTGAGGAATATAGGCTTCAGGCTGATAATAATCGTAATAGGAAACAAAATACTCAACCGCATTATGGGGGAAAAGATCTTTAAATTCGCTGAACAACTGAGCGGCAAGAGTTTTATTGGGTGCGATAACCAGGGTCGGCCTTTGAATCTCGCTAATAATGTTGGCCATGGTAAAAGTTTTTCCAGATCCTGTCACTCCCAGCAAAACCTGACCTTTTTTACCTGCTTTTACTCCGGCTGCCAATTTTCTTATTGCATCCGGCTGATCACCCGAAGGTTGAAACTGCGATGTAAGTTGAAAAGAAATATCCATGAAATATACTACCTGATTAAGCCATTAAAAAACATTCTCTACCTTTATCTATATCACTTCATCTGTTGCGGGAACGAGTGACAATCATTCATCTTTTTCCCAAAATATACAATCCTCCGGACAGTTTTTTATCGCCTCATCCACAGGGCCGGCAGGATACTCATCAAGTTCAATGACCTCCATCAAACCTGTGGCTTGATTATATCTGAAAACCAGGGGAGCAATCTCAATGCATCCCCTGCAGTCGCTACAGAGTCCTAAATCTATGCATGGATGTTTTTTCATACCCCCTTTCCTTTATATGGCTGCTGCCTTGAAATGATATTTGTATCACCGGCAGTCTATAATAATCATTATTAGTTCCTAAAGGTATTATAATCCGTATTTTCAGGACAGCGTCATCCTTTTATTGTAATATCATTTGCTGTCATTTATCATTATGTTATCAAAATACCATAACTCGGCGGCTTACCTTTGATTATTTAAAACCGGGTTTCTCACATTGTACACAATCCCGAAGAGCCTTTGGATATGAAAAACCAAACCGCCGGACGTGTTATCAAAAGTTTCAACTCGTAAAAAGTGAACTATGAAACGAATTTCGCAGCATAAAATGCTTCTGGCCGGTGATTCCTTTGATCACTGCAACGACCAGGTACATAAATTTTTTGATCTTACATCTCTGGTTATCTATGACTGTATCGAGACCATAGAAACTCAATCATTTTCCGGGGCAGATGCAGCTTTTTTTGATTTGATCCTGAAGGCGGAAAACCAGAACCGGCTAGCCGCAAAGGGTCTTATCGATGAACTCGTTAAAGCAAACATCCAAAAAATAGTTGATCTTCAGGATATTGAACAGGGCTACTTAAGCAAGACCCTGCATATTCTCAGCCATTTTCTCGATGGCTTTATAGGTATAGATTCATATTTTTACAATCTGCTTGACGACAGTCACTGGCTGCCTCCTGCAACAGCAAAGATCCTTCACGAAAACCCGAACCATTATTGGTTGTTGCACGTTGATGGTTACGCAACAACAGCTGAGGAAGCAGGCCTTTTACGTTTTTAGCACTTCAAACTGCTTTGGAAAGAAGGGAGCATGGTTATCCCCTCTGCTTATTTCCCGGTTCTGCCGGGGTATAATATTTTCGGCATTCTCTTTTTATGCAAGCTCATCCAAAAGGAGATCAAATGAGTATTTTTAAGTATACGGCAGCGGAACTCTATGGCTTACTCACTGCAAAACAAGATTTGGTTGTTTTAGATGTCAGAAATAGTGTTGACTTCGGCAGGTTTAAAATTGAGTCACCATACCCTTTCATTATGCAGAACATCTCCTATTTTGACTTTATGGAAATAGAAGATGAATGCGTTGCTAAAATAGTGAAGGGCAAACCTGTACGTATTGTCTGTGCTCAAGAAGGTTCTGCTAAGTATGTTGCTGAAATCCTGGAAAAACATGGATTCAAAGATATTGGATACCTCGAAGGCGGTATTAAATCCTGGGGAAATCTTCTTGTACCTGTGCTGCTCAATCCAGGAGAGGAATATCAACTCTATCAGTTTATCAGACCGGGCAAGGCATCATGCAGCTATGGTCTGAAAAATGCTGACGAACTGATGCTCTTTGATCCCTCTCGAAATAGTGACTTTTATCTTGAATTCGCTGAAAATAATAATTGCAGATTGATTAAAACATTCGAGACCCACCTTCAAGCTGACTATATCGCTGGAAGCAGAATTCTTTCGGTACAGACTGACGCAGAATTTCTGGCGAACGAGAATGATTTTTCCGAAGCAAAAATCAACTACACCCCTTTGCGAAACGGTGCAGTTTACTCTTTTTCAAGACCCGGTGCGACAGTACAATGTGTTTTTACTCCAGGCCATACACCAGGTTCCACCTCATTTATTATTGATGATCAATACATAATCACGGGAGACACCATTTTCATTCAGTCAATCGGCCGACCTGACCTTGGCGGGCAGGCAGAAACATGGTCTGAAATGCTTTTCGAATCGATTCAAAAAATAAAAAAATTCAAAGGAGAAATGCTTATTCTTCCAGGGCATTACATGAGTTGGGCAGAGGCGAACAAGCAGTTGGCCTTCGTCTCAACATTGACGGAAACAATGCTGTTCAATAAAGATATTTATGCCATTCAGGACAAAACCCGTTTTTTGCATTTTATAAAAAGCAACATGAGACAACAGCCTGATGAGTACGCTATGATTCGCATGATTAATGCCAATCTTGAGCAGGTCGATAATGACAAAGCCGAGGAACTCGACCTTGGCAAGAATGAATGTGCTGCGACCGCATTCGCAGCTAAACAAAAAGCAGCGGCTTAAGAGCAAAATCACAAAAAAAGCTCATAAAGTGTCTAGCCAACACTCTATGAGCTCTCTTATTTCATCATGCTGATCGAACAAATTCGGCGATCAGACACTTTCTTCTACATGGATGGAGTAAACTCAACCCTTCTGTTCTTAGCCCGATTTTCCGGGGTGTCATTAGGATAAGCAGGTCTGCTTTCGCCGTATCCTACTGAGTTAAGTCGGTCCTGACTGATACCTACAGAATTAACTAAATACTCCATTACAGCCTTTGCACGCCTTTCTGAAAGCCCTTGATTATAAGCGTCCGTTCCTATGCTGTCGGTATGACCCTCAATAACTACCTTCATGTCCGGGTATTCATCAAAAATCTTTTTGGTTTGATCTAAAACTGGATAGTACTGTGACTTGACAACTGCTTTGTCAAAATCAAACAAAAGTGCGCTCGACATAGCCCAACAGCCTCTCTCATCTACAGCAATACCTCTTGGGGTTCCCGGACAAGCATCTAAATCATCCGTAACACCGTCGCCATCCTCGTCGCCGGGAGTGGATTCAACGACAACAACCGGCTGCTCAACAGGAGCTACCTCAGGCAGGCTGTAAGCGCTTAAAATTGTTTGCCAGTCCTTTCCGCTATACGCAGTAGAAACTTCCGGAAAAACAATAGTGTCATTTTTGACGGTAGCATATGAAGGAATACCGCTCAGCTTCTGATTTACTGCTTCCGGAGAAAGTTCAAGACCGTAGGCGGTGAGGATTGAATGATACTGGACAGGAGAATAAGCAACTGAAGTCTGATTGAATACTACCTGATTCCCAGATACTTTGGCATAAGATTCAGGCACTCCGGATACTGCTTCAGGTTCCAACTGCAAACCGTATGCTTCCATGATCTGATTAAATTCATAAGCAGAGGCATACGCTGTTGATGTTTGCGTTTCGTCAAACATTGGAGTGGCACCTGGAGGCGGCTCAATGGCTAGTGCAGGTATACAGGTGATGAGCATAGCCATCAGGGCAAAAAGTGTTTTTTTAATCATAATTATTTCCTCATTAAATTTTAATGTAAACCAGTTCTTAAACAATTCTAACAAGTATCTCCCTTAACAGCATCAATCTGAAAGAACGATTTTTAATTTTTCGCAGTATTCAAAGCAGTTCACTGAATACAAATAACATTTCCCCCGTTTCGTCCTCTCTGTTTCTCACCAGTGCGGCCCAGTCTCTAATAAAACCGCAAGAAAAGAATGAGCATCCAGTGAAAAATCAAGACAGAACAGACCGTGCTACTGGGTTACTTCATTATCGGCGTACCTGGATTCCCCTCTCTCTTTATAACCTTCTCCCTCCGTTCACCTCCTTTGTTAATGTACGTTATTTGGTTTTTAACCATCAATATATAACTAACCTATTTTTGATTAGGAATATAATAAGCAGTGTTTAACTAAAATCTAGCCACCTTTGACAATATAAACAAAAGGTTCCGATAATTACTCAGGAGAAAATCGCGATCAACACCTCAAAAACTATTGCAGTACCAATGATTCAACTAAAAAATAGATATTGTATTAATAAAGGTACGATAGGCCAAACGGGCGTATCAACTCCCTTCAGTTATACTTAATGATGTAGAAAACGAGTAAATGAATTTCCCTTAGAAAAAAATCTATTATACTCACTCTTAGAAAGATGATGATTTTCTAAAACCAAACTTACGTCAGAAGTAATAAAACAACCTATTATATCAACTTTTCTCCTTTTCTTATATAAGTTTAATTTCGATTTATATTAACAAAAAAATTCTACGTGTCAACATTTCCTCATCAAAAAATGAAGTACTTAAGCAGGGGGTGACTGTCTACAAATCAACCGTAATCTTCCGTCAGTGTCCAGAATTTTCATTTGCCTCCCTCTATTCCTCTAACCCGGCATTTTGCTCTTCATGTTACCAGTTACACTCTATCAATTAAGATTCTCCCACTTCCAAGTACAACCTGGCCAGTCCATTTTGCTACCATATAGAGCGGAAGTGAAAGAATAGTGCTCGGCGGGTAGCACGTTCATATTGACAGCCGCAAGAATCCTGCTGATAATCTTTAATGAGATCAAATGGAAAGGGTTCAACTCATTTTTAACAGGATTAATTAAATTACTTACCAAACCCGCGACATGGCCGATTTTCTACAAACAGAGTTCTCGCCTCAAGAAGAACTTGCCCATGGCATATCACATGGCATAGCAGCAGGGTTATCCATTGTCGGTCTGATTATTCTACTTGTTACAGCAACCAGTTACGGCAATGTCTGGCATGTTGTCAGTGCTGCAATCTATGGAAGCTCACTTATTCTTCTTTATTTAGCCTCTACTCTCTATCACCTGTTTTCTTCCCCCGGCATTAAGAAATTTTTCCAAAAGCTTGACCACACAATGATCTACGTTCTCATTGCAGGTACATATACGCCGATTACTTTGATAACTTTAAGGGGAGCATGGGGATGGACACTATTTGGTCTGGTGTGGGGGATGGCTGTCTGTGGATTCGGTCTTGAGTTGATAGCAAAAAAAAGGATACAATGGGCTTCACTTACCCTTTACCTTGGGATGGGATGGTTGATGATGATCGCCATTAATCCTCTTGTGGGCTCTCTTGCTACAGGCGGCTTCATCCTTCTTTTGTCCGGTGGTCTATTTTATACATCCGGCATTATATTCTATGTGTGGAAGAACCTCTCCTACCACCACGTGATTTGGCATCTCTTCGTTATGGCAGGCAGCTGTACACATTTTTTTGCCATTTTATATTACGTCATGCCGCCTGCAACTTGAATATCCGTTTCTTAATCCGGATTTCACCCCACAAGAGGGGACTCTTTTTAGTCCCCATTCTTTGAGGGGGAATTACTTCAGTTACCCTTACCGGGGAGAGTGCCTTCGTAGGTTTTTTCTCTCTTTTTATGCAAAAATGTAAGGCATTAAAGCTATACCAGGAGACAATGGGAAAACTGATACGTTCTTTTCTCAATAGTGGAATACGTGAAGGTCAGGACAGCGAAACCTTGAGGAAAATTATTATGTTAAATATTTTCCTCTCTCTTGGTGCTGTTTTACTTTTATTCATGGGGTGCATAGCTCTGCTGCAAAATGCACTGCTTCTGGGATTTGCTGATTTTTTTACAGCAACACTGCTCTTCGTGCTTCTTTTCTACCTCAATCAAACCGGTAATGAGCCTATTGCTTCCCGTATCGGAGTAATAATCTTACTTTTTTTCTTCTGTTATCTTTTTTTTATTGGAGGAGTCAACACTACAGCCTTTATGTGGCTTTATTCTTTTCCTCTTTTTTCTCTTTATTTGCTAGGATTACGACAGGGTTCCCGTATTACCGGTCTCCTCTTCTGTTATTGTGCAGTTTTTCTTGCCTTTGATTTGTTATCCGAAAATTTCAATGTGTACGGCAAAGACTTTGCCATGCGTTTTATTCCCTCCTACCTGATTGTCTGTATTTTAGCTTTTCTCATTGAAAAGAGCCGTTCCCGTACCCGGGAGACCTTGTTGGATAAACAACAACTCCTTGCCCGAACTATCAAGGAACTGCAGGAAAAAGAAACTGAACTCGAAGATGCCAGAAATCAACTCGAACTGCGGGTCACACTCAGAACAGCGGAGTTGGAAAAGGCCAACGAACAATTACGCATTGAGATTGAAGGAAGAAAATGGGCACAGCAAGAACGCCTGCGTTTGGAAGCAGAACTGCTCAGAGTCGAGAAAATGGAACTGCTCGGCAGACTTGCCGGTGGAGTCGCCCATGACCTTAATAACGTGTTGTCCGGCATTGTCAGTTATCCGGATCTGCTGCTTCATAAGTTATCTCCTGAAAGCGATATGCGTGGCCCGCTGGAAAATATACGTCGCGCTGGAACACGGGCGGCAGTCATTGTACAGGATCTGCTGACTTTGGCTCGACGAGGTATAACTGTGAAGGAAAAAGTGCGACTTAACAGTATCATTGTAGACCACCTGCAGAGTCCTGAATTTATTAATCTGCAGAAAAACTTCCCCGGAGTAAAGGTTCAGACACGCCTGGCCGCCGATCTCCAACTCTTGTCCGGCTCTCCAGTGCATCTGGAAAAAGCGGTTATGAACCTTCTGGTCAACAGCTTTGAAGCCATTGTTGGCGAAGGCACTGTGTTGTTAATAACCGAAAATCGCTATGTCGATTCTCCCATCAAGGGATATGACACCACAATCCCGGGGAAATATGTGGTGTTGACAATAAGCGACAGCGGTATGGGGATTCCCCAGGACAAACTGGCTCGAATTTTCGAACCTTTTTATTCCAGCAAAATTATGGGTCGCAGCGGTACTGGACTTGGCATGACTGTAGTTTGGAGCACTGTCAAGGATCATGGTGGATACCTAGATGTGCAGAGTTCTCTTGAGAATGGTACGACTATTACAGTTTTTATTCCATCTCTCGAAGATGACCGGGATCAGCCCCTTCAGATTGAAACTGCCCTGCAGATGACCAATCGGGGGAAAGGTGAAACAATCCTTTTGGTCGATGATGATCCGGCTCAGCGATCTCTTGGCGAAAGCATTTTAACTACTTTGGGCTATAAAGCTGAGACGATAGCCAGCGGAGAGGAAGCCGTCGCTTTTCTACGAGATAGAAAGGTTGACCTTATTCTTCTTGATATGATTCTGGAAGCTGAAATGGATGGTCTGGATACCTACAAGCACATTATTAAAATTCGTCCGGGCCAGAAGGTCATTATCGTCAGCGGCTATTCCGAAACCGATCGAATCCAACAGGCTATAGAACTTGGAGTGAACAGTTTTATAAAAAAACCATATAGTCTCAAAGATCTTGTAAGAGTAATCAACAAGGTACTTACAGAATAGACAGATCCAGGATTTTTTCCTGCTGCTTTTAAATTCCTCTTCCAGAAAGAACCAAACTTCAAGGCATTTCCATTTCTCTTCTATTTTACTTCCCTCTTTATAGCCGCGATATCTCGCGATTACGCGGCTTTTTTATCTCTGGACTCCTGTTTTCACGAGATGTTCCAATTCGTTAATAGCCCCGCCTCATAATCATTCTCTTTCAAGAGACCGATAAGTAATTATCCCGACTTTTTAACGTATCTTTTTTAGCCTACAAGGCACTGGTGCATTTCACTACTACAGGAGAGCAAAATGGACAAATACCTGCGACAGATGATTTTTCTTGTATACACTTTTTTACTGCGATGGCCGATCTGGTTCCTGATCTGGTTTTTTGGCCGAAGCGGAATGTTCAAAACTCTCTTTCTCATTTATCCGACAGACAATTCGGAATGTCTCGATTTTTGTCCTGACATCAAATGGCTTCGGAATTTTTTTTCGGGACGCCCCACTCCCGCAGGACTGATCATGAATGGGTGGCGACCCATGGGAATATACCTTGTCATTCCAAACTCGGCCCTGGAATTGATGCGGAGGCAAAACCGTCCTTTGGTTGAAACTATCATAAACCGCATGCTCTGGATCCAGAAAATCTCCGGAGCAAAAGCAATAGGCCTGGCAGGACAACTGGGTCCGATATTTGAAAAACGACATGGCATTTCCATGGCACCGCCTTTTTACAGCAGCACTTTTGGCAATATTTTTAGCATTCAAAAGGCAGTCAGCCACCTGGTAAGGACTTCACAGAAACATTCTTCTAAAATTTCAGTGGCTATTATTGGCGGCGGATTACTTGGAGAATTACTGGAAAAACAACTCCTTGAAGATGGTTATCAAATATCGATGATTGAGGTGAGATCGACAAGGAAAGGAGATGTCAGCTTGATCAATGAAGAGCAATCACTCCATATCTTAGGTTCGGTAGACTTGGTTATTAATCTTCTCCCCAGAGGAAAAGACTTTATGCATTGCCGGCTGCACCGTCTGATTCACGAAGCTGCAACTATAATTGATTATTCTCGCCCTCCTCTGCCTGCAGAGGCTCTTGCACAGAAAATAGTTATGGGAAACAGGGTGCAGCGCAACGGAATTCATTTTTTTATGCGACTCCCCGGTGGCTGGAAACCCCATGAGCTGCCGGCCTGTTCCATGCCGTCCCTTCTGGCTTCATTTGGTGATTTACCACTTCAAACTATGGAAGAATTTCGGATTGCAGCCGGACAGCTTCAATTTATCACTGCCTTGGCTGGTGCACCTGTTCACCAGAATACTTTTTTAAGTCGTTGGCACAAATTCAGTGCCCTCCATCCAATCGCGGCTCGATGTATGCTGTTTATTACTAAAAGCAAACATGCTTTCAGTAGATAAAGATGTTGCTGTAAGGAGAAAAAACCGGTTTCCAAAGTACTGAACTGATTCACAGGTTTTTAAACTCCTTACCGCAATAAAACGAAACAGAATTGACTTTTCTACGTTGACTAGTAATTGATGTTTACCTCAAATTCCTTTAGACGCTTATGAATTGAACGAAGTTCTGTGATAGTAGTCCAATTGGCGATAAAGATAGAAAATGATTCCCGTACCTTACTAAAGGCATTGGAGACCTGTACCAGCACGCCTAAGGTAATAAGACCGGTAAATAATCCAGGTCCCATAATCAGATATGGTACAATAACCATGAGCTGTTCGAAGAAATTTACCCATACATCGAAATAACCATAATGCATAAAGAGTCGGTTATAGTTAAACTTCAAACCGACAAAGAGGTCGACTATGGTCTCGGTTTTACCATAATTAATCTTATCATCCTCGGCATAAACCAACTCCTTCCGAAATGCGGCTTCCACCTTTTGATTGTTATATTCCAAACCCGGCAATTTAATTCCCACAAACCAGGAAATTACCAATCCACCGACTGACACAATGAGAGCAACCCAAACCAGACTGCCTGGGATTTCCTTAATAAATTCAATATCAACCCCCTGGCTCAACCCCCACAGGATCGGCAAAAAAGCCATGAGCGTCATGACCGCCCGTATTACCTGCAACCCCAGACTTTCAAATATCCTGGCAAACCGATAAATATCCTCTTGAATACGCTGACTGGAACCTTCGACTTCCTCTTCAACGGTCTGCCATTTAGCCACATAGGAAAAAGTCATTGCTTCCCGCCACTTAAAGGCGTAAATACGGGTGAAATATGCTGTAATAGAGGCAATTAAAACATAAGGGAATGCAATTTTGGCGAACATCAGCATTTGCTCCCAAAATTCACTGATTTCGTGCTCAGTCGCATTTTGCAGGATATTATAGAAACTGCCGTACCACTTGTTAATTGCGACGGTTAACTCCACTTGGACAAAAAGAGCAAGCAACAGGACCAGCCCGCCGCCGTAAGCCCAGAGAGCCCATCTTTTACTTTTATAAAACGAACGAAACATTCTTACTTCCTTCTTTAAAAAAGATCTACAATAGCCCGCCAAACAGTGCCTTAGAATGGTACTTCTTAACAAGAATGATCTTCTGAAGCTGCTTATATTGGCTTATTTTCCCGGTTATCGGGAGGTCGAGATGTACGGGGTGTACTACATAATGCGCAAACTGTAACCAGTTATGTCTTTTCAAACACCCTTTTTTTCTTCAGCCGCCTTCATTTCTTTTATGAGGCTGCGCGCCATAAAAGCCAGCAGCACGACTCCTGACAACAAAACAGCCCAGAGCAGCAACTGTTTCCACGGCAACGGCTTTTTGGGACTTTTAAGCGCTAAATCGCCTGCAAGTTCGACTTTTTCACCCAGCTTAGCAACATTGATAGCCTGCTCCTGAGGCTTTATTCGAATAGCCTGAAGCAACATTGCATCATCCGTTTGTTTATCTTCCTGGGCCAGTTTACCGCTGCCAAAGGCGAGCAAATATGGTGAGGCTCCCCTTCCTACAAAGAGCAATTCACTCGGCAGCCAGCCAAGCTGGAGAGTTAGTGCCTTGTTCCCTGACTGCAGCCCGGCTCCGTCCTGTTTGACAACTATTCTCCACAAAGGATCGACGACCGGCTGAAAGATGCAGGGTTCATTTTGAATTGCTGACCCTTCAAGAGTCAAGTCGTGAAATACCTCTTCACATCTTGTCGCCCACCCTGCATCCCTATCTGAACGAGATTGTATTGATAATCCGGCAATAGAATTTTTTTCTGGAAATTGTATTTGGACTCTGCTGACCGGAAGCCGGTAAGTTGTTTTAAAATCAATAAGCAGCTGATCATCTTTTTTCGATATCGTCCCATCGTCAAGAGAAAGCCATTGATATTTTCTGCGTTCCTCAATGACTTGGGAGAAACCCGATATTCTGATTAAGCTGAGAAGTCCGTTGGATTTCTGCCAGGTAAGTTTTAAATATTGCTGTGGTGACCGCGGCAGTTGGATGGTTCTTCTTTCCACTTGCCGGCCACCAAACTGCAAATCGACAAGAGTCGCTTTTTTCACCAAGGAAGACCAGTGGATAAGATCGTTGCTCTGCTCTATATTCACCGTAAAAATGGATGAATCAGTATCCTCTTCCCACTGGAATTCCAGTTCCGACACCGCCTGTTTCAGGTTGCTGAGATCAAGCAGATAACCGGATACTTTCTTATTATCCGTTTCCTTTACCGGATCTGATTGGATATTTACAATAGTCCCTGCCCGATCCCTCGAAACCTGAAGTGAAAATTCTGACTGATCACTTGATCTTATATCTTGAAAAAGCGGAAAAAACGGGACAGTCCAAGTATCCCGAAGTGTTGCCGGATCTGTTTCTACATTACGAATACCATGAGGTACAACTTCTCCTGCTCCATTGAAAATCCTCACATCCTGCAAATCGGAACTCTGAACCGTACGATAAACATCCTCCGGAATCGCAACCGAATAGATAGTGCCTTCTTTGTCCACTTCAAGATTATATCCCACAGCAAAATCACTTGGGGCGATATCTCCAGCCATTAAGAGTTCGGCAGAAGTAAGCAAAATCAAGAGAGCCAACACATATCTCATAAAGAATTTTCCTTAGTTTTAGGAGGCAAAGGTGAAAAATACCCTATAATGAGCATCAATATACCTACAACCAGAAAAGAAACGATCCGGGCAATTGTTCCGGTACCGGAAAGATCGACGATAAAAAGTTTTACCACCACCATACCAAGCAAGGCAGCGCCTGCTTTCCAGACCGATCTGTTTGCTTTTCGTGCAGCCCAGATAGTGATCGCCAAAGCACCTCCCCCCCAGAGTACAGCAAGAGCAGCCTGGAAAATTACCGAACGATATAAAGAATCAGGATCATAGGAAACACCTGCAAAAAAATGCACCGAACGGGCAACAATACTGTTCAGCCATAAAAAGATGAGGGCCGCCAACCCCCAAATAAAATATTTTTCTGTTAGATATTTAGGGATATAACCGTTGTTTTTCAGATTAAAGGCCCACCACATAAGCGTAATGAGGACCACTAAGCCGGAGAGTTCTACCGGATTAACGATCGGAAGATACGGCAGAGGAGAGGGATCACCTGCAATACTAAAAGATACAATTGTCCATATCAGCAGCCCAAAAGCCGGCAGGAAGCCGCCTGTGCCCAGATAGGAAGAAGTATGTTTTCCAACAGGCCATGAAACCCCTTTCCCTAGATACAGGAGCAGCAGCATCGCGCTGCTTGGGATAAGAGCCCAGCATATTGTTGTCCAGATATCACTCAGTCCTGATATCCGGTCAACAACCCCACTTGTCTCATGCGTCAGGACGAAGATCAGCAGCCACATGGTGCCGAGATGCCAGGCGACCATGTTTCGTTTCGGCCAGGCTTCGGCATAAAGATAAAGTATGCGATATTGTGTGACAAAAGCGACAGTCCAGGCCACCATCCCCCAACTATCGAAAAAAAGAGGACTCAACCTGAACCCATCTAAACACAATGGCAGAAGAAGCAGCATGGCCGGCAGTTGCAGGTAGAGCGCCAGTTCGAAACGCGGCCACTGTACTTTCTTGAGGATCATGCCCACAAGAATGGAACTTAAACTGCAAAACAGTAAAAATCCGTTCGCCTTCTGTAAATACGCCATCTGCATATTTACTTCACGCATTCCCCCGATATACCACCAGATAAGCCCTAAAACCATGAGCGGCATAGGATAATATCGTTCCCACTTTTTTAACTCGCCATGGTATCTATCGAGGAGATAACTTGAAAGAAGGGCAGCCAATGACAGAAGGAAACAACCGAGAAAATACTGATTAGCAAAGGCCGTAGCAATAAAGGGATACCAGACCGAATCAAGAAAAATAAAACCTGCCGATAACTGCAGCAACAGACCAAAATGACGGGCGAGTACTCTCTTCTGCCGAACACCGATCCAAACCATTCCTGCACCTTCAAGTGCCCAGATGGATGCGGACCAATGTCCGTCAAGGGCAAGCGGAATCGCGAGGCTGCCAAACACTACTCCCAAGGCAAGAAAAGCCTCACACAAAAGATGCATGGAGGAAACGAACCTTTGCCATAAAATAGTCGCCAACGTCAAATAGAATATGCCAATTGCCAGAGCTGAAAAAGCCATTCCATATTGAAAATCTTTAACAAGAAGATATTGGAGCCCGGAGACTATTAACGGTAAGCCAAAGACCAGCGGACCATCAATAAAGCCACGAAGATTGACGGATTGACGGTAAGCAAAAAGTATCGAAATTATGACGTAAAAAACAAAAAAGAGAACGAGAAAAAACTCTGTTGAACGGAAATATTCCGGCTGATATCCCATGCTGCCCCAGAGGCTGCCTATTGCAAAGGTAAAAACAAAACCTATCAAATTAAGCTCCCGCCAGGATTTAAACCAGGCGATTCCAAGGATCCCTGCATTCAGCAGTGCGTAATAAGAAAAAAGCAACACATGGCTGCCGTCGCCTGTCGACATCAGAACAGGTGCCAGAAAACCTCCGACAATGCCGAAAACCGCAAGTGATTTTGAATCCTGCAGCACAGCCAGCAGACACGACAAAGCGACTAGACCGATCATCACTGCAAGCGACAGAGTTATCGGCAGAAAACTGTACAACTTGGCTGCGGCAAAAACTACAAGATAGAGGATACCCACACCACCGCCCTGCAGGACAAGACCATAACCTAAACTGGTATGCCTCAGCCACCAGCCGCATCCCAACATTGCCATACCGCTGACGAAAACCCCGATCAGGCGGAACTCCATGGGGACCATATTTTGCTGAGCCGCATATTTCAACAAAAAGGCTACGCCAAAAAAGAGGACAATGATGCCGATTTTTAGCACCAGATTACCGCTGGTGAAAAAATGAATTGTCTTGTTGGCGAAATTCTCGGCATTGCTGCCGAGACCTGCGAAAAATTTATCGAGTACAGAATCCTGTCTGATTGCTGCCTTCCCACCAATTGCTTCACGAATGGGCAAAGGAGCCTGAGGTCCAGTATATTCTTGACGAGGTTTTTCAGCCGGGGCGGCTGGTTTTCTGCCAGACAGTTCAAAGAAGACCTCATCATCAACGACTTCTTTCGGTTTTTCAGGTTTATCTTTAACTTTTTCGAGAATTTCTAATCTCTTTCTCAGGGCGAGAACTTCCGCACCTAATATACCAATCAGTCCACCAAAGAATCCACCAGTTATACCAAATTCAAATGCTCCAAAAAAACCGATCACCAAGCCCAGGATCAGATACATCTTCTCTCCAATATCTTATTCAATGTATTACGATGGTATCACAAAATGGATTTCCGGTTATGGATAAGCGCTGCGGCTTCCCTGTCTCCCGGCAGATCTCTTTGCTGCAGATAAACGCTGATTTTTTCTTTCTCTTCTTCCGTTTTTTTCTGGGCCAGATTGGCTTTAGCGGATAAAGATTCAATCCTTACGGAAACGACTGCACATAATCTAACAGCGGGAGTATCGGCAGTAATGTCGGAAAACTGCGGATCATTTTCATGACTCGCCATCAATGCATTGAGTGCATCAACTTTTTCATCCTGCTGCTCGACAATTTTTGCCTGTCCACGGATGATCACACACTGGTAATATTGTCCAACATCACAGGCGGGCATACTTTTATCATAGCCGGTGTCCAAATATGCAAGGGGAATATCCACCTCGAAACACACTTTTCCATGACGACGGATGTTGTCGAGTTTTTCTCCTTTCAGTGCACAATGAAAATAGATCGAATCTTGCCAGTATACATAGTTGACCGGAGTAATATAAGGATAGCCGTCATCCCCGAGGGTAGCCAGCCTGCCCACCCTTGTTTTCAGAAGAATCTCCTCAATCTCTTCTTTTGCTGTAATCTCAGATTGTTTTCTTCGCATTTTTCTTCCTATTCTTCTTCCTGCCAGAATACAAAGAGCTCCTCAATGCCCTTTCGGGCATACTTAGCCATGGCCTGATACGCTTCATCGGTAAACGGTTTTCCCTCAGCAGTAGCTTGGATTTCAATCCACCTGCCATCACCCGACATAACAAAATTAGCATCAGTTTCAGCCGACGAATCCTCTGTATAATCAAGGTCAAGGATTGCTTCGCCGTTCACGATTCCTGCAGAAATTGCCGCCACCGGCATGATATCCGGAAGCGAATTAAGACGGCCTTCGGCAACGAGTTTCTTCAATGCATCTTTTACAGCCAAAGCTCCACCGGTAATTGAAGCCGTGCGGGTTCCTCCATCGGCATTGAGAACATCGCAGTCAACTCGGATTGTTCGTTCACCAATTTTTGTAAGATCAACCATCATCCTGAGACTTCTGCCTATCAAGCGCTGAATCTCCATGGTCCTGCCAGACAGGCCGCTAGTTTCACGTCGATAACGGCTGTTTGTTGCACAGGGGAGCATACCGTACTCAGCAGTGATCCAACCCTGTCCAGTGTCTTTTAAAAAAGGAGGAACTTTTTCTTCAATCGAAACGCCGCAGATAACATGGGTATTGCCCATACGGATCAGCACCGAACCATCTGCCTGATACTGCAATCCCCTTTCAATGCTGATGGGCCTGAGACTGTCTGGTTTTCTATTGTTACTTCGCATACTTCTCCTATGGTCAAGGTAGACTTGATTAATTTTTTGCATGTAAAAAAGTATTGTACGCCTTCTATAGGTGAAACGCAAATCAGGCCCGGCATGCCATAAAGCACACCGGGCCTGATTAATCTTCTAATCCGCTGTTGACAGTATCTAAGAATTATTCCTGCAAGATTTTCCTCACTTTGTCCAGGTACTCCCTGCCTATCTTCTGTCCCCATTTGTCGTACACTGTTTCGCTGTCTGCTATCATTTTTTCCTTATCTGCGGAATTCAGTTGCAGAAAAGTAACTCCATCCGCCTTAGCTGCAGCAATTTGCTCCTGCTGCTGCTGCATGGTTCGCTTTCTGGCAAGCGCGCTCTCTTCTTTTACTACTTTGAGAAGGAGCTGCTGCAGATCTTCAGGAAGCTGCTTTAACCATTTTTGGTTTATAATATGAACATATAACCCCTGTGCATAATCGAGTTCGGTATAGAATTTGGCAACAGTGAACTTTTTCGAGATATTACATACAATCGGAGTGTGATCAAGTCCGTCGATTACTCCCGTCTGCAGTGCCTGGGGGACATCCGGCCAAGGCAGAACTGCGAATTTGAGTTTCCAGGCCTTGTAGGTATCGATATTGACAGGAGCTTCCGCTATGCGAAAATTTACTCCCCTTGCTTCTTCCAAAGTGGCAACCGGCCGGGTTGTTGCCCAACCGTAACTCCCATATCCTGTGAAATCAATAACCTGAAGACCTTTCGAGACCGGAGCATCGCGGAACGGATTCCACAATTCCGGTGTATCACGAAATTTATCGAGTTTTCCAAAGGTATCAACTACATACGGAAGGTTAACGATCCCAAGTTCCGGGGCAATATTAGCTGCTGCAACCGACGAGCTCATCATGCCGTTGATTGCACCGAAATTGAGTTTATTTATTACATCTTTTTCTCCCCCCAGCTGGCTCAAAGGGCGAAAATCAACATATATCTGACCGTTTGACTCTTGCCAGATTCTGTCTCGAATTCGAAATCCAACCCCCACGCCTTCAATTGCCGGATGGCCTACGCAGGAAAGCAGATAGACATACTTTGCTCCCGAAGGATCAAAGGAAGGCTGCCATTTTTCAAGGGGATCCTCTGCGCTCCACACTGGCGCACTCCACAAACTACCCAGCAATAAAAAGATCAGGATGCTCAAGCCGGCTTTTTTGATTGTTCTCATTGTCTTGCTCCTTTAGTGCCTTACTCCAGAACCCTCAAAGGGGTATTCTTTTTTTATCCCCATGCTTTGAAGGGCACTGAAAAAGAGTTCCTGGTTTATTTCCCGATTACCGAGGTTAGTTGAGGTACAGAATTAATCTGCCAGGAGAAAGGTAACGGAAACCTGCAGGATTTTGCAACAAAATTCGATGCCCAGCCTCTTGTAACTATCCATTAATACGATATATCCAAAATGAATCACACGGTGGCAGATTAGCCACATATTAACTTTATCTTAATTTAATTAATCAACAGAATGTCTCTACCTTCATCTATTCACCAATTCGACGAAACAGACTCATTAATTTCAACAAAAGGGTTTACTAATACAGAATATTCATGGTATTGAAAAAAGCATTAATTAAAAGATTTATATCAATTCTGATCACATCCATAAAAGGGAGGCTCAACATGAAGAAGCTGCTTACCGTTTTGCTGTTCACATTATGTTTACCGTTTAATGTATTAGCCGCGGAGGAAAATAAAAATCCGTTGGATGCCTGGCAGCCAAATTTTGATCCAAGCAAGGCCGAATACACCTATATTTTGTCGAATGTATCTCATCCCGTTATTGAAGGTGTGGGCGCGGGATATCGCATTCGTGACAAAGTATGGGAAAAATCAGGAGGACGCCTCTACGTAGACTTTCGTCCCCTGAGCCAGCTCGGTGGTGAAAAAGATGTTATCAGTAAACTGAAAATGGGTGCAATTCAGGGAATGATGAGCTCATCAGTTGCCGCAGCCAATGTCTCTGACCTTCTCGGCATTGTTAATATTCCTTATGTTATCGACACGTTTGATAAGCTTGATACATTCAGAAATACTCCCGAACTCTGGCAGCCTTTTGCGGATGGTGCACAAAAACAAGGTCTTCTTGTTGCTGATATTACCGGTTACGGTCCCTATGGCTGGGCGACGACAACACCTGTACGCACAATAGAGGATGCGAAAAACACCAACTTCCGGATTGCCGAAGCCCCTGTAAATACCGACACCTACAAATCCTGGGGATTAAAGTTCACTGTTATGCCATGGCCGGATGTTCCACAGGCACTCCAAACAGGAGTTATTACCGGCCTTGACCATACTGCCATTGTCTGCAATATCACCAAAAAATTCACTATTGCCAAATATTTTACCGAACTCGATTATGCACAGGGATTATTCGTCCATTTGATCAATAAACGATGGCTACAGAAGCTGCCACAGGATCTGCAGGACATTTTGCTCAACGTAATCGCTGAAGAAAGTGCAAATTCCCGTGTACTGACCAAACAGCAATACGAGTCTCAGGTCGCCAAGGCGAAAGAGGCAGGAGTTGAATTCATTAAACTTTCAGAAGATGACATTAATCAGCTCAAAAATCTATCGGAACCTGTCCTGCAAAATTGGAGCGGCAAAATCGGCGCCGAATATCTTGCCAAAGTTCGAAAGGAATTAGGAAGCTGATCATTTCTCGACTTATGCAGTATAGAGTTTCAACAAAAAATGCAATTAAGACTCTATACTGCAAACATCTTAAAGTTCCGCCGCCATTTACAGGCACAATTCAACTACCGGCACCTCCCAGAAATCGCCATAACAATTGCCAAATTGAGTATCATTTATATCTTCCCTGTAACGCCGAACCATTGCAACTACCTTGATTTCGAGGATTGAACCAGATTTTCCCTCCCATTTATCCCGGGCCATTTTTGATAATCGAGCTACCGGTATTCCTTCAGGGTTGATCAATTCGATGGAGTCATTTTGCTTTTCCATCTGCAACCGATCTCCTGCCTGTAATTTCTGCAAAGCTTTTCGGATCGGATGCTGAAGGTTTTTCCTTCCCGCAAAATCGAGATAGAGATCTGCCATGCCAAGAAAGATATATTGTTTGGCCGATAATTTCTTTTTGGCAGGATCAACTTTTTTGTCACTCATGTAAACACCTGTGAGCGCGGCAGCATGAGGATTAGGATTTTCTGTAGGATTGAAGAGGTGCAGTGTCTCGCGGGCCCGGGACATCCCGACATAATACAATCTTCGCTCTTCTTCCATTTCCAGCCCCTGCTTTTTCTGCCAACCATCTCCGAGCAGAAAAACATGATCAAACTCAAGTCCTTTTATCGAGTGCACCGTAGAAAGAAAAATTCCATTGGAAAGATTTTTCGAGCGGCTTTGATCGGACAGTGCCTCATGAAAATAATCTTCTATGAGAGAAACAGATAAAGGTACATTACCTGTTTCCTCTTTCCATTCTTCTATCAGCCTTCTGAGATTTGCGTGCCATACAGTATCTGCCGTTATATCGTCAGGAACAAAAGTAAAAAGTGAGTCCGCCGTCCTCAATTCCTGTCTCGCCTGCCGTAAATCTGCGAGCAACAGGGCATTTTCCCTGATTCTCGTAAGACGGGGAAATCCACTGGCCCGACCCCAGTTTAAACTGAACGGAACCTTTTCTTGTTCCAGTACAGTTCGCACCGAATCAAGGTCTTTCCACTCACGGGCAAGAACAGCACATGCATTAAGATCAAAACCAATCTGAAGCCGCTGCAACCGTCTGATTTCATCAAGCAAAGCATAAGCCTGGTCTTCTCTGTTGCGGACTTCAATTCGCTGTACCCGGCCCTTGGTTATTGGGTCGTTCAGCTGCCAGTTGCCGCCTGGTGGCAAGGACAGTCTTGCCTGATTCACCCGGAGAGACTGACAGGTCTTCATACGATCACTGTTCATACTGATAAGATTGTTTGTTGCGGCGATGATATTGGCAGTCGATCTATAATTTTCTATAAGATAATGGATTTCCGCGATATAATCCTCTTGAAATTTTCTGATAAAACCAACGTTGGTTCCCCGGAACCTATAGATGTTCTGGTCATCGTCTCCGACAGCCAGAATCGTCATCTTCTGGTCCTTTTCTTCCAGGGTTTTTCCGGCTAAAAGTGCTACAAGTTCATACTGTTCGGCATCGATATCCTGATATTCATCAACCAGGATGTGACTGATCCTGCCAACAAGGGTATACCTCGGAGGAACACTGCCAAACCCTAAAATATCACTCTCCCCTTTTAAAAGCCGTATGGCATCCCGAATAATCGACGAAAAATCAAGTTCAGCATTCTCCTTTTGACGGCTCATGGTTACCAAAGACCTGCCGGTCAGCCGCAAGGCCAAACCATGAAAAGTGAGGCTCGTTACGCCGAACACATCGTTTCCGACCAGCTCCCGAATTCTTTTGCGAAGGTTCATCACCGCACTTCGATTATAGCAGAGAACCAGAATAGACTCGGGCTTCACCCGTTTCACCCGGAGCAAATAGGCCACCCGATGGGCGACAACCCTTGTTTTTCCCGAACCGGGCCCAGCAAGAATCAGCATATTTTTATCGGTTTCCGCACTGACAATGCGTTCCTGGCAGTCATTTTTCAGATCATCGACAATTTTTAAATACGATTGCTCGCTTGTCGCTCTTTCCAAAAATTTTTGTTTCCCCGGAAAGAATCGCTCGATGAAGTCCTCTTTGTCATCTTTGAAATAGGAAGTGACCAGATTCATTGCCACACTGAGTTTCTCCAGCGCCCGCCTTGCATACTCGTTCATCACATGGATCTGGAAATTCCGCTCATCATAGTGGGTTTTTAGAGGAGAAAAATCGGCTCCGGAATAACGCCTCCCCTTTGCCTCCGGGTTTATGTGGATGGTCATAGCCTGTCGAAAAACGGCCAGCCCCTGTTGCAGCTCGATCACACTCTGTTCATGCATGAAAGTCAATGCCCGTTCCGCAGCTGCCAATGGGTCACGGAGTTGCGGCAGAAGCAATAAATCGGTTTTCAAGCCGGCAATGACCTTCTCCAAAGTAAACTCTACAAACAGGCTTGCATTTGGTTTAGCAGTAGGCTCAACAGTGGCTAGCATTACCCGCAATGCAATAGATGCCGCCAATTGGCGAATGCGGACTGTTTGCAGAAGAGATTCCCAATTACGATGCAGATAGAGGGTAAACCGGTTATTCCCTTTGGCTTTAAGCGAGAGACTCCCGCTTTGGCCGGCAAGGCCTTTTCCATCTCGGGATAAACCGTGCAAAATAAGTTTCAGGATATGCGGAGTACTTTCTTTATGGTCCATATCCAATAGCAGCTGGTTTACCTGCCGCAGATCGATTTCCAAAGGAATCTCGATTTCCACCTCCGGCGCAGCTTCCTGCAAAACCTGCAGAAAGTCTTTTTCCAGCTGAATTATCCGCTGTAATTGTTTTTCGGCGCTGTTCTGGACTTTATACCTTATATAGGCTGAAAGAATCGTTTCCTTGGACAACAATCCCTGCTCTGCCATATCGTTTAAGGTACGAATAACCCGCAGGGTTTCAGTCTCGTTGACCGGGTCTTCAGGGGTAGTGGCAAAAGACGACTGACCGGCCAGTTCATCGGCACTAAATGCCTGATTTGGCCGCCGTTCCATGAGAAGAGCCAAAATAGCCAGCCATCGTGACTGCTGTCTCTTTGAGAGGTTGAGTTTTGCCATTTTTCCGGTCGCTTCCTCCAGGCTGCGAACAAGCGGCTTACCTTGGAAAACCCTGGTGTTATTTTCATTACGCTCAAGAAAACCGGAACGTTCAAGCCATGAAACAGCAGTGTTAACTTGCGTTGCAGCGTCGGGATAATCCTCCATATCAATATCAACCACATCAAGGCGAAGCAATTCTCCGGCAGTGAGCACTACAGTGTCTTCACCCTTTGCGGCATAACGCAGTCCTCTAAGAAACTGCGCGATCTCCCGCTGGGTTAGTCTGGAGCTGCTGGACAAACGAAACTGTCCCTCAATGTCCTGTTCGGCAAAAATAAGGATACATTCAGCGGAACTGCGATCTCGTCCGGCACGACCGGCTTCCTGTAGATAGTTTTCCAGCGAGCCCGGAATATCGGCATGGATGACGAGACGAACATCGTCCTTATCTATACCCATGCCAAAGGCATTTGTAGCGCAAATGACAGGGGTTTCCCCACTGATGAAATTATCCTGGATACGTTTTTTAAGAGAAGGATCGATACCGGCATGAAAAGCCTCGGCAACATATCCGGCAAGCTGAAGGAATTCCGCAAGATTTTCTGTATTCTTACGCGTCGCACAGTATATAACGACACTGCCTTTTCCATGATACCTCGCTCGAAGTAATTCAAGAACGGTATGTTTTTTTTCATGCTTTTCTACGGACCATACTTCATAATGCAGGTTGGTTCGTTCATGTCCGCCCTCAAACTGATGCATTCGCAAGCCGAGTTCACTCCGGATAATGTCTAGAATTTCAGCTTTGACATCTTTTTTAGCAGTGGCTGTGAAGCATTCCACAGGCGGTATGGCTGTTTTTTCTTGTTTGGCAAACTCCCTGATGAATCGAATGGAATAGAGATAATCCGGCCGAAAATCATGTCCCCATTTGGACAGACAATGAGCTTCATCAAAAACCCAGGCTCCAATTTCCCGTTGACTGATGGTTTTTATAAAAGACTGATTCCGTAGCTGCTCAGGGGAGACAAAGAGAATGCCGATATCACCGGAACGGACACCCTCTATAATTTCTCCACGTTCCGGCATGGTCAACATCCCGTAGAGTGCTGCAGCAAGCTTTGTACCCGTCTGTTTTAGAAAATTATCCACCTGATCCTTCATCAGTGCCTGTAGGGGCGAGATGACTATGGTCAGCATATTACGCCGTTGGTAGCGCATAAGTGCAGGCAGCAGATAACACAGTGATTTGCCGCCACCGGTTGGCAGGGTTGCAAAAAGCGATAGGTTTTTCTCGGCAGCTGCAACTATCTCCGCCTGTAGGCTTTTTCCTTCCTTGATAGCCGGTTCAGAGCGGAAGTTTTCAAAACCATAATAGTTTTGCAGGAAGTAATGAGGGTTGTGGTGCTCCATGCAATACCTGCAGTTGCGGTTTTCGCAACTCACTTCCCGGAGTTGATGAAGCAAAACAGGTACATCGGGTAAATGATGCCTTACCCATGGAGGTAAAACAGAATTTCCACCGGAAACCGTCAGCCAGGCGGTGACATAAGCAAGTGGTGAATGGCTGCGTGTTCCTTCCGATACCTGCTCGACAAGATATTCCACAGCGGTCCTGCAGCAACACTTTTGCGCCAGCCACGAAAATGATTCATAGAGACCGTCTCCCTCCAAAAGAGGAACGCCCATAGCCTCAAGCGCTGCCGCCGTTCCGGTAAGGTTTTGGTCTCGGTGCAAAAAACTTCTATAGAGGATCGGAGCATCAGAGCCGGAAATTATTTGCTCGGTAAAGGCATCCCACTGTTCGCTAAAAACCTTCCCGGCTAATTGGGCGTCCTTGACCGGATCGTTCATGCTGTCCCGAACGAGATGGTAATTTTTCACCAGCCGGTGGTAAGGATTCGCAGGAAAAGCCAGCGGAGAAAGATAGAGGGTATCGACCGCGGGTCTTTTCAGGAGCTGTAGAGAAGGAGCAAGCTGCTGAAGGCGGGGGATGTCATGGCTGAGGATATTATGACCCAGGATAAATTGTGCTGAATGCCCAAATTCATCGAATTCCCTGAGTTGCTGAGACGTTATTTTTTTTCCGGGGCTAATCAGAAAAGATTTACTCCGAAAAGAAGCACCAATCGAATAGATAACGTTTTTTTCGTTAATTTCGATATCAAAAAGCAGACACTGTTGGAGAAAATCCTGACACTTAGCGGGCATATTGCTTCATCATCGTCATGTTTTAAAGAGTTTTTACTTCATCCTTTTTGATTTACCTGACTTAGCCCGGAATATCGATATTTTTATAGATAAGCTGCAAGTGATCACCGGTGAAGCTCAATGCGCATATACCCTAAGACATGCAACCACCTAACGGTTTCTTGAAAATGGATACGAGGATAGTGGAAGAGTTGGGGTTTGCATACAAGTGAATGCGTCATATATTCATACAGTAAGTCTTTAAAGTTGAGTTGGTTTTCCACCTTCATTACTTGACTTTTTTTCTGGCTTGCTGAGCTGGCCAATTATTAACACGACAGCAAGGAGGTCAATTGATTTTCAGGAGGTTTATTATGTGCCGTCTAATGACCTTGATCTGGCTTGCTGTTATTCTTTCTGGCCAGGCAATTGCTGCAAAACAGGAAATAAAAGAGGCTGCCGAGAACAAGGCGAGTGTCTTGGAACAAAAAGCAGCCGCTGAAGGCAGCAAGGAACATCCATCACCGTCGGAAATTATCACCAGACCCGAAGCTCAAGCTGTTGATCCGGCAGGCGCGGAACCTTTGGACGATGCAATTACCTGCCTTGCACGCTCCATCTATTGGGAAGCCAAAGGTGAAGGTGCAGCCGGCATGGAAGCGGTTGCCAACGTTGTCATGAACCGACTCGGCCACGAAGGTTTCCCTAACACTGTTTGTGAAGTGGTCATGCAGGGGCAGGAGCGAGGATCCTGTCAGTTCTCGTGGTGGTGTGATGGGCGCTCTGATGATGTACAAGAGGAAAAATCCTACGAAATTGCTAAAGAAATCGCTCGAAAAGCCCTCAATCGGCAATTAACTGATCGGACTGATGGCGCAATGTATTTTCATCAACGGAAAGTAAATCCTGATTGGTCTTCAAAATTTATCAATACTGTCGATGTCGGCAAACATATTTTTTACAAACCCGATAACGGAGCGGCAAACTAACTGCATTTCTCGCCTCTACACAATGAGGAAAATGAATTACCGGAGGACAATAATGGGCAAAATAGCACTTCTTCCCTGTGATTATAACACCAGAGAAAGATATCTCGGCAACAGAGAGCTTCCCAGCAATTACATGGAAGATTTTACCCTGATGGGCTTCTTAGTTGACCGTTACCAAGAAGCTGTCGCCATTCTAACCTCTGCCGGTTATCGACTGGATAAACTCGAAACAGGAACTGATATTCATATCGATACACCAGATCATCTTTTGAAGATGAAAGCTCTGTTGACAGTAAATGGCATCAGCTGTGATTTCTCGGATATTGCTGACACAATTTACCAGGCATGATAATTTTCATTGCCTCCCGGGGGGCGGCAACGACAGAGACTTCCCATAAAACCAAATGCTGATGATCATCATACTGCTCCAACCGATTGCTTGACATGTTCATCCCGGTGACTAATCTTTTAGTCAGACCAACGGACATTAAAATGATCAGACTCGTTTATGTCCTTACACAGAATAGAAGAAAATTCTGAGCCTAACAACGGAGGTGTTTTATGAGTGATGACAAACAAAAAACTCTTTGCGCACATGTCGAAGAGGAGCTTCAAGTCAAAGATCCACAAGCGTATATTGCGCTGATTAAACCTGCGACGCATTACTGCGAAAACTGCGGAAGAAGCGCGGCAAAGGCTGAAAATGTCTGCAAGCCACACAAATTATCTTAATTCAAATGCATATTAGCTCAATCCCGATTTACAAAGGGATGAGCTAATATGCCAGGCAGGGTAAAAAATACCGGTATATAAACTTTATGACTTTTCCTTTTCAGGAGAAATACTATGCTGCCCAAAATCGAGACCATCCTCTACACCACCGGCCTGAGTCCGGCTGCTCCTTATGTTTTTAGATATGCCCTGTCTCTTGCCCGTCAGCATCAGGCCAAAATAGTCGCGGTCCATGCCATAGAGCCCCTTTCCCCTTTTGGGCAAAGCCTGGTTGAACAATATATCTCTCATGATACTTCGGAAGAAATTCATACTAATGCAAAAGAATCAGTAAAAGCTAAACTCAAAAAACGAATGGAGCGACTCTGTACTGAAGAATGCAATAATGCCCCATCCTGCGAAAATGCCGTTAGTTCTATCCATATCATTGAGGGTTATCCAAATCAGGTTATTCTCGATATCGCTAAAAAATGCTCTGCAGATCTGATCATTATGGGAGCGCGCAGCCACTCCAAAGTGAGTGATTTTATGGTTGGCAGCACGACACGTAAGGTGTTGCACAACGCTGTCCAACCTGTCCTCGTTGTTAAAATTCCAAAAGGGTATAAAGAGGAATTAGTGTAACTTCAATTACACTCCTCCACGAGTACCATGCCAAACAGATGCAGTAATCTTTCTTTAAGACCACACACTGTTTGGCACGTCACCTGTCCCTATCGAGAAACCGAAAGAGTTTTCTCAATCAGGATCATAGGCAAAGAAGAAAAGCAGTCAGTGCTTCTTTCTCTTCTTGAGTAAGTTTAAGTTCCGTAACAATATTGAAAAACTCAACCGTATCTTCAAGGGTAACGAGCCGGCCGTCATGCATATAAGGTGGAGAATCCTTGATGCCTCGTAAGGTAAAGGTTTTTATGGGTCCTACTCCGGTAATCCATTTTTCGTTGCTCATATGCGGCTTGTAAAAACGATCCACTTGTAAGTCATGCATCTTATCATCGAGATAAAATGGCGCAGGATGACACTCGGCGCATCGAGCCTTGCCAAAAAATATTTCTTCTCCCTTAAGTTCCTGCTGGGTCGCTTTACTTGAATCAAGCCGTCCGAAGACATCGAGCTTAGGTGCAGGCGGAAAGTTAAATATGTTCTGCATCTGTGCCATCATGGCCACCTGACTGGTGCGGTCAGGAAGATGGACACCCTTCTTGGCGGCAGTTACATGGTCGCCGTCAAAATATGCTGTACGCTGTTCAAATTCAGTAAAATCCTCAACGGACCTAAGCGAACGCTTGGAACCGTGGATCTGCTGATTGAACAAGCCGCGTAAGCTGACGGTATCCAGACGAAGACGCGCCACATGAGGCCTTGTGTCAGGATTGAGATGGAATGCTGCGTTTGTATGCCCATTGGTGTGACAGTCAAGACAGGAAATCCCAAGAGTTGCCTCTTTCACCTTGCGATCCTCGGTCTGGTTGAATTGCTGCTGTGGAAATGGGGTCAGAAGAAGTCTCAATCCTTCCATTTGAACGGGAGTGATTAGACCATGCATTATCTCATAATAATTCCTGATGGACAGGACTTTGCCCTGTGATACATCTCCAAGATCGGGGCGCGTAGTGAGAAAAATAGGTGGAGGAAACTCAGGGAGCAGGTGTTGGGGCAGATCAAACTCCACATCGAATCTTTCAAGATTACGTTGCT
This sequence comes from Desulforhopalus sp., assembly GCA_049645845.1. Classification (GTDB taxonomy): domain Bacteria; phylum Desulfobacterota; class Desulfobulbia; order Desulfobulbales; family Desulfocapsaceae; genus Desulforhopalus_A. The sequence continues at coordinate 8,758 of JBARUR010000175.1, read as the reverse complement.
CAAGATCATTCATCTCCTTAATCTGATCGGGCGGAATTACCTGCCCACCGGTTTCATGCTTGGCATGTGGCAGGGGCATGAATCCTTCGGGAAAGGTTCCTTGCTCACGAATTTCATCAGGTGGCATCTCGGAGAGTTTATCCCAGGTCATTTGCTCCGGAAGTTTTACCCGCACCCCTTTTTGCACCGGTTTTTTCCCCGCCGACATCATGACGTCCGAAGGATTATCGCTCAGATCATAACGGCGATCGAGTAACTGTTTTTGCTCATCCATGATCTTTGATTTCATTTCCTGATCTTTTTTCATCATGGTTTCGAAATCCTGATCGATCACTACCGGTATATATGTAGCATGGACCGGATCTACATCCTCGGGAATACCCATTTTCTTTTTACTTTCATACTGCGCTTGTATGAAAGTAGCGGTGGAAAGCAAAGTAACTCCGAAAACCGCAGCTTTAAGCAACATTCTTCCTTGTTTCATTATAGCCTCCTTTGTAGTTTTCTGTCCGGTTCTACCGGATCAGATCCTGCAATACAGGACGAACACCTGCATATAAAAGCAGTGCAGCTTTGTCGTGGATTCAAGCCATATCCTGACAATGCAGCACCACAACATCAATAGGATTTCGTCAAATGTATATTTCAACGTGTTTCAGAGGATTTGCCTGCACATTGTTTTCAATATTATACAAGTATTGTGCCAGGAAACTTGAGACTTGCGGCGTGGGGAATGAAGACAAGTTGCGGTTTTACCACTTTGATACAGGCCGATTTTTAATTTTTTCCGTTGAGTGAGGAATACTTCTACACATTTCCTGCAGAACTGACTTCCTATATGCCTGACTATTTCTTCCAGAGCCCATTCGTGTGATTTGGTTGCACGATATGGCCGATGTGAGGTTATATCATCAAAAGCATCTGCCAAGCCAATTATCCTGGATTCTATTGGAATTTCTTCGCCTTTAAGTCCATCGGGATATCCTTTCCCATCCCAGCGCTCGTGATGGTGCCTGACGATTCTTGCCATCGTGGCGAATTCAGGCGTCTTACTCAAAATAGTACAACCTATTGATGGATGCATTTGCAATTCAAGCCGTTCTTCATTGGTTAATTTTCCAGGTTTGTTCAGTACCTTATCGGAGACCCCAATTTTTCCAATGTCATGTAAATGTGCCGCATGATGGATAAGCCGGCATTGGCTTTCCGGCAAGGACATGGCCTCAGCCAACATTTCAGAAATATACGCCACGCGATATGAATGTTCAAATGTATATGGGTCCCGGGCATCGAGAGTGGTTACCACCATATCAATGACAGAATGAAGATTCAAATCGTTGGGCAATGGGACAAAATCTATTGCTAGTGACAAAAAACATTCTCCTTTGAAAAGCGGCACCCCGGTAAACGGATAAACGCCAAGGTTCATTATAAACACCATACAGGGGGGCTATGATTGAGGGCACTACCATACATCCCCTCCTTGAATACTTTTACCATCTACGAATCCGTGCTAATTTGTCTGGCATTTACAATCTCTGCAGCGTCCCCCGCATCCATTCTTTTTCTTTTTATAAACAATAACCATCAACGTTTCCTGTCAGTTTATTGTTGAACTATATGAGTAAGTCCTCTTGCAAGGGACGAAAGGCTTGCGCTTCGCATAAGAACAAATGGTTTTTGATTTTGTTTACAGATCTTTTTAACGCAATTGCAGGCATCATGACTGACACAATCAATTGGGCATAAAACAGCATCAGCTGTAAAAAGCATTTTTGGCAGTATGTTTCGGGAAACCTCTTTACCACCATCGTGATGGATAAAGCAGCCACCGAGATTTTCAACCATTTGCCTGTAGTGGGGCACCATTTTGTTCAGCCCGCCGACATACAGAACTGTCCGGCCGCAAAGATTCCTGCCGGGACATTTTTCGGTATCTTGATCCGCACAGGCTTCGCAAGCTTCCTCCTGATTCATAACCTGTAAAAGCATCTTTTCCAGTGAATCAATTTCCGTGGCCTGCTCTACTTTTTGCTGCTCAAGTTCGCTGAGCATCTTTTTCATCCCTTCTATCTTCTTTTTGTTTATTACCTGTTTATCCCGTAACAGCTGCAATTCAGAGCCACCGTCGACAATTCTGTCTTTTGCAGAACTATCGATATCATGTGGTTTGATGTTGACTCGCTGATTCAAATCAATTGCGGGATTATGGGAGTCGGCATAACGTTGTTTCTGTGCAGCTAATTTCTCCCGAAGAAACTGATTTTCCCTGATCAAAATGTTTATTCCATCATTTTCCATCGCCAATACTGAAAGTTGCTCCTTAAACTTTCTTTTTTCTTCCAGATACATCTGCCGATCTGCCGCAAGGACCTCTTCAAGTGCGGTCACCTTCGACTTAAGCTCTTCGATCACTTTCTTTTTCTTACATGAACTGCCAAGACTGTCATGCCCCATCATATGAAGCTGACCGTAAAGTCGATTAACAAGGTCCATTGAAACCTGCGGATGGGTAATCACTCCCCACCATGCGCTATGAATCCGACCTTCCAGAATATCTTCATCCCATAAGGCTTCAATCTCGTCATCTGTTGTAACCCTGAAGTATTTTCTTGTGTCACTGCGATATTTTTTCTCAAGATATTTATGAAGACTCTTGCCCATCAAGTCCGGTAATTTTGAGATCCCTATAAAAGCCATATGCAATTGATAATCATCGCAACTTGGAGCAATAGCGTAGACTTTTTCCCTGCTGAGTTTGCGCAATTCACTGCGAGTCATACAGGTACCAATCACCGAACATTTAAAAGATGAATCAATCTCCCAGATTTTCTTTCGCGGCAAAATTTGTTTTTCGGTCTTCTTTTGCTCCATAAAACACCTCATGAAGGTTAATTTTACTTTTTCTTAAAGGAACTTTTGATTCTCCTCATTTCGCTGAGACAAAAATTAAATTAGGTAGCTCAGATCTGTTTAGGTGCATCTAACATCCCGGCAAATATACAATATCACCCAAAAGAGTCAAATGATATTTTATTTGCGGTGATTTTTTTTAGTTGTTAGAAAATCCAGCAACAATGGGGAGAATGTTGCAATAGAGATAAAACTCAAAAGGGTCATTTGTTAGTCGCCCAATGCAGGGGGAGTAGTGCTTTGGCAGGTCGTTTTCAGGTTCGATGCTGCGGTTAACTGTCAAAAAATTATAAACCTGAACCGCCCAAACTGATGAAAGAAACGCAGGTTAAACATTTGCCTCATTGAGAAACGGGAAGGACCTTCTGCAGAATTTGACTGAATCCTGTTGGTTTTGCAGTACCCGATTCTTTCTGCCGCTTCACAACAACATCGTATCCTAATATATCAGCACATTTATGATAATAAGTATTCTGTCTTTTGTTTCCGGCTAATTCAGATTGGATAAAAGAGAGTATCCCTTCATCATCATACACCTTACATCGTAAGGTGAAATCTTCAGCGGCAGAAATATTTCCGGATTGTTTATTAATTTTGATCAGGGAAGGCAGAAATTTATAATCTCTTCCAATTTTATCAATTCCCAGCATTATACTTGCTTCTGCCTTATCATATTTTCGTTTTGAACTATAGAGTTCGGCAAGCCGTAAATAGGCTTCCACGGGACACTTATTATTGCGCACTAACTTCTCAAGTACCTTTACTGCCGCGTCGAGCTTTCTTTTCGATGCATCAATTGAGGATTTCGCAATACTACAAGAGAGCGGTGCAAAATGAGAATTGAGCTGAACTCCAGCAAAATTGGATGACGCAAGAGAAATATCTTTATCTTTCAGGGCATCAATGGCTTTTATCGCCGCCAAATCTATATTGAGTCTGGTTTTGGAAGTTTTACTGCCGACTATTTTTGAAAAATTCGCGGTGCTGCTCTCCGGCGGCAGGTCTCCTCCTCCGTATACTGTCTGCAGATACGTTTTTAATGCATCAATTCGTTCATCTCTATCATCATGACTTTTATTTATAGATTCAATTTTCATAGCCGTATGTTCAACAAGAGTGTTTTCCAGAGTCACCCTCATTTCATCCAAATACTTATTCGTTTGGCCCTCAAATGGAGTTTTGTGTTCTTCTCGGTTTTTCTCAATAAAGGTATACGCTAATTTGCTGAAATTTTCCAAACGTTCAGATCGTCTGGCTTCTGCATCAGCAATATGCTCAATAACAACAAAATGTTCCTCATAATTGTATCCGGCTCGTATTAAGAGATCCAGCCCCATGAGGTCGGCCTCTTTTTCATTATCCCGAGACCAGCGGGGTGCCAACATATCTACCCAGACAAACCCCATAGACTGAAATCCCAATAGCGCATCCCGACCTTCCTTTCGGTATTCTCTCAGGTCTGAGTGAGAATCGATGAAATTTCCTGCCGAAGCTGCCCACAAGCCTCCCATGTCAAGCGCTGCACCTGCTCTTTCTACCATACTTTTCTTGCTATTATGTCGTAACAGGATATGGCTTATTTCATGGGCAATTATAGATGCAAGTTGATCCTCATTTTTGACCTCACGAAGCAACCCGGTGGACACGTGAAGCTGATGCAGTTCATCGACATATGCGGAAAAATATTTGCCGGTCTCAACTATGACCACGATTTCCGGCTTTTCACCTTCCCAACTTTCTAAAAGCCTGTTCACTATTTCAAGGATATAAGCAGAAAGTTCTGAATCCTGGTATATGAAGATATCATTTTCAAGATAAATTGCTATTCCAGGTGTTTCTTGACCTTTGTATTTTTGCAGCAGATCATTTCCTTGTTTCGCTCTATTAGAAAACCAAGCTGGATCGTTCTTCGCAATGCCATTAACCTGATCAAGTAATACCTTATCCGTCGAAAGTTTACTGCCGGGCAGGGATAATGTAGTACAACCTGCGAAAATAAGCCATGTAGCAAGTATTGCAATTTTTATAATCTCAAGCATGACACACCCCTTTATTCTTCACATTGCGCTCCCATTCCACTTGCTACCGGAGTTTGACGATCAATCGATTGGCCAGGTGGACCTTGTGGACATTTAGGTAAGTCAGGCATACTAAATTCTAACTGGCTTGCTCTGAACCACCGTTCTTTTCCATCATAATTAATCTTTACCAGTTTTCTGGGCGTGGTATCCAACACTTCCGCCCCTATTATTTTTTCTTTTTGTATATTCAATTCTCCGATCTTTTTCCCTTTTTCTGAATACTCTATAAGATTTTCCTGGTACAAACCTTTGACCTTTTGTGGATCTCCATAACTTATAGAGACAGTGATAAATATTATAAAAATGCCAATCATGAAAATACGTTTCATACTTTCCTCTCTATGCATTTTCTATCGGTGATTGAAAAGATATGCCTCTCCATTTATTCTGATAGAGGTTTTGATTAATAATAGCTGCAATATTGGATAAGAAAAAGACACTGATCCAGTCCATTGGGGCATACTTTAAAAATGTCCATGAAAGCAGCGCACCAGTTAAACTCAAAATTAATATAAAAATTCCCTTAAAAATGATTAGCCCTAATTTGACCCCTGCGACGTCCTTACCAATCCTATTAAGTTGTCTAGTCGCTGTTAATTCGTTAAGAATTCCAACAAATAGACTGATAATCCATATCAAACCTATTTCCATCGCAACCTTTTGCACGGTACCTATATGATGGTAATATTCGGGGCCATATTCGAGGTAATTATCCAAAGCCATGGCAAATAAATAGACACCGGGAATTTTGCCATTTACCGGACTTAAAATGGTATCGGGAACACCATCAACCTGAGTTCCAACGAGCACTATTCGATCCTTAATCATGCTTTCCAAAAATTTCCTGTTCTCTGGAGAAGAACCAAGAAACCAAGTGGCGTGGATAGTATCCGTGTATGTACAGCGTTCGTACCATCCTCTTTCTGCGGATCCGGAAAGTGAGTTTAAAAATGCATCTGAAATCTGTGCCACCGAATATTTCAACTTATCTATCGAGTTATCTTTATCAATTGAACGACATGTTATTCCCCCTATTTCGAGGGCAGATTTATGACTTTGACTCACTCCGGTTCCCCAATGAATCATCATCGGATCTCGAAAATCGGACTCCGATGATGATTGCTTTGCGGCCATACTTCCAGTTTGTTTGTTGTATTCCTCATAGAGTGCAAAAGCTGGTGTTCTGAGCACTTTAATCCCCAGAATGTTCGAAGGATAACGATCCCCGCATCCTTTCCAACCTATATATGTCTTTTTAATTGATGATATCTGCATTTCCGGAATCACTGAATTAGCCTGAACTATTTGAGCTTTTGAGTGCACACCAGGCAGACAGGTATCCAGTCCTTCCGCATCATTAATTAGATATGGTATAAATACCGGAATTTTCCTTTTAGAAGAGGTAGATGTTGAGGCATTTGCCATTGTATCTACCAACTGTTTTAATTCGTCATCGCTGCCGTGTTTGTGCCTATAAAGCAGATCGAGAAACAGAGAATTCGGTTCATAATCCAATATATCATTGAGTAATAAGTCTTGATCCAGGTAGGACATGGGCCAATGACTCCCTATCTGTTCCAGATAGCTGTCATCGATTAAGACTACAGTAATCTTTCCCTGCGCATCAGATCGATACCAAGGGCCACCAATGAATCTCAGAAAAAGTGACTCCGAGTGAAAACTTGCTGCTGATTTAGCTCCCAAAGGATCCAGTTGAGCCAGGCCTCCCCAGAACATACTTGCAAGTAAAGTAAACCAAACGATTTTAATCAGTTTATTTTTCGTTCCAGTCATTAGGCCACCAGCAGAGTTGTCTTGTACCGAGGAGCGTTGCCTCATTTTCTCCAGAAAAGGCACTGCGAAAAGAGGAAAAAATGCGAATAACCAAACAGAAAGATGTATCGGCAGTGCTCCCGTTAGATTAATTGAAGTCGCAATTTTACCTTTTAGGAAACAGAGCTTATTATAATGACAAGCTTAATTGTGCCCCTAAGATTTGACCAATAATGTCTTAAGAAAAATATAAAGTAGACTTAGTATTGAAAAAATGGGATGTTCGCAGAAAAAGAACAGGTAAGAACCATTTTCACGCAAGAACCTATCACATTAATTCTTTTTATGCAAAAGATTTTAACGTAGTTTTACATGATGTTACTTTATAGAAGTACTAACTAATATTGGACTTGCTATATCAAAGATATAGCATCATTTAATAACTCACTTTACACGTAACATCCGAACAAGGACTGTAATTATTATATTGCGCTACAGGACCTGCAAACGATTAGCAGTGCATAAGAAAATACCAACCAGGCCCGGTGGGCAGTAAAAGCAGACTTCGAGAGTTGGCCTAAGCAAGGCGGTCTGATCGGGCGTATAAGACGATGTTTGTGAACTTTTACAAAGCAAAAGGGCTGTTACTCTGCGGTATACAGCCCTTGCTTTGGTAATGATTATATCAGACACCCTCTGCAGAGCTTCTGACCATCCTTATCCTCCAGCTTGGTGCTCATCGTCGGCTCGCCGCAGTGGTCGCAATTAACAGAGGGTTCGATTCGCGCTTTTTCAGGAATAGGCACGGTGATTTCACTGATACTGAACAATTCGTCGGGGCGCATGGCGAGAATTTTCTTGGAGGCGTTTTCGTGCCGTTCACGAAATTGGCTTCGCTCTTCTTCGGTTGCCGTACCTTCTTTGATCTTTACAAGCAAAGCTCGATGTTCAGGATCGAGGGGATCCTGTTTTTCCGATTTACGGGCAATACGTACCCCCTTCCCTGTCTCGCGACTGAAGAAAGTGAAGGCAGTTTTTCCGTAGTCGCGGTAGATGAAGTTACCTTTGCCGAAGGTGCAGCCGGTGATCACCTGAATAGCATCGCAACCGCAAGCATCGGTTTCGACGACAGCCACTACTTCTTCGTCTCCGGCACGATTGGCTGACAACCAATCCATACCGGCCATGGCTGCTTGATAACCAAGCGAAAGGCCGGGACAAAGATGGCCATGAAAATCCAGGCATTTTTTAAATAGATCGCTTTCAACGATGGTTTGTGCGGACATGATTAAATCTCCTGTTTGATATTGTAGAGTTGAACGGATATTGTGTTACAGCCTATTGTTATTAGTTCTTTATGACTTCCGGCATACGAAAGGCCGGATTGTCAGTCTGCTTGGTCAAGCCCTCAAAAGCGGAATCTTGCTCAGTGATGAATCCCCGATCAAGCACATAGACCCGGTCGGCAACCTTCCTGGCCAAATGGATATTATGACTGATGAACAGCATGGAAAAGCCGCGCTCGTGCTGTAATCTTTTTAATTCGCGCAAAATAACAGCCTGGGTCGAGGGATCAAGCATGGCGGTGACCTCGTCGGCAACCAGCAGAACCGGATCGGTTACGAGAGCCCGGGCTATAGCAACTCTCTGTCGCTGACCTCCACTTAAACCATGGCAGGTGCGGCTAAGAAAATCCTCCGAAGTCGGCAGATGCATGGAGGCGAGCACCAGTCGCACCCTCTCATTCCGTTCCTTTCTTTCCGAAAACCCTATTATATCAAGCGGCTCACGCACCGCCTCAAGGACAGTCAGGCGATGGCTGATCGCTTCAGAAGGATCCTGAAAAACCAGCTGCATTCCTCCTATTGCAGCAGTAGCTTTACGATCAAACACAGGCTTACCGAGAAAGTGAATTATGCCCTTATCGGTAGCCAGACTCCGAACCAAAATCTGTGCAAGTGTCGATTTTCCCGAACCGGACCTGCCGACAA